>DATGYJ010000423.1:0-13397 GCA_035298105.1 Anaerolineales bacterium | reverse complement strand
AAGCGCAAGCAGGAAGATGATGAAGATCAACCAGTAGGTATTGCGACGATTTATTTCGTTACTCCATCCATAAAAATGTGGCGCTGTGGCGCCACGCGGCGGTGATTATACCCCGGTTGAGAGGGCATGGCTAGACTTATGAGAGAAATCACAAAATCTCCCCTTGTTGCTTCAGCGCCGCCAATTTATTGGTATACCCATTCCTTGAATAATGGATCCAGGTCGCAGGAGCAATGTTTTTCTGCAAGAGACTGCAGAGCCTCCGGCGTGGCAATCCCCCAGGAAAGAGTGCTGGTGTAGTCCTTCATGAACGCGTCGAATGCTTCCGAGCCCATTTTGTCTCTTAATGCGACGAAGAACAACGGTCCGCGCCCATAGACGATGGCGCTATACTCCTGCTCGGAATATTTGGCGACCGGCAGTCCAATGGGGATTTTCGCACGGTCAACGCTGGCCCAGCGGCCCTCCAGCGAATTGCGAAAGCCCTGTGCACCATTTGGACCGTACTCATCGGTATAGTATTGCAGCGTGGCAAATTGTGTCAGCGACTCATCCAGCCACGGGTCGTCCAGCTGGTCATCACCCACGAGGTTATAGAACCATTGGTGGCCGGTCTCGTGTGCGACCGTTGCCTCCATGTAAACGCTACCGGGCGTGTCCCCGTAGTTCTGGTCCACATCGTAGATGCGTGAGGTGATCGCGACCATGCCTGGATATTCAATGCCCAGAGCCAGATTTGGAGTCGCAACAATGTCAAATTCGGTATAGGGATAAGGAGCATAGCGCGCACTGTAATCTTTAATGGCGCGCGAAGCAACCTCCAAGGCCATCTCGGCGCCTTTCTTGAATTCCTTCGAGGCGTAACTGTGGATCGTAGTTTCACCGAAGGTTTGGGAGGTCTCTTCGTAATTTGAACTTGCCACCAAATAGAAATCCCGGGCGGGTCCGCTGGCAACATTCAATGTCTGAACCGGACCTGCTTCGTTGGCGCTGATCTTTTGCCCCGAGGTGACCAGTGTTAAGCCTTTCGGCGCGGTGACTTTCACAATAAAGAACGAGGCATCTGCAAAAGTGACATCGCCACTTTGCGGCGGGATCTCGGCATTCCAACCTTCGTCATTGTAAACACAGATCATGGGATAGGAGTGTGCGAGCGCGAGCACGTTATGGAAATATGCCAGCACACCGTAATTCAGGTTGACTGCCTGTGGCACTGTGACTGCAAAATCCATGCGCAGGATCGTACTTTGCTTTGGCTCAAGTGGCTTTCCGAATGGGAGGATTAATAAACTGTTTTCAAGCTGATATTGTGGCGTGACGGGTTGCTCGTCTATTCTTACGTTCGATACTTTCATCTGGCCGCCAAGGATGTTGGGGAAGAGCCGCAACCGCACTTCATGCAGCGGCACGGCTTCGGCGTTGGTGTATCGAACTTCCTCGGTGCCGGTAACATGGTAGATGTCATCCGCGATCTTGAATTCGAGGTGATAAATGCTGGCTGTGGTGAGTTCAGCGAGGACAGGTTGTTCGGAGGTCACGAGCCCGGCCCTGAAAATAGAGTGATCCTCCCAGGGGGTCTTGAAGATATCCGTTGCAGGAGTTGGCGTTGCTCGTGGCTGGGTGCCAGGAAACGGGATCGAACAGGAAACAAGCAACAGGCTTAGGCCTGCTCTGAACAGTGCCGATGGGCTCAGACAAGAAGCAAAAAATCTTTTCATGGATCGAATTCCCTTCACATCGTCCAATACGTTTGCTTGCTCAAGCCGCCGTCCCCGGAGGCGAATCCTGCGTTGGATCTGCCGGCGGCGCAGTAAGTATTTTTGCTAAATAATCCAAAGTTTTTTGCAGGACTTGCTCAGGAGTCAAATCATCGGTATCAATCAATAGGTTTGCATGCTGGCGCGCATGCGCAAGACGGCGCAGTTGTTCATCGTGATCTGCTTTCTGCCAATTGAGCTTCCGCCGGACAGTACAAACCGGGAAGGATGCCGCGAGATAAATCAATAGATCAGGATTTGTGATCCTCTGCCACATAGCCGGCACATAAGAATGTTCCTGCGCGATGTGGCGGCAGGTATAGCCGTGTTTTTCAAGACCGGCGATCAGCGTAGATTTGCCAGAGCCGCACGGACCCACAACACCGATAAGTGATGATTTACTACCTGGAGGCTCCATAAAATTTTACTTCCGCCCTGAGGGGCGGATTTCAAGAGTACTTAACCTATTCGTGCTGCCTGCGCTGCGACTGCATTCCTCGAAGTGCATTCGCCACTCCGCAGAGCAACTTATGCTCCCTTCGGTCAGCGCGGTGATGGACCTACTGGTTATCCTGCATCAACCGGCTGAGCTGTTCCGGTCCGCCGAGAACAGCCAGCGTATCTCCGGCATGGAGCGGGCGCGTATCGGTGGGATGCATTTCAGATTGGTGGTCATGCCTGAGCAGGATAATATTGAGATGATAATTATCTTCCACATAACCGACGGTTTTATCCGCCAGGTTTGAAGAATCGAGCAGGGTCAAGCGGGCCAGGCTAAGCGGCTGCCCCTCAATCGAAATTGGATTGGTGACATCTGCGCCTGCCGCGGCGGCTGCAAAGACAGGCGCTGCCATTTCCGTCGCGCTCAGGGCAGTGAAACCGAATTGTTCCTGGAGGGAGTGTGCAAAGTCTTCATCGAAGATACGGATCACTACCTGGATCTTTGGGTTGAGTGAACGCGCCTTGAGTGCGATCTGCAAGTTCATGGCGTCGTTCTGGCTGGCAAGGATGATTGTGCGTGCGTCTTTGATATTCGCACCTTCGAGGGCGCCCACCTGTCTGGCATCGGCTTGAATCACAGAGATACCCAGATCGCGCGCTGCGGCGGTGGTATGCGAGCCGGGGTTGATTTCAACTGCAACAACGTTTTCACCCATCTCGTGTAATCTCTGGGCGACCCGATAGCCAAGATGTCCCAAACCGATCAAAACGATGTGATTTTTCATAGTGGAGGCGACAGCCATTTCCCACTCCTTACTGCGTGCCCGCCGGTTGAATAGCAGACTGCCAAAGTCGGCCAATCCCTGTGCCAGGATGACAATCCCAATGAGGGGCATGAAAAAATGGAATATCTGTAGACCGAAAGCTTTGGGAAAATCTCCGACTGGTTGCAGGAACGCGGCAGTCAGAACAATATAAATCGCCTCGCTGGCGCTATGGACGGGCTCGCCAACGGCGTTTGCGATCGCGGCATAAGCAAACCCGCCGCCAACGACGGCTACGGTAAAGAGCAACAAGGGAGATTGAAATTCCCGCATCAGGATGATCGTGTCGCGCCAGCCTGCCTTCCATTGCCTGATACCGGATTTCATAATCTCCAGTTCCCCTCGATTGGCAGGCGCACGCTCAGGCGGCGGACATTGTCTCCAACGCGCGAGGTCACCTTTAGCACCAGCACGCTGATATCGTCGGCGGGACGGTTTTCATCGAGGCTGACGGCCTCGGCCAGAAGTGAGTCTGCCAGCGCTTGCGGGCCGGGGTCCTGATCTTCCAGCACCGAACGGATCGCCGCACCGACATCCATTGGCATGCCGCGTCGCTCGCCGGCGTGAGTGAGCCCGTCGGTGTAGATAATAATGATCAAACCAGGCTCAATGGGGAGTTCGCTGATGAGCGGACGCACATTCCGGGAGGTACCCAGGGGAATACTCTCCTCTTCGAGACAGTCGATTGCCTCGCCGCGGCAGATAAATATGGGGGCCGGGTTGTTGCGGGTGAGGACGATGGTCCCGCTGCTCAGGTCCAGTGAGGCGATATTGAGCGTGCTGATAACCTTACCCTGTTTGTCGGTAAAAAGAGTATCCGAGGCGGCGCGGGCTGCTGCTCCATCGCGAACGCCTTCGGCAAGCAGACTGATCACTTTGCGCACAACCATTTGTGAGATGGCTTTGGCGCCGCGACCTGAAGTCTGACCGTCCGCCAGGACAACGGAGAGACCACCACCTGGTCGTTCGACAACTTCCAAGGTGTCGCCGCTTTCAGAGACAGCATATTTGCTGACCTTGGCTACCGCGATCTGAACTTCCATGCCTTCATTTTACTATGGGATTGGAATGCGTTAACCACCGAGACGCGGAGTTTCATTTGCGCCTTTCCCAAGGTGATTACGATGGAGTCCAACGACTGATCGCCCATCTGGATCGACCCAAGAACTTCCGACTTGCCCTTGCGGTCATTCTACCTCCCTGCAGTTAGCGGACTGCACCGCGCGCTGCGACCCGCCAGGTCACTTCCACTTGACCGGCGCGCATGCCAACAAATTCGTCAAATAGGCTGGTCACTGTACAACAATGATTGGGAATAATGCTCACACGTTCGCCGATCTCGGGCTTGTGCGCACAGGCAGAAAAATCGACATGACCGTGCTCTTCAGACAGAGTGTAAAGCTTTGCTTCGGGATATTCACAGATATAGCCGTAACCCTCGAGTCCATGCAGGTCCGACGATAAGGTCTTATTGCCCGCGTCCAGGATGGCCCGCTCACGGGTAGGACGGCTGACCACGGTTGTGAAGATTCTCAGGGCGCACGTATCCAGTGTCACCGCGCCGGAGCGCAGGCTGATCCGATCTCCATAGACGTATATGCCGGCGCGATGTTCGGTCAATTCCGGATGGGTATGGGCTTGCCACATACAGGGTGTCCCGCCCCCACTAACTCGCTCGATCGGCAAGCGATCATCTTTTAGCAAGGCGCGTGTTCCGCGCACGAAATCATCCAAATGCTCATTGGTGGGATAGGTCATCAAGCCACCAAAATGTAGGTTGGGCAGCCCCCCGATCAAGCGGGCCAGCTCGGCTGCTTCTCCCGGGGACTGCACGCCGCAGCGGTGCGCACCCGTATCGCATTCGATCAGCACGGTCAGACTTAGGTCGGCTTCTTTGGCTGCATGGGATAGGCCGTGGACTACAAAGGCCGAATCGGCCGTCACGCTGACATGGATGCGCGCCGCAAGCCCCATGAGTCGTTTGAGCTTGCTTTCTCCGACGATGTTATAAGGAATGAAGATATCGTCGAGACCGGCGTCTGCCATGACTTCCGCTTCGCTGAGCTTCTGACAGGTAATGCCGGTTGCACCCGCCTCCATTTGCAGCTTGGCGATGGCAGGGATTTTGTGCGTCTTGACATGTGGGCGATTCGCGATCTTATGTTCATCGAGATACGCCTGCAGGCGCGCAATGTTCGCTTCCATGCGCTCGATATCGACCACGGGGACCGGTGTCTCTAATTCATCCACGTGCATGCACTATTTTTCTCCGACGTAAGCAATGGCGTCAATTTCAACCAGGATGCCTAATAACTGGCTGCCAACCGTTGTCCGTGTCGGTTTGGGATCAGGGAAGTAGCTGGCATACACCTTGTTGTAGCGCTCGAAAAGCGCCAGGTCACTGAGATGCGCGCTGACCTTGACTACATCTGCCATGGTCGCACCGCCGGCTGCAAGAATGGCTTTGATGTTTTCCAGCACACGGGCGGTCTGCTCTTCGATGGTTTCGCCAACGATTTTTCCTGTGGCTGGGTCGAGGGGTCCCTGTCCGGAGACGAAGATGAAGTCGCCAACGCGCAATCCCTGTGAATACGCTCCAATGGGTGAAGCACCTGATTTCGTCGTAATTTGTTGCTTGGACATAATTAATTCTCCTTTCGTTTTGTGGAGTGCAGGAGCTTGCTCCTGGAAATTCAACCCAACTTCACAATTACGACAGCAAGCTGCCTGACTCCATAGTGGGATACCCTTAGAATTTAGGCAGCAAGCTGCCCGACTCCAAAGTGGTCATTTCCACGCCCTCCTTAATAACCTCAGCCAGTTGCCATGCATAATGGACGCAATGTGCTCATCGCTGTAGCCGCGCCTGGACAGAATTTCGGCAATGCGTCCCAAATCGGCGATCGTATCCAGGTCGGCAGGCGATTGTTCGCGCCCAAAGCCGCCGTCGAGGTCACTGCCAATCGCAGCGTGTGCGCTGTTCCCGGCCAATTGGCAGATATGGTCAATATGATCTGCTACGTGTGCAAGCATGACGCGTTCGCTATCTCTCGCGGCGCGTGTCCAGCCAGGCCGCAGCATCCAATTATCGAAGGCCACGCCCATCACTCCAGCGCGCTCGATCAGGGCGTGGATTTGTCTGTTGTCGAACTGGCGTTGGTGGGGGACCAAAGTCCGGCAATTGGTGTGGCTGGCCAGTACCGGACCGTTGAAAGTGTTCAATGCTTCCCAGAAAGCTTCGTCCGAAAGATGGGTGAGATCGAGAAGAATGCCAAGTTTCTCCATCTCGCGCAGCAATTGCTTGCCCTCAAATCCCAGGCCGAGTTCAGTGGACGTGCCGCCCGCGTAACGACCGGGGCCATAATGGGCCGGGCCAACGACGCGGACGCCTGCCTCTTTCCAGGCGGGAAGCTGCTCCGGCACCAGGATTGGGTCGGCGCTCTCCATGCTGATCACGAGACCCACGCGTGGCTGAGGCAGAGACGAGTCAATTTCCCAGGCCTGCCAGGCCATGAGGTGGTCATCCAACTCTTTTCTATTTGTGATCAGACGGACCTCGCCTGCTTCGTCCAGGGCATGATAATAAGCAAGCTGGCCCTGTGCCACGGCATAGGCCTGATAGGGGGATGAGTAATCCAGGTTCTGAATGGTACGCCCGGTGGAGCGCGCTAACAGAGTGGCAAAACACAGTGCGACATTGCCCTTGCGCATTTCAGGCAGAGCGACCGTTCCCTGTCCACGCCCCACGCCGGAGACATTGCTCTCGCCCGTGCGGATGGTATAGACCGAATGCTGGATGTTTCGATTCCACTGCAGGGCGTTCCATGCCAGGTCCAGATGAGCATCTATAATAAGCATAGGAGGAGTCAGCTTGCCTGATTTTACTATTAGCTCTCGTAATAGGGGATAAGGGAGAAGGGATAGGGGATGGCTTTCTCAAGAAAGGCAATACCGCATCACTTACTATCGTTCTCCCGGTTCTGGCAGCATGATCATCAGGCCCGAAATTCTTAGCCACGGATTTGCGCGGATTGTTCAAAGGGTCAGTGAAAATCGGTGAAACATCTGCATGATTTGCTAGGCAAATCACGTGCGGTGCAAGTGTCCGTGGCAAGGGTTTGGAGATTCCTATCCGGGACCGGAGCGCTGAGAAGCCATCGTAGTAACTTTTGCGGTACTGCGCGCCGATTAAAGGTGCACCCCACATATGGTGGTCAAAAACTGCGCATAAGCCTGTTCTCTTCGAAAATAGTCCCTCGCTAGTCCTTCGGTAATCCTTCGCTGATCGTTCGCTCATCTCTTTTGAGCGAATCTGGCCCCCGAATATGGGGGGTGCCCTTTTTTAAGTGATTTGCGAACATCTCTGCAAAGTACAGTTCACTTTTCAGGTTTGATCGGTTCGCTTTTCAACTTGCGCTAACAAACCTAACGCGAGCACTTGACATAATGACGATCTTGAATATAATACCCTTGCTCGACGTCAGGGTGCCCCCCTCACTCTGACGTCGAGCATTTTAACGCCTGTTGGCTGATATTGAATGGATTTTCTTCTCATACTTGACGCACTATCAGCCTGCCGCTATAATCTGCCCGCTCGATTGGAAAATTGAATTGTAGGGGCAGGCAAAACCTGCCCGTACCTAAAGTCATTAAGGAGTAAGTCAATGCCCCCACATCCAAAGCGCAAACATTCAAAGAGCCGCCGCGACCTGCGCCGTGCCCATGATGCTTTGCAAGCTCGTAACCTGACCGCTTGTTCCAACTGCGGCTCGATGCGCCTTCCGCATACTGTCTGTCCCAACTGTGGATTTTATGAAGGTCGTGAAGTTGTCGAAGTGAAGAAGGAAAAGAAAAAGGCTGAGTAGGCGCAGGTCACCCAGCCCTTCTTGAGCGGGTCGTGACCAACACGACCCGTTTGTGTTTAAAATGATAGACTTAACCCTCCGCTCAGGGAGGAACATATTATGAATCTAAATCCACAAACCAGTGCGTTCGTATTTCCGGGCCAGGGCTCACAAGCCGTTGGCATGGGCAAGGAACTGGCCGAGACCTATCCGGCTGCGAAAGGGATCTTCGATGAGGCGGACTCCATCCTTGGCTTTTCTCTCTCAGAGTTGATGTGGAATGGTCCTGGCGAGGAATTGAACGAGACGATCAACACGCAGCCTGCTTTGTATGTCCATTCGGTGGCTGCCTGGAAGACTTTTACGCTGCACGACCGGGACTTCAAGCCTGCGACCGTGGCCGGACATTCTCTCGGCGAAATCTCGGCGCTGACCGCCTCGGGTGCGTTATCTTTTTCTGACGGGCTGAGACTCGTGCGGAGGCGCGGTGAATTGATGAAGCGCGCGGGCGACTTGAATCCAGGGGCCATGGCGGCCATCCTGGGCGTAGATATCCCCACGCTGGACAAAGTCTGTATGGAGGCCAGTACATCTGATGAGATCGTTCAAGTGGCAAATGATAATTGTCCGGGACAGGTGGTAATTTCGGGTCATAGATCTGCATTGGACCGCGCGATCACCGGAGCAAAAGCTGCCGGGGCGAAGCGAGCCTTGCCTTTGCAGGTCAGCATCGCTGCGCATTCTCCGCTTATGGCCTCCATACAAAATGAATGGAATGCTGCCGTGGATGCCTGTGCAATCGAGAAGCCGCAAATCCCCGTCGTCGGGAATGTCCATGCCAAGCCCATGCTGACAGCCGACGAATTGCGCGCGGACATCCAGGCGCAGATGCAGTCACGCGTCCGCTGGACCGAATCGGTGCAACTGATGCTGGCAAACGGGATCCAGGCTTACGTGGAAGCAGGCAGCGGGGAAGTCCTGCTGGGGATGATCAAACGGATTGACTCAGCCTCACTCAGATTCCCGTTGGGGACGCCAAAAGATTTCATCGCGATCTGGTAGACTCTTCAGTTTTTGACTGTGGCGGCGTGGCGGCAGTTGTACTGCCACCACAACTATTTAGTACAACTGGCGCCAGCAGTACAACTGCTGGCATAACTATGCAGTTGGTGACAGAACTCTGAGTCCCGCCATGCTATAATGCAAAGTGCTGTTATCCGCCTATGAGAAAAGGATGGCTTTGTGGATCGCCAGTTATTCATTGATCGTCTGCTCGAATCAGAAAACCTGACAGATAATCTGGAAGACGAGGCTGCGAACACTTTGATTAAGTGGGGGATTGCTCAGATCGATCATCTTACCAAGAGTATCGAAGAGGAAGAAGCCGCCGGGGAAAAGGTCAATCATTTAATGGGTTTAATGCGTGGCGTGAACTCTGTCGCAGGGAATCCATCTGCTGCTTCTCCAGATGCCCTCCTCAGGCTTCTGGACCGCTATGCTCAAACTTTTGATAAAGAGCACTGCATCGATGAGGATGAGCGCAAGGCGATGGCACAAAAGCTATCGACGATGCAACCAAAGGAAGCGGTGCAATATTTGCTCGACTGGATCGATTCAAAGCGGTAATCAATACCTACATTGGAAAGGAAAGTAAGCCATGGCAAAGCGACGAAGCCGCCAGAGTTTATCGTTAGTGGGAGCAATCGTTGTCATTCTGTTCATCCTCTATAATGTGATCCTTGGAGGTGGGGGAAATGGCAATGGCACGCCAACGGTTCCCCCAGTGGTTGCCGGGGCCGATACTCAAGCGAATACTTCGGTTGACACCGCGGTACCAGCAACCGCAGGAGC
Source organism: Anaerolineales bacterium (assembly GCA_035298105.1). GTDB lineage: Bacteria > Chloroflexota > Anaerolineae > Anaerolineales > Villigracilaceae > Defluviilinea. The sequence continues at coordinate 3,680 of DATGYJ010000423.1, read as the reverse complement.
CACGTACGGCAGCACCTGGCTGAAAATTTACTTCACTAATCCCAATCCGCCCGATCAGGTGAATCAGGGTATCGACCAGATTGTGGTGGCTGAGGTAAATCAGGCTCAAAAAACCATCGACGTCACTTCATTTGATCTCAACCTGCCAAGTTTTGTGAATGCAGTTGCGGCGGCTGCCAGGCGCGGCGTGCAAGTCCGGGTCGTCTATGATGGCGAGAATGGAGGTCAAACGCTGGATGCCAACCAATCGCCGACCGGCAAGGAGTTTGATGCGGTCAGCGTTATGAAAGATGCGGGGGTCCAGTTGGTGAACGATGGGCGCTCCAACGGCCTGATGCATGACAAGATCATTATTATCGATAGCAAGACCCTGTTTATGGGTTCCTGGAATATGTCTTACAACGACACATTCCGTAATAACAATAACCTGCTGGAAATTACCGACCAGACCCTGGTTGCCAATTATCAAGCCAAATTCGATGAACTGTTCATTGATAAACGTTTTGGGACGCATGCTGAAATTGGAGCGCAGACACCTGAGATGATGATTGACGGAACAAAGGTGTTAAATTATTTCTCGCCAGTCGACAATGTGATGGATAAGCTGGTCGGACTGGTCAATGGCGCCCAGAAGTCGATCCGTTTTATTGCTTTTACTTATACCGATAAAGACCTGGCCGCGGCTATGATCGACCGGTACAAGGCCGGCGTGGATGTGGCCGGGGTAATTGAGAATCGGGGTGCTTCACAAGGTGCGCTGGTTCCGCTTGCCTGTGCGAAGGTACCAGTCAAAGTCGATGGAAATAAATATACGATGCATCATAAGGTGATTGTGATCGACGATAGCATTGTCATCACGGGTTCCTTCAATTTCACCAAATCGGCAGATACCGCGAATGATGACAATGTCCTGGTCATTTACGATCCTGCGGTCGCCAAACAATATCTGGCTGAGTACGAGCGAGTGAACAGGATCGCCAAAGACCCTGATCCGGCAGACCTCACTTGTAGCTGATGCCAATGTTTCGAAGTATAATCGCCGTATGACAGTCCTGTCTGACAATCTAATTGTCAGTGCCGTTACGAGCGGTTAAGCAACTATATCTGGTCAGAGGTATTCTCTGACCAGATTTTTGTTTTGTAAGCATACTTCGGAAGTGCTACGCAAACTTCACAGCAACCTGCATTCATGCAGATGTCACCCCTGCGTCCCCCCACGCTTCCGAAGTTTTCATATCAAGGAGCATCATGAAGTTAAGCAAACTAGCCAGTGAGATTGCCGAATCTCCCACTTTTGCGCTGAACGAAGAGGCGCGACTTCTACGTGAGCGCGGCGAAGCAGTGATCAATTTGGGGATCGGTGAACCCAAGAATAAGACCCCGATTGCCGCGATCCTTGCCTCCGCTGCCAAACTGACCAGTGGGGAAGTGAAATACACCCCGCCAGATGGCTTGCCGTCCATGAAGAAGGCAGTGATCCGCTACACGGAAGAGAATTATGACCGTCTGGTGGCCCCGGAGAATGTCAGTATTACCAATGGAGCCAAGCAATCCCTTTTCAACATTCTCTATTCGATCCTGAACCCGCAGGATGAGGTGATCGTCATTGCGCCCTACTGGGTCTCTTACAATGAGATGATCAAAATGTGCATGGGGATTCCGGTCATCGTGACGCCGGAAGATGGCACATTCACTCCCCGTTTTGAGGATATCGAACGAGCCGTGACCTCGTCCACCCGCGCGATCATTGTCAATAGTCCGAATAATCCCTCCGGTGCGATCTATCCACCAGAACTGATCGAGAAGATTGTGGGGATGTGCGAGAAAAAAGGCATCTTCATGATCTGTGACGATATTTACCATAAACTGACGTTTGATCGCAACGTCGCCGTGCCGGCTTATCGTTTCACGAAAAAGGATTTGGAGAATTCCCATATCATTGTAGTCAACGGCGTGGCGAAACTCTATGGCATGACCGGCTTCCGGATTGGCTGGGTCGTTGCGCGGCGTGACTTGACGCGGGTGATGAACAATGTCCTGGCACAGACCACGTCATGTGTATCGCCGATTGCACAAACGGCAGCGGAGGGGGCCTTGAACGGCTTGCAATCGGTGGTGGAGGCGCTGCGTTTGCAGATCCAAAATAACCGCGACGTGCTCCTCCAGGAGATGCGGACATTCAACGGAGTCCGTCTGGTGGAACCGGCGGGGACATTCTATGCGCTGCCTGATATCCGTGCCTTCACGAACAACTCGGTCGAGGTGTCGAAATTCCTGCTTAAGAAAGCGATGGTAGTAGTGGTGCCCGGCAAAGAGTTTGGCATGGAGGGACATATCCGCATCTCTTTCGCGGGATCGGTAAAAGACGTGACGGAAGGGATCGCCCGTATCAAGTGGGCGCTTGATCCCACCAGCCCGAATGAAATCTATATTGGCGATAAAAAGATGATCAGAGATTGGATGTGAATTTCAACTCTGTCGTTGCGAGCCTGTGGGAAGCAATCTCCTCTTGACCGGAGATCCTCACGAAAACGAGGAGATTGCTTTGCAGTGAACGCTCGCAATGACATGGAATAGCGAGAACATTACCATGAACAACTTACTCAACATCAAAACTCCCGCAGAATCCGTGGCACGGACCCGGAAAGCAGACTACAACTTATCCAATCACAGCATCGGCAATTTGCGCCTGGCCTATTGGAATCTCCCAACGGAAGCGCTGTACGAAGAAGCAGTCTTTCGCGGAGAAGGGACCACTTCGGCTGGTGGACCCTTCATTGCCCATACAGGCAAGCACACCGCCCGTTCTGCCAATGACAAGTTCGTGGTGCGGCACTCCGATTCAGAAAATAACATCTGGTGGGGAACCTATAACCGCCCGTTCGAGATCGAAAAGTTCGAAGCTATGTACGAGCGCCTTTTGGGCTACTTGCAGGGACGTGATGTTTTTGTGCAGGATGCTTATGCGGGCGCCGATAGTGAATTCCGTTTGCCCGTCCGCTTTGTGACCGAACATGCCTGGCATAGCATGTTCGTTCGCAATATGTTCATCCTGCCGCAATCGCTGGAAGAATACAAGCGGTTCGTACCTGAGTTTACGATTATCGCGGCGCCGGGTTTTAAGGCCGCTCCGTCGATTGATAACACGAACAGCGAGACCTTCATCGTTTTGAACTTTGAGCAGAAACTCGCCATCGTCGGCAATACCGAGTATGCCGGCGAGTTGAAGAAATCCGTGTTCACCTTGTTGAACTACCTGCTGCCGCTCGAAGGCGTCCTCTCGATGCATTGCTCGGCAAATGTGAATCCGGAGGATGCGAACGACGTGGCTTTATTCTTTGGCCTGAGCGGCACCGGAAAAACGACTCTTTCTGCCGACCCAACCCGCCGTCTGATCGGAGACGATGAGCATGGCTGGAGCGATAACGGCGTGTTCAACTTTGAAGGCGGCTGCTACGCCAAAGTGATCGGGCTCTCCGAATCTGCTGAGCCGGAGATTTATGCGACGACCAAACGCTTTGGGACGATCCTCGAGAATGTTCCCTTCGACCCGGTGACGCGCCTGATCGACCTGGATGATGACTCCATCACCGAAAATACCCGCGCCTCCTATCCATTGGAATTCATCGCGAACGCGGTCCCTGAAAAGAAAGCCGGACACCCCAGGAACATTGTCCTAC
>DATGYJ010000422.1:0-2093 GCA_035298105.1 Anaerolineales bacterium | reverse complement strand
GCAATATCCAGGCGGGGTGGCGTGACCGCCCCGGCAACCATTTTTTCCTGCCTCTTGAAGTAATACTGGTCGTGATTGCTCCCCGTCGAACAATAGGTAAACACGAAGGCAGGCTGGCCGCTGCGTCCCGCGCGTCCACTGCGTTGGGCGTAGTTGGCGGGTGTGGGAGGAACATTCCGCATGTTGACTACATTTAATTCCGAGATGTCAACTCCCAGCTCCATGGTTGGGGAGCAATACAAGATAGGCAATCTTCCGGCGCGGAACAAATGCTCTCGCTGTTCACGAACTTCACTGGGAACCTGGGCAGTGTGTTCATGGGCTTCCAAGCCATGCAGGTCTTTGGCAATACTTTTATAGAACGCGACAAAATACGGATTGGTCCTCCCACCTTCGCCGGATAAGCGTGGTACACGAATCAGATCGTGGAATGGTTTGGTCCCGTCACCTACTTTCCATCTCATCGCCGAGGCGGGGACCTGATAGCCATTTACCTGGTCTAAATCTTTTGCCTCCTGGACGATTTCGACCAATCCACCTGCACGCAAAGCATCCAGGATTTGCTGGATCATTTCGACGGCGTCACCGGTTCTGAGCACGCCGGCAAAGTCGGGGAAGGTATTCTTTCTCCTCAGAAATTGTCCATATCCGCCTCGGGCGGACAAATAAACGTTGCCGCCGTAATCATCATTATCGCGGGAGCGAGGGAACAGGATGGCAGAATGATCCAGCTTTTCGGTCTCATCCAACGCCCAGGGCGGATTGAGACGCTGGCTGCTCAACTGTTTCATACTCTCCTGGTAGATCGAACTGAGGTAATCCACCTTGATCGCCAATTCGCGGCGCATAAAGTCTAGCAATACTTTACAAACTTGTTGTCTTGTCTCAGGGGTAGCACTTGCCAGTGCGGGGTGAACATTCTGCCATAGGTCATCGGCAGAGCAAACTTCATCGAGAGAAATATATTCGATGTCCAGCAATCCACATTGTTCGAGATTGGGAGAAGTTATTCGCCAGCCGCGCTGGAGGTCACGGTATATTCTGTAACCGAGTACTTCACGTAGAGCGCGCTCCGTTTCGCTTTTCTGTGCAAACCGGACACTGGGATCCACGGCATACAATGAAAAATCCAAACCCAGTGCTTCAAATACCATCTGAGGAAGAACATCATGGTGAATTCCTGCGTCACCGGCCTGACCGACGGCCCTGTAAATCGCAGAGCGTAGCAGGACCATCTCAACAAAGTCATTAAAATGTCCAGCCTGTAATGAGGCGTCCTGACGATTATCGGTAAAGCTCAGCAGCTTCTTGACTTTGTCATTGTTCCTTAGGTTGGGATCATTTCTCAAATACTGGATCAAATTCAGGCTCAGCATCGTGGTATCTGTACTTCGCCCGCCGGAACTGAGCTGTGTTAGCTTTGCAAACTCAGAACCCTGGCGGGGATTGTAGGAAACACCGCAGTTCAAACAAAAGCGAAACTTTCCTTCAATAAAATGGAATTGTTCGCCTTCCTCCGACTCTTCGCCGGAGGATACGATGTTGAAAGGCTGAGGCAGGTTTCTTCGTTGGTATTGCTTTACCTGAATTTCTCCGTTGCGTTCTTCAAGCCAATCCTCAGGCAGACGGTCATACATATCCTTGCCCGACGTCCATGGATTATCTGTCGATAGATAAAGATAACCTGCATCGCTTTCTTCGTCATCAGCGCGGTCCGTAAACTCACGCAGGATAAAAGCTGATTTTCCAGCATCCCTGCTTTTTACTTTACGGACAACATAATATTCCTGTCCGCACTCACGGCAAAATACCAATGGCAGTAATTCGCGGGATCGATCACCAGGAACAAAGCGTTGGCCTTTGATCGTAAGATAGCGCTCATCTTCCGTTTCCAAAGTGGCATACACTGTATCCCCACGGTTGAAAAACTGGTGCAACCGAAAGGCAAACGCGGGCATCCCCGTATAGGTGTTGATCGTGTCATAACCCCATAAAAGCGCTTGCGCAATGACTTCAGCACATTCCTGTTCCGGGTAGCCCATGAGCTTACTCAACGCGCCGGCAACCCCGTCTTCTCCAAACATTCTCCCGGG
>DATGYJ010000421.1:0-4964 GCA_035298105.1 Anaerolineales bacterium | reverse complement strand
AACCAGGAAGTTTTTCTGCCAGCTCATAAGGTTTATGAATCAAAATCGGCAGACATTGCGGGCAGATGTAAAATTCCTTTTGTTGAAATTTCAGTAAAAGGAGGGGCCGATCCAGTTCAGATGCACCGCAGTTCAGGCAGGTTGTTGTTGACATGATTTCCTTGCGCAGGATAGATTCTAAGGAACGTAAGGTGGCAAAGTCATCACAACAAATTTGCCCTCAGCGTTTTTGCTTACTGTGTATTCAAATTGCGAGACCGGCGGCATCTCGGTTTCATTTGATCCGCAACACGGACCTAACACAAAGAGACTGTCATCCGAATTGCTAAACTCCACCGCAAAGATATATGTATCACCTTCCTGATGCTTCAATGCGGCCGTGCGCACTTGCAGACATTGCAAACCGCTCATCTTGCAGGCCTTTTTCCACAAGGTTGCATGATCGTTTGGATCCACGTCCGGGTTGAATACTTGTAATTGTTCGTAACTCGCGCCATAGAGAGTATCCGCATCTTCATATTCCTTTGAGTTCAAAAGAGCAAAGAAATCCACCAGTGAATCCTCGGCTTCCTCAACCGTCGCCCGGGGCGCCGGCGTCCCTTTCGATGCGCAACTTACAAGGAAGATTGCGACGAATAAACATAGTACGGAACGATGCATCAAAATGTTCCCTTGATGATGCCGCCATCTACTGCCAGGGCAACACCGTGGATAAAAGATGCTGCGGGTGAGACCAGGAAGACCGCCGCGTTCGCAAACTCTTGCGGTTGTCCCATACGTCCAAGCGGGATCTCGGCAGTTTGTTTGGCAGTCTCCTCCTCAATCGTTGTGTTATTGTTCCTGGCACGGAAAGCCAATAGATTAATCACGCGTTCCGTCTCCGTCCAGCCCGGCATGATCGAGTTGAAACGAATCCCTTCCTTCCCAAGATCAAGCGCCAGTGACTTGGTCAACCCTGCAGTTGCAGCGCGAATACTGTTGGAAAGGACCAGATTAGGGATCGGTTGCTTGACCGTATAGGAGGTCATGGTCAAGACACTGGGTGCCGAAGATTTTCGCAGATAAGGAAGCGCGGCACGGATGAGACGGACGTGGCTCATGAAGGATGTATCCACTGCCTTCTGCCAGGTCTCTTCATCCAGGATTTCAAATGAACCCGAGGGCGGACCACCTGCATTCGTGATGAGAATGTCGAGTCCGCCTAACGCCTCGATGACCGACCGAATCAGATTGTCGGCGGCGGATGCATCACTTACATCTCCCGCGAAGCCGTGTGCCTGTGTGCCCGTTTCTTTGGTTATTTTCTCAGCCGCGGTTTTCACTTTCTCCTCAGTGCGGCCGTTAACAGCCACCTGGCAGCCCTCCTGTGCGAGCGTCAAAGCGGTCGCAAACCCAAGTCCGCGCGAAGAACCCGCCACGAAAGCCCGCTTATCTTTGAGTTGTAAATCCATGAATGCCTCCGAATCGCTGCAATGGTAACAGATTTTGAAAGAACCTTGACCGGGAATCATTGAAGCCACTGAATCAGACTCAGTGGCTTCAATTTTCGGCGATTTCTCTCTTTGATTAAGGAATTAATAATATCTTGCCCTTTGATTGCCGGCCTTCGAGATAGCGATGTGCTTCTGCAGATTCCGCGAGTGGGAAGGTTTTGTCAATTCGCACTCTCAATTCACCTGCCGCTATCCAATTGAATAGATCAGTAGCCCTTCCCAAAAGTTCTGCACGGTCAGCCGTGTAATGCGCCAGGAAGGGGCGGGTCAGGAAGATGGAGCCTTTTGCATTCAGGGTTTGTGGATCAACCGGGGCAACAGAGCCGGAAGACTGACCGTAAAGCACCATATACCCCCGCCGCCGCAGGCAATTCAGACTCTTGTCGAATGTATCCTTTCCAACCGAGTCGTAGACCACATCTACCCCCCGGTTGTCTGTTAGTTTCTTTACTTCCGCCTCAAAGTCTGTTTGGGTATAGAGAATAACTTCATCGGCACCTGCCTGGCGCGCGAGCATGGCTTTTTCTTCTGTAGAAACAGTTCCGAACACATGTGCTCCGCGTCGCCTGGCAACTTGCACTAATAACTGTCCGGTCCCGCCACCTGCAGCATGTACCAGCGCAGTCTCCCCTTCTTTAAGGGGATAGGTACTGAAGGTCAAATAATGGGCCGTCAGCCCTTGAATCATCACAGCTGCCGCTTGCTGCGTGTCCACGTTGGCGGGGATAGGAACAAGTCGCCAGGCTGGAGCGATTGCATATTCAGCATAGGCGCCTTGCACACTCCCATAAGCCACGCGGTCACCCGGTTTCACATTCGTCACACCTGAGCCCACTGCATCAACGATGCCTGCCGCTTCCTGACCGAGCGTGAGTGGCAGGGATCCCTGATAACGGCCAATCCGATGATAGATGTCAATGAAATTGACGCCAATGGCTTCGATCTTGACACGTGCTTCACCCTCCCCGGGTTCCGGTACCGGTGCATCTTCATACTTCAACGCTTCCAGTCCACCATATTGATATACACGGACAGTCTTCATAAGGTCCTTTTTATTTAGAAAATTGCATCCATCAGGTCACGCTCACGCAGCATCCGGCGCTTCCAGTTGTTGATCAGGGGCACGACGAAGGGTAACAGGCGCAGGCTGTAATACGGTGGCAGGACGGGCACGCCCAGTAGATCCCCAAAGCTGATCAGCACGAAGAGATGCTCCAGCGAGCCGCGCTGTTTTGCCAGGGTACGCACCTGATCATGGATGGCCAAGCCATAGAGAATCTCGATAAATTTAGATGGCATATCCTGTATTTCTGTTATTTGGTAAAGGTACATACGTCCCGAAGGTTTTTCACACGACAGGCTCATTTCACTCAAGCCTTCGGGACGTTCTGCGCAAAGTGAGTTATTTATCAAGTTTTGCGATACATGAATCCCTACGTAAACAATGCATCGCCCATACGCATCAGGGAAGTCGTCCCGCGTACTTCTGTTTCATAGAGTGGAAGGGTCGAGCGTACCATACCTTCGAATTTATCCCAGATATCGTCCATATAACGTGCCTGCATATCCACGCGATTGTGGACGAACTCCGGTGATTCGTTGGTGACCTGTGAACGGTCAATCAGCATATTGACGATCACACCGCCCACTGGGATACCAAAGTCATGGAACCAGCCAATAAAACGTGTGATGACCGCGATCGGCAGTGCCTCAGGCAGGGTCACAAAGAAGAATGAGGTGAGTTCCGGGTCGGTCAGCAGCTTTTGGGCTTTTCCCATCCGGTCCCGGAATGAGACCAGGTACTCCATGAGAGGATCCGCTTCCTTCTTTTTCGTGAAAGAGAGCAGTTCACGCAACGACCGCGCTTCCTCACGACTCTTCACCATCTTGTTGACCCAGAGGGAATAGACCTTGGACATTCCCAGCAAGCGGCGGGCATTGGCTGTCGGTGCGGTGTCGAAGACATAAACATCGTACTCGTCGCGCAACATGAGTTCGACCATGTTCTCGAACATCGCTGACTCTTCAAAGGCCGGATTCATAGTAGCCGATTCAACAAAGTCCTCTGCTTTCGTCGAAATGTCAGCAAATTTCAGGAACCACTGGATCTTATCTCGAATCTCCTGCTTGGACCTTTCGATCGTATCTTTCGTATCGATCTCATAAGCCCATAAATTCGGCACACCTTCCACAACGGTCGGTTTGCCGAACACGTTTTGGCTTAGCAAACCACTCAGGCTGTGCACCGGATTTGTGGAAGCCAGCATCACCCGCTTGCCCTGTTTGGCAAGCCAGATGGCGGTTGCACCCGCCATGACAGTTTTGCCCACGCCTCCTTTGCCGCCAAAGAAAATGTAGCGCAGCTTGTCGTGTTCCTTCACATAATTCTTCATAGGAGTTTCAATGGCTTTGGTGCTCATAGCTTTTCTCCTACCTTCTCTCCATACATAATGTCGGAGAGCTTCTTGATCATTTCAAGCCCGGTTATATCTCGTTCCAACTCGGGTACGCGGGCGGCAACCTGTTCGCCGAATGTTTCATCAATTTGCTTGAGGTATTTATCCTGCATTTCAATGCGGTTTTTCAAATAGGCAGGAATGTTCTGTCCAAGCAGTTCCTGGGGGATCACGCGATTGACCACATAACCCATAATCGGCACATCGAACTTGGCGAATAATTCGGCCGCTTTGGCAGTATCAACGAGAATCATTTCCTCGGGGATGACGACAAAGAAGAAGCCCGTCTTTTCTTTGTCAGTCAGGATTTGAGACGAGGCATTGATGCGTCCCCGGATATATTGCAATTCCTTGAGGATTTGATCTTCTTCTGTTTCCTTCTCACGTTTCAAGCGAGAGACCATTTCCTCGTATTCACGCATTTCCTCGCGTAATTTTGTGATCTTATTGATCCACTCATCATAGACTTTTGCCATGCTCAGGTAATACAGGGCATGACCCAGTGGGACAAGATCATAGATGTAATAGTCGTAGTTTCCCTCTACCACGATATCTACGACTGCGTCGAAGATGGCGCTTTCTTCCATGGCCGGTTCAGCCGAGGCAGCCTGGATGTATTGCTCCACTTCCTCAGGTACCTGGTCGAAGCCATACATATCGAGGATCTTCTGCCGGATTTCATTTTGATAGGCTTTGATGTGCTGGTCGGCATCGATCTCCTGCGCCCAGAGGTTTTCCATGATCTTTACAGGACCCTTGCCGAAAATATCCTTCTGAAAAATATCAGACAGGCTTGCTTGGGGATCGACCGAAAAGACCAGCACTTTTTTCCCCTGCTGGGCAAGCCAGTAGGCTGTTGCGGCGGAGAAAGTAGTTTTACCCAAACCACCTTTTCCACCAAACATAATGTAGCGTCGTTCAGGATGTTCTTCGAATATTTGTTTGAGGGACATGATGTCTCCTGATTTACGAATTACAAATTACGATTGTCAATTTAGAACATGGCGTCGGAAAC
>DATGYJ010000420.1:0-1923 GCA_035298105.1 Anaerolineales bacterium | reverse complement strand
GGGGAACCGTCACTGCGAGCCGACTTTAATCTGGGACAGGTCATTCCCATATGCTTCATCAACTGAGTTGATATATATTTATTTGTGTCAGCAAATCAAATGCCCCTATAGGTGATGAACTTAAAAAGTTGCGAACTTCGTACGCCAGGGGGAGCCAACAAAACGATGGCCGATTTCTTTAATGAATCGGCCATTTAATTTTCAGGCAAATTTTGGCCATGCCTGGTTAGCAGAATATTGTCACTTGTTTTCGGCATGTTATACAGTTTTGTAGCGTATCTAGATGGTACTGTCCGTAATCCTCTGCCGCAAAGTTGAAATATCCCGCAGCGGCGGTGCGCCAAACATGCGGTTGTATTCTCGGCTAAACTGAGAAGGGCTCTCATAGCCTACTTGGAACGCGGCATTTGCCGCATCCATGCGTTCTGCCAGCATGAGTCGTCTGGCCTCCTGCAAGCGAAGTTGCTTCTGGTACTGTAACGGACTTAGGGCGGTCAACGACCGGAAATGATGATGAAACGTTGAAGTACTCATGTTGGCCTGCGCGGCAAGGTCATCCATGCTGATAGCCAAGGAGTAGTTGTTCTTCAACCAACCTATTGCCTTTGCAATTTGCTGACTCTGACTCCCTGCCGTCGCTATCTGACGCAACCGCTCACCTTGATCTCCCACCAGTAAACGGTAGATGATCTCGCGCTGGATGACCGGCGCCAGGATCGGAATGTCCTTTTCATCTGCAAGCAGGTCGATCAATCGTACAAAAGCGTTGATTAACTGAAGTGTCACCTCGCCAGTCGCCATGCCTCGGTTTGATTGCTGTGGTCTTGGTTGAGGCAGATTACAGTCCACCATCAGTTGCGATACTTCACGCAAATCAAATTTCAACCTGAGCCCAAGATAAGGCTTATCAGGACTTGCCTCGATAATCTGCACAATCGTGGGAAGGTGCACTGACGTGATGAGATAGTGGTGCGCGTCATACACATACGTGTCATCACCGAGCAGCACACGCTTGGCCCCTTGTGCGACCAGGCATACGCTGGGTTCGTACATACCGCTGATCGGTTCCGTCGGTTCCTCCCGTCGAAATAGGGATAGGCCCGGAACGGCCGTTGTGTGCATTTCTCCCTGTTCGGTCCATCGGGCAATGCTCTTGTTTAGCACTTCAATTGCTCCATCCAAGCAATTATCCTCAATGTTCTGCTCAATAGCCGTTTTTTTCATAATTGCCTCCTGATTGAATACTACCCAATCCACTCCAGCGTTACAATCTATTTTCAGTGTTTTGCTGGATTAGGCAATAAATCGACAGGATTGATCTATCTGTTATTGTTAATTCAAGTGTAGGATACGAATCATCAACAAGGTATCTTGACCAGATGAAAGGAGAAGATAATGCAAAACCGTATATTAGGAAAAAGTGGTCTGGAGGTTTCGGCCCTCGGGCTTGGCTGCATGGGGATGAGTTTTTCGTACGGCCCGCCCAAAGACAAACAGGAGATGATCTCGCTCCTTCGGACAGCCGTGGAACGAGGCATAACATTCTATGATACGGCAGAAGTCTATGGACCGTTCACAAACGAGGAGCTGGTCGGTGAAGCGCTAGCTCCTCTGCGAGATCGGGTGGTGATAGCCACTAAGTTCGGTTTTGATACCAGCGTCGATCCTCGGGCGATGAAGGGGAGTGGGCCGGTCTTGAACAGCAGGCCGGAGCACATCAAGGAGGTGGCTGAAGCCTCGCTCAAGCGACTCAGGACCGATGTTATCGACCTGTTTTACCAGCATCGTGTTGATCCTGATGTGCCTATCGAAGATGTGGCTGGAGCAGTGAAGGATTTGATCCAGGAAGGTAAGGTCAAACATTTTGGCCTGTCAGAAGCCGGCATCCAGACGATCCGCCGCGCTCATGCAGTCCAGCCGATC
>DATGYJ010000419.1:0-13889 GCA_035298105.1 Anaerolineales bacterium | reverse complement strand
CCAGCCCGTAACTGGCGATTGCCTGCCGGACTGTGATTTTTGCACCTTTTAACACAGGCGGCAGACCCGCCAACAGCGGCGCAGCCAGCGCAGAAACTACTTGAAAGGCAACGGCTCGATAGGAGAACTGGAATTGGTTGTAATCTATGTTAAAGAGGTTCAGGAAGATTTTGGTTACGCTAAAAGCCACAATCGCGCCTAACGGCAGAGCGATCAGTAATGCCAGCAGTCCGTACACTAATGCATTGACCAGATAGATCGCGACGATCGTGCTCGTTCTGCCACCAATGGCCTTGAGAATACCGATCTGATTCGTTTGCTGCGTGATCAGGTTGGAGAGAGTGTTAAAGATCAACACCGCCCCTACTGCCACACAGATGAGCGCCAGGAGCTGCTGAACCAGCGTAAAACCGTCCATGAACGTGTGTCCCCAATGCTCATCCGGATCCTCATAGACAAATGCGCCGATGCCAACATCCTGCTTGGCAAGCTTGTCTTTGATGGCTGAGGCAACTTCCCTGGCATGATCGTAACTATAAGGCGTGACTCGTGCATAGAATGCGCCGAATTTGCCATCCGGGATACCCAGCCGCTCCATGCCCTCGCCGTTCATGAAGAAGAAAGCCAGGTCCATGAATTGGGGCGGCGGCACAAAGGGATGGCGGATGAGGCCTGTCACAGGCAGTGTCCGCTCTTTATCATTAATCTTGAAGATAATCGCATCGCCAATTCCTACTCCCAGGAATTGGGCCGCCATCCGTTCGATCGCAACTTCATTCTTCATAGCGGGCCAATGTCCGCCCCGTAACTGGAGCAGCTCATACCTTTGTTCTTCGAAATTTGCCCGCATCTGGATAACGCCCTGCCGCCATTCATCCTCGGGCCGCAGCTTATAAAGCACCGTGACCGAGTTATATGGTTCGACGTTCTCCACGCCAGGCACTTCTTTGAGGCTAAGAATAATATCCTTATCTACAGGAGCTGCCAGACTGACATTGATATGAGTAGGGAGGACAGCATGATGAGACTGGTTCATGTTTGTGGTGAGCAGCTCGCTCATGCCGAAGATCGCGCCCACGGCGAATACGCCGGCTGCAATGCTCAATACCGCCAGAAATGTGCGCGTCTTGTTATGCCATAAATCGAACCAGACCTTATACCAGATCACACTCATATTAAACCTGTCGCGTTCGCCACTGAATATTTTCCTGTTCATGCCGGTCGGCGGCCTGATGCAGCGCCTCACGGGTGACTTCGGACTGACTCAGTAATTCGTTGAGTTGTTCGTAGCCGAGTGCCAGCACTTCCACCGGGCCGCTTTCCGCAGCACGGACGGAGGCGTTGCTCTTGCTATTATGGAAGAAGGCAATTTCGCCAAAATACTTGCCCGGACCCAGTTGTAAAATGACCACATCCGATTGATTGGGGCGCGGCAGCACAACTTCTACCATACCCTTTGACACAATATAAAACTTATCGTTATCCCTGCCTTCGGTAAGGATCATCGCCCCGGCTTCATACTCGCGAGCCTTGAGTTTGTGAGTCGCGGCGAGCAGCTGATGAGATGTAAGTGTGGGTAAGGCTTTTGCCACATATTCATTGACAATCTCTCCGTCTGCGATGAGTGCAGTACGATGTGCGCGTTTCGCAAGTCCACTATCGTGCGTCACGATGATGACCGTCTTGCCCTGGGCCACAAGGTCGTTGAAGAGTGCAAAGACCGATTCAGCCGTTTTAGAGTCCAGGTTACCGGTGGGCTCATCGGCGATGAGGATCGGTGGATCATTGGCGAGGGCGCGTGCTACCGCTGCCCGTTGCTGCTGTCCGCCGGAGATCATACTCGGCAATTTATGTTGATGTTCTTTTAACCCGACCAGCTCTAATAAATGCTCGGCTCGCTGGCGTCTTTCGCGCGGCGTATATTTGCCGGCCAGGTCCATTGGCAGGATCACGTTTTGCAGAAGGTTGAGGGCCGGCAGCAGCTGAAAGAATTGGAAGATAATGCCAAGGTTCGTGCCGCGCCAGATTGCCATTTGGTTCTCATTCATCTCATGCACGGCTACGCCGTTGACCCACACCTCACCTGTCGTCGGGCGATCGATTCCGGCGATCATGTTTAGCAGCGTGGACTTGCCGCTGCCCGATTTCCCGATGATGCTGACAAATTCACCGGCACAGATGCAAAGGTCAATCTTCTTGAGGGCATGATAATCGCCGGCGGCGCTTTGATAGTATTTATCGACGCTGCGCAAGTCGATCATCTCGGAGTTGCCGCTGGCGCTATTTTTTGGCTCATTGTTTTTGAAGAATGGGAGGGTGAACATAATATCCCTCAACAGTTCCTTCTATCCCTCCATCGCCGCTTAACTTTAAGATGGATAGGAGCAGGCGGCGATGGAAGGAGTACAGAGGAGAAGACTTATTGCTCAAACTTGACTTCGGCGGTCATGCCCCAACGCATGGCAGGAGGGGTGTCGGTGAGGACCACGGTCACTTCGTAGACGATATCACCCTGGTTCTCAGCATATGTCTGTCCAATCGAAAAGATCTTGCCCTTCAAAGCCTGGTCCGGAATGGCATCCAGGGTCACCGTCACCGGCTGATCCTGCTTCAGCTTCACCACATCGATCTCGGTCAGGTCGGTGGTCTTGACCAGCCAGCTGGAGACATCGGCCACGGTCACCGCGACTTCACCGGCATTGATCGAGTTACCCACTTTCGCCTTCATGTTCGCCACGATGCCATCGAAGGGTGCCAACACAGCCAGGGCAGCCACTCCCGCTTTGGCGGCATCCAGGCGGGCTTGCTTTACCGCCAGTTGGTCGGTATCCGCGCCGCCTTTGAGACGATCATAGGCGCGCTGGGCATCGTCCAGCTTGGCTTTTTTCAAAGCCAGGTCATTCTGGGCTTCGGTGATCCAATCCTCGGGGGCAGGTCCTCTGAAGCTTTTTGTCTTGTATTGATACTCGTACCCTTTCCAAGTTTGGATCAAAAAGACTCGGGTTTCGGTTTGGGGTACTTTTCGGGAATTTTGCAGATAGTTCAGATAATCATCTGCTTTCTTGTAATCTTCCTTGGCATCCTTCAGATCAATAACGGCCTGGGCAAACTCAGTGCCGGAGGCATTGAGCAGGTCGTTCAACTCTTTCTGGGCAGTGACCATTTCGAGCTGCGCGGCAGCAAAGGTCTTGTCTGAGGCATCGCCCAGGCGGATGAGGGGCTGTTCCTTCTTGACCGTCTCGCCTTCCTGGACCAGCACATCGCTGACGACACCGCTGGCATTGAAGGCGATCTCGGCATAGCGGACCGGTTCCACGCGTCCTTCGGCGATGATGGTGCTGTCTGCAATGACGGTGGAGATCGCCGTCGGTGCGGCTGAGGTAGCCTGGCTTGGCGTTGAACAGGCTGTGAAGAGCAGGCTGATAAACGTGATTGTAATAAGCAATTTTTGTTTCATGATTTTCTACCTCCGTGATGCTTCTTCCTTCAATGATACGACTTTCAGGGAAAATCCCCCTCGCCTATGGGGGAGTATTTAACCTATCCAATCGGATAGGTCGGTAAGTCTTCAATTATTTACGTTGTTCAACGCGCCTGGTTGCAAAGTCGGGGACCCTTCTTGGTATCAGCTTTGGAGTCAGCCACGCCCCGCAGGGGTGTGCTGGCGTTTTAGCAAAGACATACATCAAGGGCTCCCTGCGCCGTCCTCGGCGCAGGCGTTCCTCAGTAATCGCCGCCGCCCTCCTTCGAGGGTGCTTCGCGAGGGACGGCGGCGTGAGCGAGTCTTGCACCAGAAACTAAATTATTCTTCGATGAGGCATATAGGGCAGGCGAAGAACAGGAAGCCAGTTGGTCAATCCAAGTACGGCAGAGTTGAAGCAACTAAGTAGCGGAAGGAGTCTGGAACGAGGATATAGCCAGGATATAGACACCATAGAGGCAGTTTATGGACAAAGCGGAAGGAAAGCGAGAGAGCAGTGACAAAGCTCCCAGAGACCCGGGCGAGGTTTGGCGAAAGCCCGTAGAGGCACTCGCCAATTGATTCGGTTCGTTTGTTATTTACACGATAATAATAGTTTTGCTATTGCTGGCAAGGGCGGCAACCAGTACGCGAGAAAGGCGCAGAGATTGAATTTCGACCAGGCGAGGATACCAATCCCAGCTGCAAAGAATATGGCGGATGCGACGGTCTCGGGGTTGACCGGTAGACGGTACGTGTCCCTTCTGCGATTCCATTCATCGCTGGCTCTTTTCCTTTCTGCAGGAGATATCGGAAATCCGAAGATGTGCGCCGAAGCTGTCAGTGAAATCGCGCCTGCGGTAGCCAATATTACCCCCACAAGCTGGATTAAATATATGTTCGCCATGTCTGGATTTTACCAGCCCGAATCAAACCTGCCTGGATGATCGACAAAGATATCCTGCCATAAAAATTTAAGACAATAACTCTTGACGCTGGGTGAGAAGGCGGGAGTAAAATAGAACGTACGTTCTAATTAACAAAGGAGGACGTATGACCACAAATCGTCAATTCTCTTCGGCGCTGCAGGCGTTGACGGAACTTAAGACTGAAACGTCAGCGTCTCCCTCTAAGGAGAACATCGGTGCCGCTCCGGCCCTGACTGCCGTCCTGGCGGAACTCAGATCGCTGCCCCTGGAAGCCTTATTCCTGGGCGTCGCATCCGACGGCTTACCGGTGTTGCTCAACCTGTATGAGCCACATCCCGGACCCATGCTGATTGCCGGAGATGCAGGCTCAGGCAAGACAACATTCCTCCAAACCATTGCCCATTCAGTAGTACAGACTCATAGCCCGGATGATCTCCAGTTTGGGGTCATCACCAATTACCCTGATGAGTGGCAGAACCTTGGCGAGACCCCTCATGGGGTTGGAGTTTTCCCTGTTGGCAACCCTGGTGTGCAGGAATTCATGCATTCCCTGGTAGCCTGGGCGCATTCAAACAGGAACACCCATAGTTGCATGCTGTTACTGGTCGATGATCTTGAATCGTTTGCCAGTCTGGATCTCGAAGCAGTGCAAAACTTCCGCTGGCTTCTGTTGCGTGGCCCTGCCAGGCGTGTCTGGCCTATCGTCACGCTGAATGCCCCTCGCTATGGGCAGGTAATTGCCTGGTTGCAGAATTTCCGCACCCGGGTCTTTGGCCGTATTGCGAATGCACGGGTCGCTGAAGCACTGAGCGGCGGTAAAACCTCGGCGCTGGATCAACTGGAAGCCGGGATTCAGTTTTCCCTGCGAGAAAAGGACAAGCGAAGCAGTCCTGTGGACAGGCGCAGCACTACAGTCCCGGTGCTCTTCGGGAGTCCTGTAAAGGAGAATTGGCTGCGCTTCTGGTTACCGAGTTGCTAGCAAGTCTATCCCTCTTGTGCTACAATCGAATTGTTGGTTGCATGGATGAATGGTGGTCCGACAATCAGAGGGAATTCTTGCTTCTTGGCACCTGGGTGTCTGCGATCGCTGGGAATCATGCACATTGAAATCCTTTTGCCGTGAGAGAAGCTTCACTTTCACGGCCCACACTCAGGAGAAGAGTATTGCTATGGAAGCGAAACTTTATGTAGGCAATTTGCCATACACTACTGTCGATGCCGATCTTCAGAATTTATTTTCACAGGCGGGAACAGTAAAATCCGCTCAGGTGATCCGAGATCGTGCGAGTGGGCGCTCGAAAGGCTTTGGCTTTGTTGAGATGTCATCCTCAGACGAAGCCCAGAGCGCCATTACCATGTTCCATGGTAAGGAATTCAGTGGCCGTCCTCTCACCGTCAACCTTGCCCGGCCGCGCGAAGAGCGCCCTCAAGGCGGTGGCGGACGCAGACCAGGTGGCGGTGAACGAGAACGCAGACGCGATTATTAGATCACCCTAGAACCTTGATAGTTTTGAGCCAGATGGGAGGTGCCAACCATTTGGCTCAATTTTTTTCTGTGCTCGCACTGAGATAAGAAGCCAAGAAGGCTTCTACTCAAATAAATTCTCATTATGCTTGATACTTTTTCCATTCGTGATTATCGTCCGGAAGATTTTGATGCGGTGACCATACTATGGCGGGTCTCACGTGAGAAAGCACTTCCTGAGTTCCAGCGCGCTAAAGGTCATTTCTTTTTTGAAGACCAGGATTATTTTCGCGATCATATTTTGAAAGACAATCAGATCTTTGTCATTGAAATGGATGGGCACCCCGTTGCTTTTATGGCTATGAGAGCAGAGTTTATTGACCAGATCTATGTTCACCCCGATTATCAGAATCGCGGGGCTGGTAAAGTGTTGCTTGCTCAGGCCCACCAGCTTTCTCCCGAGCATCTCTGGTTATATACTTTACAAATCAACCTGAATGCACGTGCATTTTATGAAAAGAATGGATTTATCGCAGAAAAATTTGGGATCAGTCCGCCGCCTGAGAGCGAGCCGGATGTGGAATATCATTGGAGAAAAACATAATTCATCTTTCACAAACCTATGAGACCAACATACCTTGAAGTCAATCTCTCTCAACTGAGAAAAAACATCCAAGCCATCCGTGCCCAGGTTGCCCCGGCCAAGGTCATGCCAATGATCAAAGCCAATGCCTATGGTCACGGCGTAGACGGCGTTGCGCCGTTCATCGAACCATATGTAGATTACATCGGCGTTGCCCTCGTTGAAGAGGGCATCCATCTTCGTGAATTAGGGATCAGGAAACCCATTCTTATCGCAGGCGGGACCCTCCGTGAGCAAGTCCCGTTGTTTGCAGAATACGATCTAACTCTCACTGGCTCTTCCCTCGACTTGCTCGATACTGCAGAAGAAGTCTCAGCTTCCACAGGTACGCCTATCAAAACGCACCTCAAAATTGATACTGGCATGGAAAGGGTGGGGGTCCGTGAATATGAGGCGGAGCCTTTCATTCTAAAGACTTCTGCGTATAGGCACCTAATTGTTGAAGGGATTTATACCCACTTTGCAAACTCTGAGTTAGCCGATAGAACCTACTCGAACATGCAATTAGAACGCTTTCAGGAAGTTCTTGATGTTTATGAGAAGCATAGTTTATCTGTCCCGCCTTTGCGGCATGCCTGCAATTCCGGCGGGATCTTGAATCTACCTCACGCTTATTTTGACATGGTGCGCCCTGGGGTCCTGCTATACGGGGTATATCCGGGAGATGAAGTGGATCGAGTGATCGAAGTGAGACCGGCATTGACATGGCGCTCGCACGTGGCCTATTCAAAGCGGACACAGCCCGGGCGGCCGGTCAGCTATGGGTCGCTGTGGCAGCCTGAAGCTGAGACCGGGATCGTCACCATCCCATGTGGATACGCAGATGGGTATTTCCGCCGCATGACGAATCGTGCCCAGGTCATCATCCGCCGCAAGAAATATCCGCAGGTTGGCAGAATTTGCATGGATCAATTTATGGTCGATGTTGGTGATGACGAGGTAAAAGTGGGTGATGATGTGATCCTGCTGGGGGAGGAGATTATGGCTGAGAACCTCGCGCAATGGATGGGCACCAATGAATACGAAGTGATGACCAACATCAGTGCCCGTGTACCGCGCGTCTATGTGAATGAGTAATGGTAGAATGGGACGATTTCTTTTTGAGGTGAAATGTGAGAAATGTAGTTAGGAATTACTGGGCCATATTTTTGATCGCAGCCGTGATCGTTGGGCTCGATCAATGGACGAAATGGCTGGTGCGCACGAACATCCCTGCCGGGGGGACCTGGTTGCCCGCTTCTTTGCAATGGCTTAGTCCATATGCACGGATTGTGAATTGGTATAACCGTGGTGCGGCCTTCGGGCTTTTCCAGCAGGGTAACATGGTCTTCACTGTGTTGGCTTTCATTGTCATCGCTGCGATCATTTATTATTTCCCCCAGATCTCAAGCGCTGATTGGCCTTTGCGCCTGGCGATGAGCATGCAAATGGGCGGGGCCATCGGGAACCTGATTGACCGCATTCATATTGGACATGTGACAGATTTTATTTCCATAGGCAGCTTCCCGGTATTCAATATCGCCGACTCGAGTATTAGTGTGGGTTGTGTGGTTCTAATCCTGGGTGTCTGGTGGCAGGAACGCCTGGCGAAAAAGGAAAAAATGCAAACGGCCCCACCTGATCAACCAAACGAAGCAACCAGTGAATGAGCGCCTCCTGAATTTCCGCTTTGACGAAAAAACTCCTGAGCGGCTCGATCGGTTTTTAGTCGGGCAGTTGCAGGAGTTTTCGCGTTCAAGGATCCAGGCACTGATTGCGGCTGGTTTCGTCGAGGTGAATGGCTCCGCCGCGAAAAAAGCCGGTCAAACTCTGGAGAATGGATCGAGCGTGACCGTTCGGATCCCACCGCCTGTGCCCACGGACCTGGTGGCAGAAGATATTCCACTCTCGATTGTCTTCGAGAACGCCGACTTGATCGTGGTCAATAAGCCCGCGGGCATGGTTGTGCATCCGGCAGTTGGGCATGCAAGCGGGACATTGGTCAATGCTGTCTTGGGATACGATCCGGAAATCGAAGGGATTGGCGGCGAAGAACGACCGGGTGTGGTACATCGGCTCGATAAGGAGACCTCCGGCCTGATCCTGCTGGCAAAAAATGAACGTGCCCACCGCTGGTTGCAGGATCAGTTTCGCCTGAGGCAGGTCGAGAAGACTTATCTTGCCCTTGTGGATGGAAAACCACCCACCCCTTCCGGTCGCGTTGAAACCTATATTGGGCGCGATCCAAGCCATCGCAAGCGGATGGCAATTGTTCCGGAAAGTCGGGGACGTGAAGCCATTTCAGAATATCGCACTCTGGAGAGCTTTCAGGATCATACCTTGCTGGAGTTCCACCCATTCACAGGGCGCACACACCAGATCAGATTGCACTGTGCATTCTTAGGATGCCCAATTGTGGGAGATGAAGTGTATGGCAGAAAGAAACCCTCTGTCGAAATCAATCGTCATTTTCTGCATGCCTATCGCTTGAAAATTATCTTACCGGGTGAAAAAGAATCCAGGCTTTTTGAAGCACCACTGCCGGAAGAGTTGCTGGATGTTTTGAATGAGCTGCGAGGTGGCAAGGAAGAAGTAAAAAGTAAGAAGTAAAAGAAGGGAGAAGGTTATGACTGAACAAAGCTTTGAGACACTGAAAACATGGCAGAAAGCTCATGAGTTAATGCTTGAGGTTCATAAAGATTTAGTCCCTTTGCTCCCTAAAGAGGAAAAGTATGATCTGGCCGATCAAGTGAGAGGTTCGTCCAAGAGCGTCGCCGCCAATATTGCCTAACTTCGTAGTGGCGACTTTCCTGGCACTGCCCGTCAGGGCAGTGCCAGGAAAGTCGTTACTACTGTGAACCAATTAGTGTTACTGAGAATATTACATGGATAATGTTCGTTTTTGTTATAACGCACGGGGTTCATTGGATGAAACCCTTAATCACTTAATCGCAGCGCGTGATCTTGGATATTGTCCCATTTCTTTGTATGAGGATTTACGCAGTCAAATTGAAGAGATTCGCTGCCTGCTCAATGGATATATCAGCTGGTTGAAAACCAAAAAAATTGGTCAAAATGAACCAGGTGCAAAGCTGACGATCCGTGAAGCCTCTCCCGAGTACCTCGCTTAGGGAGAATAATTTAGCGGCCTGGTGAGTCTCTTCTCACTTATATCTTCGTACTTCTAACACCCTCAAGGAGAATACTATGGAATACGTCGATCTTCGTTCTGATACCGTCACCAAACCCACCCCCGAAATGCGCGAAGCGATGGCAGAAGCCGAAGTTGGTGATGATGTCTATCGCGATGACCCAACGGTGAACAGGTTGGAGGAATTGGCCGCCGAGATGTTGGGTAAGGAAGCCGCCTTATTCGTCCCCTCAGGGACCATGGGCAATTTAACCGCACTGTTAGTTCACTGCCAGAGGGGGGATGAGGTCATTGTCGGGAATCAGTCTCATATCTATTTGAATGAGGCGGGCGGCATGTCCGCTTTAGGCGGGATTCAAGCCTGTCCCATTCCCAATCAGGCGGATGGGACTCTCGCTCTGGATCATATTCTTGCTTCTATTCGGACCGAAGATGTGCATCACCCCATCACGCGCCTGGTCTGTCTGGAGAATACGCAAAACATCTGCGGCGGCGTCCCACTCACCCCTGCGTATACTCGTCAGGTAGGCGAACTGGCGCATGCCCACGATCTAACCTTGCACGTCGACGGTGCCCGTATCTTCAATTCGGCCGTGGCTCAAAATGTATCCGTCAAGGAATTGGTCGAACCGGCCGATTCGATCATGTTCTGTCTCAGCAAGGGACTTGCCGCGCCGATTGGTTCAATGCTGGTCGGTAAACGTAAATTTATTGGGCGCGCCCGTCATATCCGCAAGATGCTGGGCGGTGGGATGCGCCAGGTCGGAGTGATCGCTGCCGCGGGAATTATCTCGCTCGAGAAGATGACGAAGCGCCTGGCAGAGGATCACACTCGAGCCAGGAAATTGGCGGATGGTTTGCGGCAGGTCAAGGGTCTGGTGGTGGATCTGGGTTCCCCCTATACCAACATGGTTTATCTAAATCTGTCTGAAGATACGTCGCTCACCGCACACCAAATCACAGAGAAGATGAAGGGTTTCGGCGTGTTGGTAGACCCGGAAAATACCGGGCGTTTTCGTCTGGTCACGCATTATTGGATCGACGATGATTCAGTAGAGCGAACCGTATCGGCATTCCAAAAAGCCTTGAATTGATCAAAAGCGCAGGCAAGCTGCCTGCGCTTTTATTTTGGAATTTTTTTCCCCATGACTGAGATCAGGCCTGACCTGGTTGCGACCACGCGCCTACGCAATGTAAAGGCGGCGGTCTGCCAGGTCCCTGAACCTCAGGGGGAGCGAAAGACCCCGTTGGTTTCTTGATCTCATGCGGCGATCTTTTCTGCTTCTGTGAATTCTTTATAAGGTACCTTCGTTAACGTCTCGACAATCAGAGGATCGAACAGAATCCCCGATTGCTCTTTTATATACTGAATGGCCTCCTCCGGGCTGGATCGGTTGCGATAGCTCCTTTTGCTGGTCAGCGCGTCGAATACATCCGCAACGGCAAAGATCCGGGCCTGAATGGGAATCTCACTATCCTTCAGGCCGGCGGGGTACCCACTTCCATCCCAGCGTTCATGATGATAGCGGATGACAGGAAGGGTATCTTGCAGGAAAGGGATGCCTTCCACGATACGTGCGCCGATGGCAGGATGGATCCTCATGATCTTCCATTCTTCTTCGGTTAGCTTGCCTGGTTTGTGAAGGATCGTATCGCTGATACCGATCTTGCCGATATCGTGGAGGAGAGCGCCTCTTTCCAAAGCCTTGAGCTGGTGACCGCTTAATCCAATTTCCTCTCCCAGTAAGCAGGTAAGACGGCTCACCCGTGTGCTATGCCCTTCTGTTTCACGGTCGCGAGCATCCAGTGCAGACATGAGTGCCGTCAAGGTTCGATCGTAGGTCACCTCAAGTTCTTCATAGGCAGCTTCGAGTTCCTTGGCCTGCTGGCGTGATTCTGATAATAGGATGGAACGTTCCAATGCGATGGCAGCCTGGTTCGCCAGTGTTTGCAGGTTCGCAAAGTTTTGGCCGCGACTTTCCGGGATGTTCATCCACAAGGCGCCATAGGTGCCGCCGCGCGTTAAAAGCGGATAACAAACCAGCGATCCATTCTCCATCGAAACGATAATGCTTTGCCCGCTCTGAGTAGCCTGCTCAATGGTTTCCACAGGATGTTCCCGGCGGGTATGCAGACCCTTCGCATCGATCTCCACTTCCGCCTGGGTGCGTCCATCGCGGGCCATCAAGACAATCCCGGTTTCTTTTGAGTTTGTGACCTTATGGGCTACCTGCGCAATCAACTCGGCCGCCAAACTCAGCTCTTCGGTTTGGATCACATCCACACTCAACTGGTAGAGCATGGAAGTGATATTCAATGTATTCCGTAATTCCTGATATAGCCATGAACTCTCGATCGAAGCCGCGGCTTGTGAGGATAGAAGATCGGCGAGCGATTCATCGTTTTCTGAAAAGAAGATCCCATCCTGTTTGCCAAAGGCCAGGATGGTTCCGATGCTTAAGCGATGCAGACGGATCGGGATGGCCAGCACACTGCGCAAGCCCGGATGATCGATTTCAATTTTCCTGTTCGTGGAGTATTTGCGGAGATCACGCACACGGAACGGCTTGGCCGCATTCAGCGCCGCCTGCATCAGTGCTTCCTCGGTCGGGTTTACATTGAAAGTGGACAGCAGCCTGGGCGCCTCGCCGGCCGAGGCTGTTCGTGAGAAGTTCCCCTGCTGGTCAAGGAGAGTAACGAACACGCAACGTGCTTCAAGTGTCTTGCGGGCAATGACCGCGATTTCCTGCACGGCGGCTTGCGGATCGAGTAAGGTCGTCAGCGAGATACCTGCCTGGATAAGTTCGGTCAAACGCTGGCGGTAGCTGGAACGTTCCCAGGCGCGCATTAACTCGGAAGCTACTCCTTCGGCAATGGCCACGTCGATGCTGCTAAAGGTATGTTTTTTCTCGGAGCCAATTTCAAGGATGCCTTTGACTTGTCCGTGACGAAGCATGGGCACGCTGATAATTGAGAGAGTACTGTCATTGCTCAGCGGTGTGAAGTCTGCGTCCAAACCGGTATCATTTACCATCTGCGTTTTCTTGAGCCTGTTTGTACGCCCGATCAAGCCGCTATTTACGTTCTGCCTATATCCGGGTGGGATGATGCTTGCCGCTTTCCCCGCCGATGCCAGGACGATGTACTCTTCGTCCTCAGGGGTCATCAAACACACGATGGAACAATCGATCGCTCGCTCAAGCGTATTGACCGCCAGCTGTGCCGCGACGGGTGGGTCGAGTTCAGTTTCCAGTTGCTGGCTTAATTCATTGAGCAGTGTCAGTTGAGTATTGCGATGCTTCTCGGCTGTCAGTTGGTGTGTAAGAGATTCGATCTGTTCCTTGAGTGCAGGTACGTTCGCATCCGGATCAAACCTGAATTCCAGGGGCAGAGTAGTATCTCCCTGGACAGGCTGAGGATGTGATTCGGCTAGCGAGGTTGTATGGGTAAAGATGCCATAAGTTGTCAGTGCAGTGATCAGGCCACTTAAAAGGAATCCTGTCCCGCGTTCGTCTGAGCCGACGCCATCCAGCAGGAAATAGATCCCAACTGCAGTGAGTACCTGCGTTGCCAGTAATACTCCGTTCGCGCGCCATTCCCGGCGATGTTTTGCGAATTGGAAACTGAAACTGACGATAAACAAAAAAATGGAGACTGCAAAAAGCGCCGCTCCAATTGCGATGCTCCTCCATACGCTACCAGGCGGTTGTGAGGAGAATCCCAATATGGCTGGGATCAGCAAAAATCCTTGTGCGATCAGCGACAAGGTTCCAGCAGCCACGAGAATGGCCTTTCTGTAGGAAAACTGCGACATATTCATAAAAGGATAGCACAAAAAAGTCTTTTTTTGTACTGGTTCCCATACATGACACGCTGGCTCATGTTAGGTTACTCTCAGGAGTGCGCAATCTGAAAAGAAAGAGAAGAAGACTGTTCTTATCCAAAAACCCTTTCCCGGGGAAAGAGTATCGTTTTGCGAAGTGCAAAATGGTTCAAAAGACAGCCGGCCATATTTGGGGGTGTTTTTGTCTCCCAGAGCAGAGCGAAGGATGAGCGAAAGATGAGCGAAGGAATAACGAAGGAATAGTTTCGAAAAAAAACGGCTTTTGGCGTGTAGACCTCCCCCATATGTGGGGGTCAGTATCGCATATGCGCTAACTTAAGGGAAAGTTCCGGACATCGAGATCTGCTGGATGAAAGCTCTGACCCAAGCGAGTTGTTGAGGTCGAGAGCGCGGCGGCTCGCAAAGATAACGTTGCAGC
>DATGYJ010000418.1:0-5885 GCA_035298105.1 Anaerolineales bacterium | reverse complement strand
GCGGTCTCGTGGCGAGCCAGAGAAAAAGCAGCAGCGGAGCGGATTTGGAGAGGGCGAAGAGCAAGCGGGAGCCAAGTGGAATATTGTTAAGGAACGAACCGGCCTTCAGAAGGAAGGACCGGCGGTCCAGGCGGTTGTTTTGATTCGACTCATTTCTGGTGAAATTCCCCGCACGATCAATTTCAATCCGGAAGACGGGCAGCTCCTCACCAGCCTGCTTCACAAGGGAGGCGTTCTGTTGATCGGCTCTATCTGGGATTGGGTTCATGCCGATCAGCATACTGTCAGACATCTCGATCAGCAGTTTATCCACCTCGGGTTGTATTTTGTCCTCTACGTTCGGTGTGAAAACGATCTCAACCGGGTAATTGACGTCAGGAAAGACAGCTTGCAATGTTAAGGTTGTATTTTTTGGATCCACCTCCAATTGGGAGGGCCGGAAATTTTCGTAGGTCAGGAGCGAATGGTCAACTTGAAGCGTCCCGAACAGCACGTCGGTGAGAAGAGCGGGATGTTCGCGGTCTACGCCCGCTGCAAATCGGGATGCAATGGGATCTTCCGTTGGGATCACAAGCCTGAAGGCGATCTGCATTTCCTCGGCGGAAGATGTGACCGTTATCGAGCGTTCGAGAACCTGGATCTGGCTGAAATCTGTCGCGAGGCTTCGCTTTAGTATCTGCCGGGTACTTTCGGAGACTGGAGGCTTGCTCCACTCTCCCAAAAAAACAACTGAGTAGAGGGGCCCGAGCACGGAAGAAAGCACATTCACCGTGAATGTCAGCAGAAGGAACGTCGCGACGATCACGAGGATTCGCATGGGCAGGGACAGGCTTCTGAGCCACTTCCACTTCCACGGCCATTGCAAACGACGTTTTACGGGAGGGATGGCATTTTCTGACATGGCAAACTCCTGCATACGGATAAATATCGAGCTTAACTTGCAGTCTCCATCCAGCCTCAGCTCGACCAGATCGCTTTTCATTATGCCACATCTGAGCCTGGCTTTCGAGGGCAGCTTCCTGTAGGTGGAGAACTCCGGCAGCAGCACGCTGAGCAGGATCCCGGCGTTCGCAAATTCTCTTTCGTAAAGAGCAGGACCCTTCGGGAATCCTGTGGACAAAACAATTTCAGTAAATGACGATTTGGAGTCTAGGACTGCCCGTAGGGCGTGCCCCTGCAACCCTGCAAAGCCAGGCCAGGAATTATCCCTGCTTCCTGCGCAAGGTGAGCGCTCCGAGTGCCGCCCCCAGTAAGGCTGCTATTCCACCGAATGCCAGTCCCCAGCGCGCGCCGGCCACCTCGGCGAACCAGCCAACGACCGGCGCACCGATCGTGGTGGAGCCCAGAAAGGCGATCGACCAGAAGGACATGACGCGCCCGCGCATCTGCGGGGAGCTCTCCAGCTGCAGAAGGCTGTTGCCGAGCGATGAGAAATTGATCGAGAAGATTCCCACCAACACCATGACGGCCCCGGTCAGCAGCAGACTTGGCATCCACGCGGCTGCCAGGACTGCCAGTCCGAACAGAAAACCGGCGCCGACGAGGCTCGAGTAACGGAGGCCCTTGCGGCTGGCAAAGAGGATCCCTCCGGCAGTTGCACCCAATCCCATGGCAGCCGTGAGAAAGGCGTAACTGCTGGGATCCCCCTTAAACGTATTCTGCGCAATGAGCGGCAGGCTGACGTGAAATTCATAGGTGAACGTACCGATAACCGCCATCATCAGGAGAGTAAATCCGACGATGGGCGTGGACAGCACATACTTCAGCCCCTCAAGGATCTGCCCTTTGGCGCGCGGTAAAGGTGGGGTAATGAGCAGTTCCCTGGTGTTCATCATCGCCAGCATGATCACCACCATTCCATAGGAGAGACCGTTGATCACAAAGCAGGGAGCCAGTCCAAACCCCGCGATCAGTGCGGCAGCCAGGGTAGGCCCGAGCATGCGGGCCACATTGACCAGGATCGAATACAGCGTGACGGCGTTCCGGAGATGATCCGGGCCAACCATTTCCATGTAAAAGGTCTGGCGGGCCGGGTTATCAAAAACGGTGACCAGCCCCAGGCAGGCAGCCAGGACATAGACCATCCAGACCTGGACCCGGCCGGTCGCCACCAGGGCTCCCAGGGTCAAAGCCAGGAGACCGAACAGGGATTGCGTGATATAGAGAATTTTCCGTTTGGGGAACCGGTCCGCGACCAGGCCTCCGTACGGACCCAGGAGCAGGAAGGGCAGGTATTGCAGGGTACTGGTAATCCCCAGGGCAATGCCGGAATGGGTCAACTGGAGTATTAGCCAGGCCTGGGCAACGGATTGCATGAAGGTGCCGCAGTTGGAAATGATCTGACCGATGTAATACAGCCGATAATTGCGAATATACAGCGAGGCGAAGGTCTCGTGGCTATGTCCCACGACGGCAGGAACGATGCGCAGCTGTGAGCCAATCTGCCCGAGTCTCTGATGGACATAACCTCCCAATAAGGCAGATAAGCTGACTGCGTTCTCCCTTGATTTCATGATGCGCGCCCCAAAACGCTCACCGCCATTTCTAACGGTGAAACCCATCCTTCGGGATTCATTTACCCCTCAACAAGGATGCTCAAAAAATGTTCACGGGAATCCCGGTAGGCTGTCAACTCACATCCCAACCGGTTTTCCATCTCCTGATACATGCGCCTGATGGGGTGGTACTCTACCGCGGGAGCTTTGGCAAGGGCTGCCTGCTTCTTACGCCGGGTCTGCTCCTGCGCGGACACAAAATGCTGAATTTTCTGGTCCAGGAGGTTCAAGAACTCCCTGGTTCCCTCGGCGGTTTGCCCGCCCTCTGTACTAAAAGCCAGGGAAAATTCTTTGGCCAGCCAGTCGTATGTTTCTGCTGAGGCCCTCAGCTCATCCCGATAGGCGTGGTCATTCGTCGCCTGGAAATATGCCTGTTCATGTGACTCAACTTGATCCTGCAGGTACGTCCAATACTCTCTTGTTAGCTGTGAAGACATTTGTTTCATTGAAGTTTCTCTTGCTGCGATGGAAGTGTGATCCGGGATGACGATTCGACACGAACGTTTCAGTCTATCTCCAGACCACCTGGTTCATGAGATCGATGGAATCATATTGATAAATTCGGTCCCGTACAAGATGATTTTCGTTATATTTTTGTAATCCTTGCAAAACTGGAATTAACTGCTTTTCTTTGATCCTGAATAATTCATGACGACGCGTGCAGAGACCCACACTCCCACGGCGCCGATTCCCCCCAGCCCCAGTGACTTTCCATGGTATGCCACAAGCAGGATCAAGAGTATGCCACCCACTGTCAATGCGGCGAAACACGTCCTGTTGTTGTATCGTTTCTCATTCAGTTCCCAAGTGGAATGACTTGCATCTTTTTGAAGACTGTTCATTGTTTGCCTCGATGTTAAAGAATACCGCCCGGTGATGAATCGCCGGGCTATGTGCTCAAGCCCACTAAAGCAGGCTCAGGTAGAACACGCGTCGCCCTGGCGACACTTACCGCGCAGCGCCCTTGCTTAGCACTTAGCACCCTGTCAAGGGTGGTGAGGGGAGCGTGATCCTCCTCATGATATGCGGTGTCCCATTGACAAAACGCCCTATCCAGTCATACTCAAACACCATCCATTCGCCGAAGGTTTGTGATTTTATTCGTGGACGGTTTCTTTCATAATTCTCGAATGCCCGTATCGATGCAAGATGTCTTTTGTTTGATCTCTAACGGCTGCCATGCTTTAGATTCTCACAGGTTTTTTGGATTGACTCGGGCAAGCGTTTGACAAAATGTCAATACTCTGTATAATCATGGCATACCCCCCTGGAGATAGCATCTCCAGGCCGACGCCCGCCCGAAAGGGCGGGCTGTCCTTAATAACAGGGAGTTTTTCATGGAGAGAGTCATTGCATACATCGATGGGTATAACCTGTACTATGGTTTGCGCGACCAGGGTTGGAAACGGTTCTACTGGCTTAATCTTCGGCGGTTGGCTGAGCAATTCCTAAGATCGACTGAGGTACTTCTGGAGACAAAGTACTTCACCACCATTGTGAAATACCCTGACGATAAACGGCTTCGTCAACAGGTGTTTCTAGAAGCTTTGCGAACCATCCCGAGTCTGTCAATGTTCTACGGACATTTCCTTTCTGATACCATCACTTGCCGGCATTGTGGACATACCTATACAACACACCACGAAAAAATGACCGATGTCAACATTTCTGTCGAAATGATGAAGGATGCCTTTCAAGACCGCTTTGATACTGCCTTCCTGGTATCAGCCGATAGTGATCTTGTCAGCCCAATTCGTTCAATTCAACAATTATTTCCGAACAAAAAGGTGACTTCCATATTTCCACCTGGACGGTTTTCATCGGCGCTCAGGAGCGTTTCTGCAAGAACCCTGCGCATGGGACATCTCGAACTTGCCAAAAGTCTTTTGCCCGACCAGATCAACA
Source organism: Anaerolineales bacterium (assembly GCA_035298105.1). Classification (GTDB taxonomy): domain Bacteria; phylum Chloroflexota; class Anaerolineae; order Anaerolineales; family Villigracilaceae; genus Defluviilinea. The sequence continues at coordinate 1,425 of DATGYJ010000418.1, read as the reverse complement.
AGAATGGTGTAATCCTAAATCGTCCAAATTCATGGCGTTAATTTCGCTATTATTTTCATCCTTCCTGGAGTTGATCGACTATCATCGGCAGTCTGACCCTCCTGATTGTCGGCTCGTTGAGTTCGAAATTCTTCACCCTCCATGCGACTTTGTGAGCTCCCTGCACAATGCCTCTCTTACTCACTCATGTTTCGCAGACAAAGTATCTTCACCACGGAGAGCACAGAGAAAACGCTTTAGAAATCTCCGTGCTCTCCGTGTTCTCTGTGGTGAAACTGCGTACGAGTTACTCAGCTGCGTTTCTTTTTCTTCTCCACCAAATCTCCCGGCAGTCTGCGCATGTGGTCGGGTTTATGCAAAATGACTTTTACCAAACTCTTGCTGATCTTATGGGTCTGGTTGTCTCCCGCACCCCCAGGGACTTGTTCCTGGCTGATGATATAGTGCTCATCGGTTTCGTCGACCAGATAAACGTCACGCAGGATATTCTTTTGAAGCGGCAGACCCAGCTCGATCAGGTCAGCCGAGACTTTTTCATCACAGGCCAAATTGACCCGGGTCGGGATGCCCATTCCGATCGGGTCGAGCGCGCCGGTCCCGACGGGACGGCCATAGTAAAAAGAGGAATAATGATAGATCTGCGCCAGGATCGTCAGGGTGCCGGATAAGATCGCCAGCACGCTATTCAGCTCCCATTCCAGGCTCTTACTCGGGGCGATGGCCTGGTGCAAGAGCACAAACAGTACTCGGTGGTCGAGTAGCCCGTTCTCCCGCACGATTTGCTAAGCAAATCGAACTGCGGGAGTAACGGGCGTATCGAGACCACAAATTTCATGTAATCTTTTGCCTTCAGGTTAGCTTTGGTCTCGACACTTGCACCTGGCGCACACCTGCCCTGGCGGGCGGTGCCAGGGAGTGCAGGTGTACGGCGGACGAGCACCGCACGCTGCGCAGTCGACCAACGGATACCTCTTGAAACAAACTGTCAGGTAGTTAGAAAACAACCACTTCCCGACAAAGGACTTTGTGTTTGGAGGATATCGAGACCAGACATATGTAATGCCCCCGGTCACACAACTGCCTGATTTGCTAGGCAAATCAGGCAGTTGTGTGACCGAAAGGGGTATAACAGCGCCAGCGCGGCCAGGATCGAGGGAATGCTCAAAGTCTGGACGATCACGTCATCCGCGGAAAGCGAGGCGATCAGCGCGCTCGGAATAATGGTAAAGAGCACGATGCCCAGGAAGTGCACCAGGAAGATCATCCCCACCGCCAGGTATTTAACTTTCAGGATCTGGTATTCTACAACCCCGCGGCGGGTGAGGTTCAAATTGACGATCAGCCCACCAATAATATACACAATCCCGAGGATGACCGCCCCTACCGTCGCGACATTCTGGATGATCTCAGCGATGTTCATATTGA
>DATGYJ010000417.1:0-12037 GCA_035298105.1 Anaerolineales bacterium | reverse complement strand
TTACGCTTCGCGGTCAGCGTATATCAGCGTTTCGATTAAGTTTGGGCGGGGTAACGTATTCCTATACTACTGCCGCTTCCACCGATTGGATCGGGGGCAGGTAATCTGCCAGCAGATCCCAGCTGTCACCGGAATCCCGGCTATAAAACAATTGGCCGGTATTCGTGCCAACGTAAATGCCCGCATCTTCGAACGAATCGGTCGCCATGGCTTCGCGCAGGACGACCAGGTGCGCATGATCGGGCAAACCTTTTGTCATTCGTTCCCACGACTCGCCGGCATCCCGGCTGCGCCAGACGGAAAACTTGCCGTCGACGCTCATGCGGTATTCGTCACTCTCCTCAAGGGCAATGTAGATTGTGCGCGGATCCGTGGGATGGACCGCGATCGGAAAGCCAAAACGCGCAGGCAATCTACCCTCGCCGATGTCAATCCAGTCTTCAGCACAGTTGTCACTGCGATATACGCCGCAGTGGTTCTGTTGATAAATTACATTTGGGTTGGAGGGGTGCATCGTCATCTTATGCACGCATTGGCCATATTCGGGGAATTGATCTGGTCTGAAACAGGCGTGAACGTTCTTGTTATGAGGCGACCAGGTCAACCCGCCGTCATCCGTTCGGTAGCAGCCCGCCGCCGAAACGGCAATATAAATTCGTTTGAGATTGGTCGGATCGAGCAGGATGGTATGCAGGGTTAAACCACCCGCGCCCGGTCCCCAGTTGCCACGCTGAGGATGATCGAAGAGTGGCTCATTGAGCGCCCAGGTCTCGCCGCGATCGGTGGAAATAAACAGGGAAGCGGGCTGCGCGCCAGCATACAGCACGTTTGGCTCGCTCTCACGCCCAGGCTTGATGTTCCAAACCTTGATCATCTTCTCCGGCTTATCTGTGATATTCTCGCCGCCTTCGGAACGAAAGGCTTCGTCTACTGTGCTGGCGGGCCGGCCCGATTTCGAGGGGCGTGAGAGAAGCGGTACCTGCTTCGCCTGCGTCCAGGTCTTGCCAAGATCATCGGAATAATGGGTGGTGGGGCCATAGACAAAGTGATCGGTTGCCGCGTGCAGACGCCCGTCGCGCGGGTCCATCTGGATATGCATCACGTTCCAACTCTTGAATTGAATATCACCGACTTTCCATCGTTTGCGTTTTTCATTGCTTTCGAAAATAAAGCCGCCCTTCTGTGTTCCAACGAAGACCAGTACCTTTTTACTCATAAGCCTCTCCTCTCGTCCATAGGACTGCTACGCTTGTCTGAAACAGAATATATGTTCTAAACATTCTATCATAAACTGTAGAGTGCTTTATTAAAAAAATTGGGCTCAGAGTGAATGCTTAGAGGGATTGTCAAATCCCGAGAATCCAAGGCTGGATTTGTCAATCCAGCAAAGCGGTGTATGCTTGAAGGGATTGCCAAATCCCGTGCAGAGCGGAGTGTGCTCGGAGCAATTGCCTTATTCGCACGAATGATGCCCGAGAGAAACTAAAAGAACGAGTACAAGATCAGTACAGGATCAGTACAGGATGAGCACAGGATTGTCGAGATGAATAGGGAAGAACTGGGGATGGATGGCGGTGTAAGCTGCCCACAAGTGAGTTGTATTGGGCGACATATCTTAGATGTGAAATTGCCCCAAGAAGTTCCCGGTCTGTTGGTACTCGAATCATGGACCCCATGACAATGCACAAACTCTCCTCACCGCCCTCACTTGCATTCGTTAAGAACGGGCTGTTGAAAAAACTCCCCAACTCCTTATAATCTTAGATGGAGGCTTCCATGAAAAAAATCTTCCCATTTCTGCTTCTAGCAGTCTTGCTGGCCGCCTGCTCATCGGGTTCCACTGAGCCTACAGATCCATCAAAAACGATTGAAGCCAGCGCAGGCAGAGGGTTCAAGATCATCATTGAATCCAATCCGACGACCGGGTACCACTGGGAGATGATGCAAGATTCTACGGATGAAAATGTAGTGAAGTTTATGAGCAAAGAGTATAAAAGCACCAGTGAACCGGGAACGGTGGGCGGGGGCGGCGTGGATATTTGGACCTTCAAAGCGGTCAACCCGGGCGAAACAAAGATCGTTCTTGGATATTATCCACCGTCGAATACGCCAACAGATCCGGAGAGGACAGAAACATTTCGTTTGAGCGTGAAATAGAATTTGTAAGAAATCGAACAGAATACTGACGGGCTATTGCGATAACTTAAACCTCCGATTACGATTCTCCTTGAAAAGGAGGAATGGATGAGAAATCGTTTATGGGCAGCGATCATTACAGTGATCTTCGGAGTGTCGTCCTGCAATATGCCAACTTCCCAGACGACAGAAACGCCTTTCCTTACGCCGATGCTTGAAACGCCGATCTCAAGCATTTCTACACTTACGCCTGTTCCCTTTGAAACAGTAGCGGATATTGAAATTCCTACCGTCACACCCACTTCCACGCCGAGCGTCTTTCTGGCATCACCTAAAGATCAACCGGTGAACTGCCGCTTTGGGCCCGGGATATCTTATGCGGTCATCGGGGCCTTGAACCTGGGGAAGCAGGCAGAGATCATCGGACGAGACCCAGATTCGACCTGGTGGTATGTCCGGAATCCCAGTGACCCCTCCACATCCTGCTGGCTCTCGGCGGAGTTTGTTCAAACGGTGGGCGATGTGCAGTCCCTGCCGGTGGTGAACCCGCCGGTGATCATGGTGACAGGCATCTATGTCCGTGTGGATCCGCCTGTCATCAATGCGGCCTGCGACGCCTTTCCGCAAGTGGTGGTCATTAGCGCGGAGATCACGGCCAGTGGTCCATCCACAGTGGTCTGGCATTGGGAATCGAGCACAGGCATTGTCTCGCCCGATAAAAACGTGCTCTTCGAAGTGGGGGATACAAAGACGGTCCAGGATTACTATCAGGTAAACGGTGTCAATGATTATATAGTCAAAGTACAGACAACTTTGCCAAATATCATGACGGGACAGGCAAGCTTTAAAGTGGTTTGCACACCGTAATTGTTTTCTGAGGCAAAGCCTTGCGAAGGTGGTTGTGAAAGAGTATGGCCTTTGCAAGGCTTATCAGGCGGGGATATTTTATAAGGACTTTGTTAGGTCAAGGCCCGGAGGCATGATATATAATCACGTGGGATACCTCTGCAACCGCGCGTTGCCTAATTTGACGTTGCCTCTTTGCAGCAAACATCGCAACCATGCAGCAATTCTTTTCGGTATTTAAGCGATTCAAAATACAGACCAAACTGGTTGTATATTACGTCACCTTTGCCGTGATCACCCTCGCGGCAGTGATCTCCTTTGCCTATAGCCAGGCAGTCCAATCTTTACAGAATACGGTGGAAGATAAATTAAGCACGGTTGCTGAGCTGAAGAAAGACAGTTTGAACCAATGGGTGGATGAACAGCAGCGCAATGCGGTTTTTCTGGCGAATCTCCCTGAACTGCGATCTCTTTCGGGAAAACTTCTTAACTCAGACTCATCCACTCAGGATCGGCATCTGGCACGGGCTGAACTTACAAAACTTCTCAAAGTCATTGTTGAGCGCACAACCGATTTTCAGGATATTCAGATCATCAACCTGGATGGGCAAATCGTCATTTCGACCAGACCTGAAATCATTGGCATATCTCAATGGAAACAATCTTTCTTCACGCAGGGTCTTAACAAGACGTTTGCTCAAAAGTTGTATCACTCTGATCTGTTTGGCCGCACTACGCTGACGATTGCCACGCCTCTCTTTGATTCGCAAAAGGAGATCGGAGTCCTGGCGCTGCACTTCAATATGAAGGGTGTGGATCGGATTATCCATGAGGATCAAAACTTGATCAGTGAGTCCATCAAGACGTACCTCGTCGATCCCAATCACAATTTGATTACGAATGATCCGGTCATTCTCGCGCAGACAATTCCGCTGCAATCCCCTGCCATCGATCTGGCGCTGAATGGGCAGCAGGGGAGTTCTTCTTATATCAATCACAATGGCTTACGGGTCATCGGGGAATATCTGTGGATGGAGGGGCAGAACGCGGCCCTGATCGTTGAGATCGACCAGGAGGTCGCCCTGCAGCCTGCACGTCAGCTTGCGTTCAATGTTAGCATCGTGGGGATCCAGATCGCGATCATCCTGACCATAGCCGTGATCATCCTGGCGGGGCGGATCACTGCTCCCTTGCGGGCGTTAAGTGAAACGGTATCTCATATCTCAAAGGGACAATGGAATGCGTCTGCTCCGGTTCTTTCAGACGATGAGGTTGGCGCGCTCGCCCAGGCATTTAACTCGATGACGGGGATCCTGCGCCAGACACTGGATGGATTGCAGGGTGAGCTGCGCGAGCGCATCCAGGCAGAAAATGACCTGCTCCAGTTCCGAAGCGTGATGGATGAATCCAATGATGCAATTTTCCTGATCGACCCCGAGACCAGCCGATATATTGATTTCAACAAAAGCGCTTATGAGTTCCTGGGCTATAGGCAGGAAGAACTGAGTCGCCTGGGTGTGATCGATGTTGCTGAACATATTCCAGACCTTGAGATTTGGCACGAACGCGTGGATGTAATCTATGATACGAGCAGCTTAATATTTGAGACAACGTACCGGCGGAAAAATGGCACAACTTTCCCGGTCGAGGTCAGCGCCCGCATGTTTTATTACGGGGGGAGAACGCTTTTGCTGTTCGTGGTGCGTGATATCGCCCAGCGAAAGCAATCAGAGAAAGCTTTACGCGAAAGCGAGGAGCGTTTCAGAAAAGTCTTCCAATCGAGCCCGGTCGCTATCTCGATCACCGGACTTGAAGATGGGTGTCTTCTGGATGCCAATTATGCCTACTGGGACCTAACCGGCTTTGTAGCGGAACAAGCTCTTGGGCACAATGCCAGGGAACTGGAATTGTGGGAGGATATCCGGGCGCGCGCCGAGTTTGTGGAAGACCTGAAGCGTAAAGGTTCTTTATTCAATTCCGACGATCATTTGCGCCATAGGGATGGCAGTTTGAAGTACATAATTTCCTTCCATGAATTGATCCACATCGGGAATGAAGATTGTGTTCTCTCCATGTTCTATGACATGAGCGCTCAAAAGCAGACCATGCAGGCTTTGCAGCAAAGTGAAGCGCGCATCCGGGCCCTGTTGAATGCGTTCCCGGATATGATCATGGAATTATCTCTGGATGGCATGATTATCAATATGGTGCCGTCAAAGGGGCTGGAAACAGTATTGCCGGCCGATCGTTTCATTGGGAAACGCATTGATGAAGTATTTGATCAGGCAGTTGTCGTCCAAACCCTGCTTTCCATGGAGCGTGTCGCTGCGGGCAATCAAATCGACGTATTTGAGTTCGAAACAAATATGGGCGGGAAGATCCGGGTAATGGAGGCTCGCCTCACCGGCAGTGCTTCTGACACAGTCCTTATGCTGATCCGTGACTTTACCCAGCGTAAATGGATTGAAAAAGAACGCGAAAAACTCATCGGTGAACTGGAGGTCAAAAACGAAGAGTCTGAAACGCTGCGCCGGAGCCTTGCCAGCATTATTGGTACATTCGATTTTGCTGAGATCATCGAACGAATCCTGGTTGAGATCAGGAGTGTCATCCCCTACGACACAGCCTCGGTCTGGAGAGTAGAAGGAAATCGCCAGTACATTATCGCGGGGATAGACCTGCCGCCAGAGATCGAAATTCCTAGAACAACTTTTATCGTCGATGAGGCTAACTCGGCCTACCCCCTGCTTACGGGGGCATTGCCCTACATTTTGAATAATAATGTGCAGGCGGAATTAGGGGATTTTCAACAATCCCCTCATACCTACGTTCAAGCCTGGATTGCGGTTCCGCTACAAACGCGCGGCAAGATCATCGGCTTGATTGCTCTGGATGGAAAGCAACCGGGTCAATTCAACGAGCATCATGCGAAGCTGGCTGTGACCTTTGCCGATCAGGTTGCGATCGCGCTGGATAACGCCGGTTTATTCTCAGAACTGCAAAATGAGCTGGAAGAACGCAGAAAGTTGATCGCCGAACTCAAAATAAAAAACGCTGAGTCTGAAACTTTACGTGAAAGCGTTGCAATTGTGGCTGCGACGCTTGAAAAGTCTGAAGCGATTGATCGCATCCTTGAACAACTGGAGAGAGTCGTCCCATTCGATAGCGCTTCCGTCCAGTTGATCAACGGACAGCTGCTCGAGATGGTAAGTGCGCGCGGCTTTGAATTGAGCTCGAATCGGACGGAGAATTCCTTTGCATTGAACGAAAAGGAACCTGCTTACCCGGTCATCAAGGGAGACGCGCCCTATGTCCTCTATGAGGACATCCAGGCTTCTCTGCACATTTTCACTGAGTTCCCACATAATTCAATCCATGCCTGGATGGCGGTCCCCTTAAAAGTCAAGGGTCAAATGTTCGGGATTATTGCCCTGGATGGGCACCAGGCCGGTCAATTCTCTGAAAGACATGCACAGTTGGCTGTGACGTATGCCAACCAGGTGGCGATCGCGCTGGAGAATGCCCGCCTCTTTTCAGATTTGCAGGCCGAGCTTTCGGCGCGGAAGACGCTGATCTCTGAGCTGGAGAATAAGAACGCGGAGCTTGAACGGTTCACCTATACTGTCTCACATGATCTCAAGTCACCTTTGTTTACTATTCGGGGTTTCCTGGGTTATCTCGAGCAGGATGCGCTTTCTGGTAACTATGAACGGCTCAGGGCGGATATTCAACGAATCACGGATGCCACCAACAAGATGCAGAGACTGTTAAATGAGCTGCTTGAACTCTCGCGCATCGGGCGCCTTAAGAACGAGTCAACCAAGCTCTCGTTTGAAGAACTGGCGCGTGAAGCATTGGAACTGGTGCAGGGGCGCATCATGGAGCACGGGATCGCTGTACATATCGATGGAGACCTCCCCAGTGTTTATGGGGATCGTCCGCGTCTCGTGGAAGTTTTGCAGAACCTTCTGGATAATGCTGCCAAGTTTGTGGGGGACCAGAGCGAGCCACGCATTGAGATCGGGCGGAACGGAGAAGAGGAGGGTAAACACATCTTTTACGTTCGTGATAATGGTATGGGCATTGCCCCCGAACATTACGACCGAATTTTCGGCCTCTTCAATAAGCTGGATCCCAGGACCGACGGCACGGGTGTAGGGCTGGCTCTCGTGAAGAGGATCATCGAAGTCCATGGAGGCAGGATCTGGGTGGAGAGTGAGGCGGGAAAAGGATCCGCTTTCTTCTTTACATTGCCTGCCTCGGGCGCATCCACATCCTGACTACAGTCCCGGTGCTCGTCGGGATTCCGTTATATAATACAATATCTTACTGAAGGAGAAGCCCTATGAAGCGAGCGGTCAGCATTAGCATTGGTTCATCCAAACGTAACAAAGCCGTGGAAGTGACTCTCCTTGGCGAAAAGGTCAGCATTGAACGGATTGGCACAGATGGCGATATGGAAGCTGCCGCATTGAAGTACAAGGAACTCGATGGGAAGGTGGATGCCTTCGGTGTAGGCGGCGCAGACCTGGGCGCCCTCGTGGATGGGAAGTGGTATCCCTTTTATTCTGTGAAGCCAATGGTGCGCTTCGTCGAGAAGACTCCTTTAGTAGATGGCGGCGGACTAAAGAATACCCTGGAAAACAAAGCCCCTGCTTTTCTAGATAAGAAGATTGGCGACTATATCAATTCCCGTGGACGGAAGGTTCTCATTACGGTTGGGGTAGATCGCTGGGGACTTTCCAAGTCATTTGCCGAGGCGGGTTACGAAACTGTTTTTGGCGATCTGATGTTTGGTTTGGATGTTCCCATGGCCATTCATAAGATCAGCTCACTAAAAACATTGGCAGGGTTGCTCATGCCGGTTGCCGGGCGTTTACCCTTTGAATGGGTCTATCCCACGGGTGAAAAACAAGAAAAGCGTACACCCAAATGGGGCAAATATTATGAGTGGGCAACGGTCATTGCAGGAGATTGCCATTACATCAAACGTTTCATGCCCGATCATTTGCAAGGCAAAGTCATCGTTACAAATACCACCACGCCCGAAGATGTGGAGACTTTTCGCAAGGCTGGCGTGAAATACCTCATCACCACGACCCCGGTGCTGGATGGACGTTCCTTCGGGACGAATATGATGGAAGCTGCGCTAGTGGCTGTCTCCGGTAAGGGGCGTCCGCTGACGTGGGCCGAGTACAGTGCATTGCTCGATCAGCTCGGCTTCGAGCCGCAGTTGCAGGAACTCAATTGATTTACGATTTACGAATGACGATTTGCGATTGTCTAATCAAAAATCGTAAATCTGAAATCGTAAATCGCAAGGAGAATTTATGGACGCAATCGTAATCGCTGGTGGAATCCCACGACCGGAAGATCCGCTTTACACCTATTCACATGGTGATTCTAAGGCGCTTATCGATGTGGCCGGCAAGCCAATGCTCCAATGGGTATTGGACGCGCTGGGCGGTGCAAAACGTGTCGATAATGTGATCCTGGTTGGCTTATCGGCGAAAAGTTCATTGACTTGTAAAAAGCCGCTCTACTACGTTTCCAATCAGGGAAAGATGCTCGCCAATATCATCACGGGCATAAATAAAGCGCTTGAGCTCAACAAAAAGGCTCAATACGTGCTCGTCGTTTCCTCTGATATCCCGGCCTTGAAGCCTGAAATGGTGGATTGGCTGGTTGACACCTGCATGGAAACGGAGGATGACTTGTATTATGGTATTTGCCCGAAGGATGTCATGGAAGCTCGTTTCCCCGGTTCAAAGCGCACCTTTACCAAATTGAAAGATATACAACTTTGCAGTGCGGATATTCATATGGCGCATGTAAGCCAGGCGACTGAACATTTGGACTTGTGGGAATCCTTGATGGGCTCGCGCAAGAGTCCGTTGAAGCAGGCGAGTATGATAGGGTTGGATACATTCTTCCAGGTCTTCACGCACAGCATTACACTCGACGATCTTGTCGCAAAGGTGTGCGGTCGCATTGGGGTCAAAGGGCGTGTGATTGTCTGGCCCCAGGCTGAACCCTGTATGGATGTCGACAAGCCTCATCAATTGGAATTATTGCGCGAAGACCTCGAAAGGCAACAGCGCAAGGCCCTGGCAAAGGCAAAGAGCGCAGAGAAAAAACCGGTCAAAAGGACGACCAAACCCAAACCTGCAGCCAAAACGGCGAAACGGGCTGCGAGTGATGGGAAAAAGCATGAACCCATAGCCACCAGAAGCAAGCTCAAAGCAGAGAAGAAAATTTGAATTCCATCCTTGAACTCGATGCCCGTCTCTCGAATCAAATGCGCGTGGCTGAAAAGCCAGGCGCATTGCGCGCTATTTCTGTCTTTTTCGCACATTCCGGCGACTCATGGTTTTGGGTGCTTGCTCTGTTAGCTATCTGGACCAGGGGCGACCCATTTTGGAAGAAGTGGGCTGTAGTCGAGTTCGCCGGCATTTGCTTGCTGGTGGTTATGGTGTTGGTGATCAAGTTCCGGATCAGAAGGAGGCGTCCGGAGGGCGAGTGGGGCAAGATCTACCGCTACACCGATCCGCATTCGTTTCCGTCCGGTCATGCAGCGCGTGCCTTTTTGATTGCCACAATTGCCACGGGGCTGGGCCCCCCCTGGTTGGCAATTGCCCTGTGGATCTGGGCGCCGCTGGTAGCGTTGGCCCGGGTCGCCATGGGTGTGCATTATGTGTCAGATGTGGTGGCAGGCGCGTTGTTCGGCATTCTCGTCGCATGGATCGGATTGCAGTTCTATGCGCCATTATTTGTTTGGATCTTCAGATTGCTTGGCTTTGCGTTATGGTGAAAGTTTCCAGCTAAATACAATCCCCGCGAACCTGGCGCTCGCGGGGATTTTCATTATATAAACTCAGTGAATCACAGGTTTGGCTTTGGAGTCGGACGCGCCCCGCAGGGGTGTGCCACCCATAATGGCAGGACGCCCCTGCGGGCAGTCCTGGACTCCAAAATCGTGATTTACTGAAACTGGATTACTTCTGAAACCAACTATCGGACGATTAGTTGTTAGTTATCTTCCGCAGAGTTTCCAAATGTTCTTCGATATGGGCGAGATCTTTCTCGACCCAGGTCTGCAATGTTATGCCTTTTCCCAGTGTGGCATGACGCGACACGCGTGACCAGGCTTCGGATCGCAGAACACGCAGCAACTCGATCAGGACCGTAATATTCTCAACGAAGCCATCGAGCACCTCGCTTAATGGTTCGCTGCCATCATAATGCTCCGCCATATAGGTATTCCCATCAAAGTTGGGGAATTCGGGATTATCTTCCATTGCGGTTTGGCTGGCGCGCAAGCCATAAACTAATTCATCCACATCCCGCGTGTGTACGGCAATCTGATGAACATTCCAGCCATCTTTTTCAAAGGGGGCATAGGGATCACCAATTGCCAGACATGCCGAGCGAAATTCCTGTGCCGCCTCAGCGAGTCTTTCCATCAACTTCCGGCGATATTCTGTTAATTCTTTCATTTCTCCTCTATTTGTAAATCGAGCAAGGCAAAAACATTCGCGATAATTTGCCCTGAGATGTTCTCGACCAGATAAACTTTGATTCCATAAGGACTTAATTCACGTGCAGCCTGGCGCGTCAACCCGGCTACTCCATTCATGCTGGCGATGAATGCTGCTTTCCCATCTTCTTCAGGAGATGAGCCTGTCATCAGGTTGATGATCACACCCCGGCCCTGGGCGCGCATCACGCGTCCGGCCGATTGAGTCATGAAAAATGTGCCGGTGAGATTGACATCCAGCACGCGATGCCAGTCCCATTCATCCATATCGAGCAGCGGAACACGCGGTTCCACCGCGGCATGGTTGATGAGAATATCAATGTGGCCGAAATCGTCTTCCACTTGATTGATGATATTCTGGGCGGCAACTTTTTTGGCAATGTCATCAATATACGCTTGCGCCCGCCCACCTCTGGCAAGGATCTGGTCGACAACTTCTTCTACATTGATCGGGGAAATATCATTCGCAGCGACAATGGCTCCCTGTTCTGCAAACGCCTGTGCCAGGATGCGCCCACTACCCTTGCCCGCGCCAGTAATCAAAACGACCTTATCTTTGAATTGATTCATCTTGTCTCGATCGGATCAACCGTGTCGCTACTCCACCTGCGCTTCACAGAGGGGAACCTGATCGGGGTTTTGGGAGCCGTTCACCGGTAGTCCCAGATAGGGCGAAGGATCAAGCGTGTTACGAATATCCAGCTCGTTTTTGAAATGCCCTGTGCCGTCATCCTCCACAATGGAAAAGTGTAAATGTACACCCACCGGGTTATTCGGATCGCCAGAATAGTCTCCCTGGTATCCCAGCAAGGTACCGGCTTCAATCCATTTCTCAGCAGTGCCGGCCGGGAATTCTGAGGAGATAAAAGAATTGCCGAACTCATCTGCCATGTGAGTGTAATAGAGCCAGATCTGTTGACCAGGATGCAGCGGATCGCTGGGAACGCGGACAATCAGCGCCGACTTCCAGTCAGACATGCGCGTTATGTAGCCAGGATAGGCAGCGATCACGTGCGTAAGGCCGATATCAGTCCCGGCAAAGATGTCGAGGCCTTGATGGAGGTGGCCGCGTCCCATGGGGTCACCCCACAGGAAGCCGACAAAGCCATCGGTGGGGAACCGAAACGGGGCTGAGCCGCACTGGGTTCCGGCAGCCAGCTTCCAGTCCGGATGAGCGGCCGGATTCCGCATCCACTGATGGAACTTCTCGACTCGGGCCGCATTGGGGCGATATCGGGAATAGATGAAATAAGCAGCCGCTGTCAGCAGGGCAACAATGAGTATGGAGGCAATCAAGAATCGTTTGTGCATCCGTGAATTTTATCAAGTTTCTTCTGAAGTGACCAAAAGGTTACAGAATCACTTGAATTTGCCTATTAAATGCTGTATGATGAGGAGGTTTCCAATCCTTTTAATGGTAGCTATCAAACCGGGGAAATATCTTCTTTTAGAGTCACTGAAGCACGAAATTTGGGGGCAGTCAGCATACCAGCATCGCGGAGCCGAAGAATAGCTTTC
>DATGYJ010000416.1:0-43178 GCA_035298105.1 Anaerolineales bacterium | reverse complement strand
GCTGCAACGTTATCTTTGCGAGCCGCCGCGCTCTCGACCTCAACAACTCGCTTGGGTCAGAGCTTTCATCCAGCAGATCTCGATGTCCGGAACTTTCCCTTAAGTTAGCGCATATGCGATACTGACCCCCACATATGGGGGTCAAAAACTGCGCATAAACCTGCTTTCTTTGAAAATAATCCCTCGCTATTCCTTCGGTAATCCTTCGCTGATCCTTCGCTCATCTCTTTGAGCCAAATCTACCCCCCAAATATGGCAACGTGGTCATCGGTAAAAAGTGGAAAGTGAGAAGTGGAGAAAGGCGATATTTGATGTTCGGATCGCAAGCTACGGGCACTGCCCAAGAGGGAAGCCGACCCGCGGACAAAAGAAACTTTCCAAGGCCCGGACTGTCGTAAAGTAGTAAAGCGCAAAAAGACTCTCAGGCTTGAAACCGTCAGCGCAATTTGTCTGGCAGAGGCCTCACTTCACCGTTTGTGCGATCCACCAGTTCCCAATCAAGGATGCACTCGGCCACAGGAGAACCATCCGTGCGGGCAATGCCGATATAACGGGAGCCGCCCGTGTCCTTGACTTTGAGCGGGTACGTGGAAATGTTCAGCGTTTCTCCCCAGGCCGCCAGTGATAAGTACTGGATCTGCATACGGCGAGTGGCAATCCTCAAATTGGCTTCTGCCAGTCTTGCAGGAGACCACCCCTGGGCTGAAAAGGCTTGCGCAGCCGCTTCCTGGGCGTAATCGACATAAACAGCGTTGTTGACGTGCTCGTATACGTCCAAATCCATTAATTCCACCTGGCGTTGCGTAATGGGCGCGGTTTCGGCGGGTGTGATTTTCGGAAAGCGTTCAAATGGGAAGGCACGCGGGTTTTCCAGCCGAAACCGATCAATCACATTTTCAGGCAGACTCACGGGCCGCCCCGTTTTCACATCCATGCAGACCACCTGTTGGGTACCCTGCGCGATCACATCGCCGCTCTCTTTGAGGGTGAGCTCAAAACAGCGTGTGCCGCGGACCCTCTGCCAGTTGACCAGCCAAATCGTGAAGTCGAAAACATCATTGTGACAGAGCGGGCGCAGGAAACGGATCTCGGTCTCGCGAATCACCCAGAACAGATTCAAAGTCTGGCTGTCATTCACGCCCAGCCCAACTGCGTCGCCCCAATCCCAGGCAGTTTCAATCAGGTAACGCAGGTAATTCGCGGGGCTAACCGTACCACTGGCATCCAACTCCGCCCAACGCACGCGGAACGTACGAGTAAAGATTTTAGACATGGAAATCCTCCTAAGATTGCGAATCGGATGCTCGACGAGGATAGTCCCACAAAGCGAACATCATTGGATTTTACTCGATATAAGCACAGACCTGACATGTCTCGGCGAAAGTCTACCGGACTCGCGCTTTTATCCACGTGTGGGTTATGGTTAACAGCATCGCACGCAAGACATGTCAGGTCTCTTAACCAAAAAGGACTCTCAGGCTTGAAACCTTGAGAGTCCTTTTGAATTTTACTTTGCACTTCAATATCCTACTCAATGGATATAGTATCAACGTGAAATTATTTGCCCGTTAAAAGTCGTTATAATCAAAAGAGGAGAATTTATTATGCCAATCCTTTCCATGTTCTATGGCATTATCATACGTATGTATTACGCAGACAACAAACAACATCACGTTCCTCACATTCACGCTGAATATGGGAACAGCAAGGCTGTTTTCAGCATTGCAGCTGGCGAACTGCTTGCCGGGAAATTCCCCAAAAACAAGACGCGTCTCGTACTTGCATGGATCGAAATCCGCCGTGAAGAGCTAAATGCGAACTGGAAGCTGGCGGTCAATGGCGAAGAAGTATTCAAGATCGACCCGTTGAAATAGGAGTAAGAATGAATCCGTATGTAAAATCGGTCAAACCCCAGGAAGAGTATTGTCTGTTGCTGACATTCGAGAATGGCGAAGAGCGCATTTTTGACCTAAAACCTTATTTGGAGAAGCCTGTATTTAAACGACTGCAAAACGTAGCCCTATTCAAGACTGTACGAGTGGTATCGGGCTCGGTGGAATGGCAAGGGGAGGTTGACCTGAGTTACGACACGCTCTATTTGGAGAGTAAGCCCGAAAAGGAAACCCAATCACGACGCAAAACAACTCGTAGGCAAAAGAAAAGTTTAACAATGGCAGGCATTCCCAAAAAGAAACCTTCTAAAGAGCGTGTATCAGCGAAGTAGTATGACAAGACAAAAGGGACTCTCAGGTTTGAAACCTGGAGCGTCCTTCTCAATTGCTTAAATTGTTCAAAAAATCTATTTCAACTTTTTTACTATAGCATCAAGAACAGAATTTAGAATATTCTCCATCGCCTCGACATTTCTTCGCTCATCATAGTTGATCTCTAGCTCAAAAGCAGTATCCGCATCTCTAATTTTCACACGACAAATGATCGTGTCATCCAAATTAAATAGACATTCCGTGTCCTGGAAATCCGCCCTGCCTGCGCCTTGTAAATCGTGGACATCATTGAGTGCATCTGGCATTCCCAGAAATCGGATGCCGCCCTCTTTACCCCAAATTGGGGGTTCCTCATATGTAAATACACCTTGAATAATATCGAGCTTATATTGATTGTAATATCCACCTAACATCGAGGTTGCCCCCAGTCCGGATTGCCCAATCCACTGCCGATACCAACTGAACTGATCGGAGAAATCGGCTGGCATCAATAATAATTGAAGCAATGTAGAATCTTTATTTTCAACGACCACATCCCGCTCGGGAAAGTTGAGCGCGGCACGAATTCTATTTGCAAATAAACCTAATAGGCCCAATATTGCAAGGGCATAAAGCAAAAACGTTATTATGTTTCTAATATAGGTTGATTTCATCGGGACTTCCTGCACTAACCCGCAATTCAATTTTCCACAAATACACCATCGATATTGTACTTTGGACAACGACAAAACAAAAGGACCCTTTGAAGAGTCCTTCTTGCTTCTTACTTTCTACTTTCTTCTCTTTCCCAGAGTTGTCTTGCAATCAACTCCTGATCGACAGGCAATTTATCGACTCGCACTCCCACTGCGTTATAAATCGCGTTCGTGATGGCAGGCGTGGTCGGGATACTGCATATTTCTCCCACTCCCTTGGCGCCATAAGGTCCTTCTGCGGTGGGATGCTCGACGATGATAGAGGTGATCTCCGGCGTGAGCATAATTCCAGGGATGCGGTAACGGGCCAAATAATCTGTGACCGGATAGCCATCTTTCATGATGAACTCTTCCGTGAGACAGTTACCAAGTCCCATCATCACGCCGCCCTCGACCTGTCCCTGCAGACCAAGCGGGTTGACCGCCATGCCGACATCGTTGGCAGAGATCACTTTCAGGACCCGCACTTCGCCCGTCAGTTTATTGACTTCCACTTCGGCGGCTTGCACGCCAAAGGAGAAGGCAAAGTGCATATCGCCACCTGTGCCCAGGGGCTGGGTCTTGGGCGCTTCGTATTCATACAGGGCGCGCGGCTTTTGTCCCGAGGCTTTCATTTCTTTGGCGACCTCCGCGTAAGAGAGGGAATGCCCATTCACATGCACAATGCCGTTCTCGAAGCGGATCCGCTCCGGGCGCACATCATACTTTTCTGCCATCGTCGCCGTGATGGCGTCGCGTAGGGTCTTTGCAGCATAGCGAGAAGCGTTACCTGTCACAAAAGTCTGCCGGGAAGCCGTGGTGGGACCACCGTTGGGAGTCAGATCTGTATCCATCACCAGTACGCGCACTTGTTCAGGCGGAACTGCCATTTCTTCGGCAACCGTCAGGCGCATGACCGTAACCAGTCCCTGCCCCATTTCGGCAGAAGAACTTCGCACTTCAAACATCCCGTTGTCATAGAGCTCGACTTCCGCATTGGAAATATCCGGTGCACCACCGCCGAGGCCTGTATTCTTGTATGCCGCGGCAAAGCCCCACGAGCGTATCAGGTGCGGCGCGTCAGGTGTGGGACGCGGACTGAACAGCTCTTCAGCTGACAAACCCGACACCTGGCACATGGCACTTGACACTCTATCAATGCACTCCGTCAAACCCACGGATTCACGCAGTTCCTGTCCTGTATTGGTAATACTGCCCACATGCAGGGCATTCATACGGCGTAGTTCAACGGGGTCAATGTTCAAAGTTTCAGCGAGCTTATCCATCATCGACTCGACGGCAAAGGCAGATTGCGTTACACCAAACCCACGGAATGCACCGGCAGGTGGGTTGTTCGTGTACATGGCATAACAATCAGCGCGTACGTTGGGGATGTCATATGGACCCGCCGAGTGGGTGGTGGCACGGGTCATCACCTTTTCGCCGAGCGAGGCATAGGCACCCGTATCCCCGTAGAGTTCTGTTTCACAAGCTACCAGGCGGCCGTCCTTCTTCGCACCAATCTTGAGGCGGATTTGGGTGGCATGTCGCTTCGGATGGACGACCAGGCTTTCGTGCCGGTCAAACAAGAGCTTCACAGGGCGCTGCGTGACGTTCGCCAGCATCGCCACATGGATCTGCCCCATCACATCTTCCTTGCCGCCGAAACCGCCGCCCATCAGTTGTCCGACGATGCGCACACGCTCTTCGGGCCAGCCCATCACACGCGCCACCTGTGTCCGATCCTGGTACGGGATCTGTGAGCCGACATAGATTTCCATGCGACCATCAGGCCGAGGCACACCGATACTGCATTCCGGTTCGAGGAAGGCATGGTCGGTGGTCGGGGTATGGAAAGTGTGTTCGAGGATCACATCCGCTTCGGCAAAACCTTTTTCCATATCGCCTTTGCGGACCTTGATGTGCTTGAGCAAATTTCCCTTTTCGTGGATCTGCGGGACGCCTTCCTGGCGGGCCTGCACGGGATTAGTGATGACAGGCTGGAGGTCGAACTCCGCTTCGATCAAAGCCGACGCCTGCTCGGCGATCTCCTGAGTCTCTGCGGCAACGAGCGCCAGCGCGTCGCCTACATAACGGACACGTTCGCCCAGACCGACCAGCACGGGCCAATCGTAAATCACCAGTCCATGCTTGCGTTCGCCAGGAATATCATCTGCAGTTAAAACCGCTACGACACCCGGAAGCGCTTTTGCTTTTGAAACATCAAGTTTCGTCAGGAACCCATGCGGGATCATGGCGCGGCGGGCTTTGGCATACAGCATCCCGTCAAAAACCAGGTCATCGGTATAAATGGCAGTGCCGGTTACTTTATCTACGCCATCATGGCGTGTATGGGTATGTCCAACTGATTTATGGGTATGGATCGAATCCGGAATGTGCGGCTTCTGGACGGGTTCACCGGTGCGTAAAGCCTGGGCGGCAGCCAGGATGGCATTCTCAATGGTTGGATAGCCTGCGCAACGACAGAGCGTATCTTTCAGGGCAAAGCGGACCTCAGCACTGTTCGGGTCCGGGTTGCGTTTGAGCAAGGCGTAGGCGGTCATGATCTGCCCGGGGATACAGAATCCGCACTGCACCGCGCCGTGCTCGATAAAGGCTTCCTGCAGGGGATGAAGCTTCATTTCATCGTGCACGCGCTGGGCAAGTCCCTCGATGGTAACGATCGTCTTTCCATCCGCGCGCTCGGCAGGATAGATGCACGAGACCACCGGCTCGCCATTCACCAGGACAGTACAGGCGCCGCACTCCGCTTCCTCGCAGCCGATCTTTGTGCCGGTTAGGCGCAGGCGTTGGCGGAGGAGAGTCGATAACGTTTCACCCGGGACGGATTCGAGAGTGTGCTTGATATCGTTAACTGTAAGGGTAATTTGATTATTCATAGTTTCCTCAAAAGTTTGAACAATGAAGAAAATCTCCTAAAAATCCTCGTTTCTCAGTACTCAGACCTTCTATTTGGCTTCCAACGCAGGCTGAATTTTCTGAACCACAAGGAACAGCTGAGAAGTCCTTTATAAATCTTTATTGACCTTCAATTTTTTGAAAAATCATTACGTGACCAGTATCGGGATCGCCAACATAAAACCATAAAGAATAAGGCTTGTTATTGCCGGCGATTGGAACAGAAATGGTTAATCCGGAAGAATATTTTTTTATACATAAATGGCTTTCAGAAAGAAAATCGAATCTCAATTGCCACCAATTGTGTTGTTTCACCACTTCCCAGTTGCCTTGACCATTAATCAAACAACCTTGAGACTCTCCAAAGTCTGTTAGCCACCAATCTGGCATGTTTTGCATTTCAAAATTTCCATTTGGCAATAAGCGAATAAATACACGATTTTCGTTTACCTCGTAACGACCTTGATTGACCATATCTTTCAACGTTTCTTTCGTGGGAACATACTTGCCATTGAGATCTTCAAGCCTTGGTTCTACCTTAGCAAAATGTTCTGTGTCCAAACTTGGAAAAATACAGCTTATGATCAGTAACACCAACGGGAAAAGTACAATTGGAAATCTCCGCTTCATAGAAACCAATCATAGCCTAATTCAAGGGTTAAGCTGCTCTCGCCCAGGCGGTTTCAAGCACCTCTTGGAACAGGCCGGTGACGATATGCCGGCGATAATCTGCGCTGGCGCGGCGGGCACTGGAACGGAAGCCGACTTGTGCCAACAGAGCTTCCTGGGCAGTCTGGAAGGTTTCAGCGTTCAGAGGTTTGCCAATCAAGGTTTTTTCTACCTCAGTGCCGCGCCAGGGAGTCGGTCCGCCGGGGCCAACGGCGATACAGATTTGATTAATTTTGTCTTCTGCCCGTTCGAGCCAAATCGCCAAATTGATAATGGGTAACGCCACGCCCTGTGGGCGCATGATGCGCTTGAAGCAGGAGGCCTGGTGGTCCCTGGTAAGTGGCAAATAGAAACCAATCAGCAGTTCCTGACCATGTTTAAGGGATGATTTGCCGGGACCGAGGAATAATTCTTTGAAGGGGATGCGGCGTGTGGCTGGTGAATCGCCGCCGGGGACGGCGGCTGGAGCATAGGCACTAGCGATTTCTGCCTGCGCGTGGAGGGCCAGTAGGGCAATTGTCCCATCTGCAGCCGGCAGGGCATGGGCAACGTTACCTCCAAGAGTGGCAACATTACGCACTTGGGGACCTGCAATCAAGTTGCAGGCTTCGGTGAGGGCCTGGGCGTGCGCGCTGACCAAAGGGTCCAGAACGATGCGGTTGACCGGGACCGCAGCGCCGACGAAGAGCTCCCCCGCTCGTACTTCGAGGGCATTCATCTCTGCAATGGAAGTCACGTCCAGGAGGGTATGCACCGGAGCATGGTGACCTTGTTCAAGGTCGAGCAATAGATCCGTGCCACCCGCGATGGGAAGCACGGGGCCTGATGCTTCTGCAAAGGCTTTTAATGCTTGTGATAGATTGGTGGGGCGAAGATATTCTTGCCAAAGGTTCATTGGTGGCTACCTCTTTCTTTGACGGCGGCACTTTTCGATGGGGCTTTGCCCAACGCCGCTGATACAATTTACAAACAGCGACCACCGAACCGATGGAATTATATTTTACTGCTTAAGTGGACAAATTCTGTAGTATTTTAAATAACGTTTTGTAAGTGACATTAGACTTACACAGTTTTCGCGGTTGGCTCGTCAGGATGGACGCCTGCCATCAGCAGACCCAGTCTTTCGGGGGTGGCATTTTCACGAGGGAGGATATCCATAAGCTGACCCTCATAAATGACCGCGATGCGATCTGAGAGCGCCAGGATTTCATCCAGGTCTTCGGAGATCAGCATGATCGCTGCGCCTCTTCGACGCTGCTCGAGCAGTTGTTCGCGAACGTATTCCGTCGCGCCGATATCCAGTCCGCGTGTTGGTTGTGCAGCAAGGATGACGCGTGGGTTGCGGGAGATTTCACGCGCCAGGACCACTTTCTGAATATTGCCTCCAGAGAGATTCTTTGCCAGAGTGTCGCGCGAAGGTGTCTTGACATGGAATTTCGTGATCAATTTATCTGCGTGACTGGAAATATCACGCAGGTTCAGGAACCCAGAGTGAGAAAATGGCGGCTTATGATGTTCGCGCAAGATCATATTTTCTGCAATGGTAAAGTTTTTGATCATACCATCGCGCATGCGCTCTTCAGGAATATAAGCGAGCATGCGATCCGTCAGATCCCCGGGTGCAAAGCCAGTGACATCTTCACCTTCAAGGATCACTCGTCCAGCAGTGATCCTGCGCAAACCCGTGATCGATTCAGCCAATTCCCGTTGACCGTTGCCCGACACACCGGCAATCCCCAGAATTTCACCGGAAGAAACTTCCAAGCTGACGCCGCGCAAACCGGGTGTACCGCGATCGCTTCCACATGAGACTTGCTCGAGCTGCAACCGGCATTCACCACGTTCCACAGTGCCGCGATCCGGGGCAAAGCCTATTTCACGTCCAACCATCCAGTTGGCAAGCGTTTCTCGGGTGATTTCAGAGGTGGGACGCGTGCCCATTTTCCGTCCATCGCGCAGAACCGTCACACGCTGGCTGATCTCAACAACTTCATGCAATTTATGCGAGATAAAGATCAGTGCGTGACCATCCTTGACCATCTGATTCATAATGACGAATAATTCATCCACTTCCTGCGGCGTAAGTACTGCGGTTGGCTCGTCAAGGATGAGCAGGGCCGCGCCGCGATAAAGAGCCTTGATAATTTCAACTCGTTGCTGCTGACCAACAGAAAGCTGCCAGATATAGGCACCCGGGTCCATTCTCAGACCATAAATATCAGCGAGTTCCACAATTCTTTTTGAGACACGGTCAAGGTCAGTGAGTGGGCCACGAGAGGAGGGCAATCCCAGAGCGACATTTTCTGCGACCGTCAGCGTCTGCACGAGCATGAAATGCTGGTGGATCATTCCGATGCCCAGATTGATTGCATCCGTTGGTGAAGCAATCGTGACCGGCTTGCCATTGAGAAGAATCTCTCCTTCGTCCGGATGATACATACCGTATAGGATCTTCATCAATGTGCTCTTCCCTGCACCGTTTTCGCCTAATAGCGCGTGAACTTCACCAGCCTTCACGTCAAAATCCACATGGTCATTGGCCAGCACACCGGGAAATCTCTTGGAAATGCCGCGCATTTCAAGGCTATCAATCTTCGCCTGACCAGAGGGGAGTTTGTTTAAATCAGTCATCGCGCCATCCTGCTAGGGTAGACTTCGGAAGTCTTGTTCAGAGCGAGTCTGAAAAGACTTCCGAAGTCATTTTATCGATTAGGGCAGCGTAATTGTAACGCTTCCGTTCTTAATCCCTTCGATGGTTTTATCAGCCAATGCCTTGGCATCAGCGGCCACAGTACTATCCGGGTTGAATTCAATTACTTCACCACCGTTAGCAAGGTCAGCCTTGAAGGATTTTCCACCGAGTGTACCGCTCTGGATGAGAGTGATCATCTCTTTGAGAATGCCTTCCCAGTGGTATACCTGGCTGGCGACCACGATGGAAGGAGCAAGTGAGGACTGATTGGATTGGGTACCAAACCACAACACATTGTTATCTTTAGCTTTTCCGATCGCGCCCACTACCATCTGAGCGGAGCCCGTCATGACGTCCGCGCCGGCAGAGATATGAGTTTGGGCAGCCTCGGCGGCCAGCGCCGTATCTGAGAACGAACCGATATAGTTAACGTTGACTTTCGCATCCGGCTTAACGGAGAGGACACCAGCCTTGAAACCATCCACGTACAACTTGGCATCGCCGGTTTCAATAGGACCAACCACACCGATCACATTGCTTTTGCTCAATGTGGCTGCCATGACGCCGTTAACAAAACCACCTTCTTGAGAAGCCGCTTCATAAGCAAAGATGTTCGGCTGACCAAAGGTATCTACTGTCGTGCCCCAGGCGAAGCTGGTCTTGGGGAAGTCTGGCGCAATTTCCTGTAAGGATGAGCCATATTGCGAACCATGTGCAATCACAAGGTTGTAGCCCTGGGTAGCATAGTCGCGGATCGCGGCAGCAGCATCGTCTACAACGAACATGTTTTCAGAAAAGACGAATTCAAATTTATCAGCGCCCATTTCCTGTTGCACGCGGGTAAGCGCATCGAACATGCTCTGGCTGAAAGCCAAATCATTCTTGGCACTCGGCATGACGACGGCCACACGGAAAGGTGCTGCGGCGGGCGCTTCTGTGGCAGGCGCTTCGGTCACTACCGGGGCTTCGGTCGGCGCTTGTGTCGCGGGAGCCTGAGTAGGAGCGGGTGCTGGCGCTTGCGTCGCAGCAGGGGCGCCACAGGCGCTCAGTACGAGCGAGAGGGCAAGCATCAGGGTCAAAAACCATGCAAACTTTTTCATTTTCTTCTCCTTAGATGGATGTAGATTATTCAATACGACGATATACTTCGCGGTTGAAACGAGACTGCAGAATGAGCAGACACCTCCTATCCTAAAATCAGTTTTCTCTTTCAAAGGGTTTGGTTAATGCAGAGGGTGCACGAACTCTTGAGACGGTGGCTACTAAAACCAAAATGGTTAAGACGTATGGCATCATCACCGCAATATCAGATGGAACAGGAATACCCAGCACCTGAATCCATAACTGTAGTGAATTGATCATGCTGAACAACAGCGCGCCGCCCAGAACGCCAATGGGGCTCCATGCTCCAAAGTAGACGAGCGCGACCGCAATGAAACCCAATCCGCTCGTCATGTTCTGCTGAAAAACATTGAGCAAAGCAATGGAAAGCGAAGCCCCAGCAACGCCAGAGAGTGTTCCTCCCAAAATGAGCGTGAAGTAACGGATACGTGCCACGCTCACCCCAAGCGAATCTGCGGCATCAGGATTTTCGCCTACCGATCGAATCTTTAATCCCAGTGTGGTCTTGTTCAAAACAAACCACGCAATCGGCACAAGTAAATATGCGCCGTAGACCAGTAAATTCTGCCTGAAGAAAATCTCCCCGATCCCTGGAATGTCGCTCAGGCCTGGAATATGAATTTTCGGAAAACCTTGGACAGTTTCTACAGTGCCGAGCATTTTTTGAAAAAGCAAATCGCTCATCCCCAGGCCAAAGAGATAGAAGCCAATCCCGCTGATGCCCTGCTCGGCTTTCAAGTTCACGGTCACATAGGCCATGGCAAGTCCCATCGCTGCGCCGACCAGCATGGCAGTCAAGACGCCCAGCCAAAGATTTCCGGTCGTGAAAGCAACGTAGAAAGCCGCGAAAGCGCCCAAAAGCATTTGACCTTCAACGCCGAGGTTGAGTACACCACTGCGTTGGCCAAACGTCTCGCCAATGGCGGCATATAAATATGGAGTTGCCAGGCGAATCCCGGAAGCCAGAATGCCAATTAAGACAGTAACAGAAAAGAGGTCAGAAATCATCGAACTGCCTCCACTTCTGGTAATTTCTCTTCATCTGTGGAAGGTGGAGATTCCTCATCCTGACCCTGGGCAGCCAATCTGCGCTTCTGCCTCCTTCGCCGCCAGATCTCACTACTGACAACGAAAACAACAACCAGACCATTCAACGCGATCACCAGCGCGGATGGGACCTGCACCGCTCTTTGCATCTTGTTCGCCCCGACCAACAACGCCCCAAAGAGAATTGAGGCGGGGATAGACCAGATCGGATGCAATTGTCCAAATAACGCCGCCACAATGCCGTTAAATCCGGCGCTTCCGGTGAAACCCGAAGCAGAACCGTCTGTGATCATGCGATAGTTCACGCCATAGACCTGAGTCGCTCCGGCCAAACCCGCAAACGCGCCGCTCAGCAGCAGAGCCAGAACGATATAGCGTGGAACCTTGATCCCTGCATAGCGCGAGGCATGTGGATTCTGCCCAACGGCGCGAATGCGATAGCCAAGGGTTGTACGCCACAACAGGATATAGACCAGGATCGCCAGTATGACAGCAATCAAAGCGCCCAAGTGCAATCGTGTTGGCGCTAAGCGGGGCAGGCGGAAGATTTCTAGCAAGCGGGCAGTTTGGGGGATCTTGGATGCCAACTGAGCCTGGGACGGGTCAATCATGGGGCCGCGCAGAAGGAAGTTCATTAACTGCACCGCAATCGCATTCATCATCACCGTACTTAAGATTTCATTGACATTGAAATAAGCTTTAAGGAAACCTGGAATTCCTCCCCAAACTGCTCCACCCAAAAACCCTGCCAGCATCGCCAGGGTGATCACAAACCAACCCGGCAGACTGGTGAAGGTCAGCCCTACCCACGTCGCAAGAATAGCGCCAACGATCATCTGCCCTTCTCCGCCGATGTTGATTACATCTCCACGGAAGGAAATGCAGATGCCAATCGCAACCAGGAGCAGGGGTGTAGCCTTCACCAGCGTCTCTGCAAAGGCATTGGAGCTGCCGAAGGCCCCATCCCAGAGGGCTTTATAGGCCTCAAGCGGGTTGACCTTCAGGAGAAGTAACATAAGCGCGCCAACGAACAATGCCGCCAGAGTGGCAAAGACCGGTAAAAGCGCATCAATTAGACGAGAGACCCAATCGCTTTGAAATATTTTTTTCATGGCTGGTCTGGTCACTCCTGTTCACGCCAGTATACTGGAAGCTAAGCAAAGTTGTCAGACATTTTGTAATCGATATAATATGATAATTATCCATAATCTATATGATCTTTGGATAAATATCAAGGCCGCCAATGTTGCCGCGAGCAGAGTTTCCAACCCTAATGAAAAAACAAAGCCTAAATTGCTGGTCAGGTGACCATCCATTGAAGTAACTATGCGCACTCCTATAATACCGACGCGTCTCCGTACCTACAGGTAACCGAATTACAGGCCGCGCTCACCGCGGACATAGGGAGTGCCAAGCGCAGCTGGCGCACCGAGGCGTTTGCGAATGGACTCGCGTGAACCAAGGATCAAAATAAGAATGGTCGCAAGATAAGGAAGCATATCCATCAAACGGCCCACAGATGGATTATTTGCAGTGGAAATCAAAGGCAGTGCAGGGTTTTGCAGGTCAAGTGGCAGGCGGCGAAGCAGACCAAAGAAATAGGAGACCCACATGCCACGCATTGGATCCCAGGATGCAAAGATCACCAGAGCAACAGCAATCCAACCCAAGCCGGAAGTTTTACCATCTACCCAGCCCGGGTCAGTGACCAGACTCATCGTCGCGCCCGCAAATCCGCTCAGTGCGCCCCCGAAGATCACGTAAGTATAGCGAATGAGATAGACATTGATACCAAGCGAATCCGCAGCCGATGGATATTCTCCCACGGAACGCATATTGAGGCCGGGGCGGGTGCGGTTAACATAAAACCACGCTAGCGGCGCAAAGATCAAACCGAGAACTACGAGTATCAGTTGCTGTCCAGCAATGTTCCCCACTAGAGGCATAGCAATGGTCCATGGTGCAGGTACACGCTGGCCTACATAGGGCTGTCCCAAAATGCTCGAGAGTCCGCCACCAAGGAGTGTTACAGCCAGGCCACTAACGACTTGATCTGCGCGCAAAGTGATCGTAATAAAGGCATGCAGAAGAGCAAGCAAGCCACCAAAGAGTGCGCCGGCGAGTAATCCAAGGATTGCACTGCCTGTGTTAAACCATACGGCGAATCCACTCATCGCGCCGACCAGCATCATGCCTTCGATGCCCAGGTTCATCACACCGGCCCGTTCGGAAAAAATCTCGCCAATCGTGGCAAAGAGCAGAGGCGTGCCGCTAACTAATGCTCCAAACAAAATAGTCGCTGCAAGAAAAAATAATTCATTGGCGGTCATGAAACGCCTCCGACTTTCTGAGTGACAGGTGTCGTCACCTTCTCCAATTGGAAACGGTAATGAAAGATCAACTCAGTACCTACCACAACGAATAGAATGACACCCTGCAACATGGATGCGATACCTTGAGGCTGAATGAGCTTTGTACCGACCAGCAATCCACCGAAAAGAATGGCAACAAAAATCGCAGCAATAGGATTCAACCGCGCCAGCCATGCCACAATCACTCCGGTGAAACCATAGCCACGTGGGAAGCGTCCATTTAATTCGCGCAAGGCGGCAATTTCATTCATGCCCGCCAAACCCGCCAGCCCACCCGAAAGGCACATGACCAACAGGATGTTGCGCGCCAGGCTGATCCCGGCGTATCGGGCGGCATTTGGGTTGTTCCCGATGACGCGAATCTCATAGCCCCAGCGGCTTCGGTACAGAATCCATGCCAGGATCAGTGCGGCAGCAATACCAAGGAAAATACCTGGATGGGCAGTGAGACCTGCTGCAATAGGAAAGCGTTCCGCATATTCTGTAAGACGGGGCCAGGTTGCCGGAGTGGGGAATCGCCCGGTTGACTCAAAATCACCGATACTCCATGGGCCGACAACGACGAAATATTCCACCCATTTATAAGCCACGTAATTCAACATTAACGTGGTAATGATCTCATTGATATTGAGCCGGGCCTTGAGAAAGCCCGGGATGGCGCCATAGAGAATACCGGCCAGTGTCCCTGCCAATCCCATCGCAGTTAGCATGATCCAACGGTCAGTTGTTTTGGGCAGAAGAAAGACCGCGACGCCCGTTGCTGCCCACGCGCCGAGGAACATCTGTCCATCCGCACCGATGTTCCACAGTCTCATACGAAAAGCAATAATACAGGCAAGAGTAGTAAGAAGGATGGGGGAAGCTTTTACGAGCGTATCAGACAAGGGACCAAAGCACAACAATCCTTTGGGACAATCTGTGCCTGTGACAAAGGCGTTGATCCCTGCCTGCCAATCAGCAAAAGTACCAAATCCTTCTTTGAAAATCTCCCGATAGGTTGCAACAGGATGATTCGCTCCAGCAGCTTTGAGGACAAACCCACCGACAAATAAGGCCAGCAGAACGCCGATGATGGAGGAAACATACCCGATCCATCTTGGGTTATCCAAACGAGCTTCGATTCTCAAGCGATAAGAGGTTCCAGGAAGATTCATTGCTCCACCTTTGTGCCAGCCATCATCAGGCCTACCGCATCCAGATTCGAGCGATCAGGTAATGTTTCACCAACAATCTGCCCTTCGTACATGACGGCAATGCGATCTGCAAGCGAAAAAAGTTCGTCAAGTTCCTCTGAAATCAGCAAGATTGCTGTGCCCTGATCGCGCAGTTCAATCAGAAGTTTATGGATTCCCTCAATTGCACCGACATCCAAGCCGCGCGTGGGATGGACAGCGATCATTAATTTTGGCTGTCCCGAGGTCTCGCGTGCCAGAATGACTTTTTGCAAATTTCCACCAGATAACATGCGGACCGGTGTATCCACATTCGGCGTCGAGATTTGATATCTATCCACCAGGCGGATACCATTCTCGCGCACCGCCGAATAATTGATCGACCAGCCGGTCGAAATGGGCGGGCGGTTAAAACGTTTGAGAATAAAATTCTCTGCGACACCGAGTGCAGGCACGCTGCCCACTGCCGCGCGATCTTCGGGGATATGCGCCAGTTTTTGCCCAACCTGCATCCAGTTGGTGTGACTATCCAAAGGCGTATCGCCGAACATTGCTTTTCCCGAGGTTGCCTGGCGCAAACCGGTCAATACCTCGGCCAATTCGCGTTGACCATTGCCTGCTACTCCGGCCATGCCCAGGATCTCACCTGCGCGCACTTGTAATGATACATCACGTAACCCGGGAAGACCACGATCGTTTTCGGCAGATAGTTTTTCAACCGATAATACCGCCTCACCGGGTTGTGCTTTCTCCTTTTTAACAAGGAAGAGAACATCACGTCCCACCATTAATTTGGCGAGCTGCGCTTTTGTCACTCCCTTGGCCGGCACTGCGGAAGCCGTCACTACGCCTCGGCGCAGAACAGTCACTCGGTCGGCGATCGAGGCGACTTCATCAAGCTTGTGGGAAATGAAAACAATCGTGTGACCGCGCTTTGTCATGTCACGCAATGTTTTGAAAAGGGTCTCCACTTCCTGTGGAGTGAGGACTGCTGTAGGTTCATCCATAACGAGGACTTTTGCGCCGCGAAATAACATCTTCAATACTTCGACACGTTGCTGTTCTCCCACAGATAATTCCCAAATCTTGGCACGTGGATTCACACTTAATCCATATTGCTCTCCCAACGCTTTCACCTGTTCTTCCACGCGCTGCAAGTTGAGGAAAAAGCGTGGCTTATTAAGCCCTAACACCATATTTTCCGCAACGGACTGAGATGGGACAAGCATAAAATGCTGGTGCACCATCCCAATACCGTGCGAAATCGCATCCAGAGGCGAATGAAATGAGACGCGCTCACCATTCACGAAAACCTCTCCACCCTCCGGCCGATATAAACCTGCCAAAACATTCATCAATGTGCTTTTGCCTGCGCCGTTCTCACCCAGCAGAGCATGCACCTCACCAACGTTACATGAAAAGTTTACGTGATCATTGGCAAGTACACCGGGAAAACGTTTGACAATGTCGCGCATTTCAAAAGCATTGAGTGATGAGTCCATTCAAGCCTCTAGCCATAATGTTGGCGTGGCGCCAAGGCGCCACGCCAATAATCAAAGAATGATCGAGTCGACTATTGACCCGGCATGGGCGGGATGGTTCCTTGAATGCCATCCACGAGCCAGTTCATACAAATCGTGCATGCGGTGCGACCGGTGAGATTGAACGCTTTGATCGTCCCGGCATCTATGCCTTGTAAATCTTCATCGGTGAGCGAGACACCATCAGGCACAATGGTCTTTCCAGTGTTATCTTTAATTGGGCCTTTGAAAACATCTTTGCGGGTGAATTTTCCAGCCAGCATGTCAGCCAACTTGGCCTGGACGAGAGGGATAACCTCAGCGGGTACACCGGGTTGGGGTTTCTGGCCTTCCATGAAACCATAGAAGCCAACGATGCCACTGTCAGCATCGAGGTAATCATTCCCGGGCTTCCAAGTGCCAGCCTGGATTTCCTTCACAATCTTGAGATAGACGGGGCCCCAGTTCCAGTAGGGAGTGCCCAGGCATTTCTCGGGAGCTGGTGAGCAGGAATTGACATAATCGTAGGTGAATGCCCATTTGCCTGCGTTAGCCGCGGCAGTGAGCGGACCTGGTGTATCTGAACCAATCAACACGATGTCCACCCCCGCGTCGAGTAAGGACTGAGCCGCTTGCTTTTCCTTATCGGGATCATACCAGGTGTTGATCCAACGCACTTCCATTGTGCATTCCGGGCAAGTCTGCTTGACGCCTAACATAAAGGCATTCCCCAGACGGATCACTTCGGGCAGAGGCCATGGAGCGACATAGCCTAATTTGGTATTGTTATCGGCTTTCGCACGCGCACCAGCAACCATACCGGCCAGATATTTCATATCCTCCATCGCGCCAAACAGGTTGCCATAGTTCTTGCCATTGCCGCGATAGCCCGAGACGTGTACCCAGTTCACCTTGGGAAATTCTTCAGCAAGGGAATCCATCGTCGGACCATACTCAAAGGTGGTACCAAAGATCAGGTCAAAGCCCTTGCGAGCGAGCGAACGCATCACAGATTCAGCATCAGGGCCAGGATTCACCAATTCAACATATTGAACGGCAATGTTGGGGTCTTGCGTCGTCATCCACTGTGCGCCCTCAACATGGGCTTGTGACCATCCACCATCGGCGTGGAAACCGATCAATACGACCGCTACATTGAATTTTCCCTGTGCAATATCAGGGATCTGGAAGCCTGCACTAGTTGCAGCAGGGGCTTGCGTTGCAGGTGCTTGTGTTCCAGGTGCTTGTGTTGCTGCGGGAGTCCCGCACGCGGTAAGCACCAATGTTAGTACGATCGCCAAAAACAGGATTTTACGCATTGTCTTCTTCTCCTTGAAAAAACTGTAGGTAGTGTAGGTATGGAACAGACAGCGAGCATAATGTTACGGGCTTTTTGATGCGCCTCCTTTCAATTCATCAGGAAATCAAATACTATTGTCTACACAATTATATATGACCATGTGTTTTTTTACACGAATATTGTATGACAAATCACCTAACAAAAACAAGTACATTTCTCACGGTTTACATGCGAGCATATTCTTGACTTCGATCAAAGCTTTGCCTCTTTCCGGACTGTCCGCTGTTTCTGTTTCGATGCGTTCCCATAACCGGCATAACAGCGGGCCAACGTAATTTCTGGATATTTGATAAGCCTCTCGCGATAATTTGACCGCCCGCTCCCAATTCCCCACGTGAGCATAACCTTCAATAAATACAAAACGTTCAACCGGCTTGTTTGGGTGATCTTTCAACTTAAACGCTATATCGCCTAATGTCGCAACTTCTCTCCAATCCTCAGACTGTCGTGCCAGCTCGGCCTTTTCAAAATAAAAACACCAGCTCTGCACGGGCTCTGGCGCAAAGAGGGAATCAGGCAACTTGACGGCCCGGTTTAGCTGAATCATGCTTGCATTGCTGAGCACGGCTGCATCGCGCAAAAGAGGCACAAGCAGCCTGTTCTCCGGATCAATCTCTGGATCAAGGACGCGTAAACAGCCCGGAGGTGAAAAATCTATGATCACCAGTTGCGAAGTGTTACCATGAAATGTCTTTGCCAGATAATTTTGCTCGAATGTGAGATCAGGTTCCAGGTCCGGTAAGCCACGATTAAGACGAATCGAGATGAAGTATAAGATGTGATCCATTTCTCCATAGGGGCTGTAGATCCAGTTCAAGGGACCTGAAAGAGAATTATCGCTAAAGTAAGTGACTGGCAGATCGTTGGAGACAATGGCAGTATTCTTTTCCAAAGAGGGCATACGCCAACTCATCTGCCAGAATAAGTCATGTTGCACATCCCAATCGCGAACATAAGCGATATTTGTCTCAAATTGCTTTCCTATTGAAAACCCAATCAATAATGACAGCAAGGCATATTGGACTTTTGGTTTTGAATTCAGTAAACCGATCAAAGCTACAACAAGCAGACTCGCTCCCAGCATGAAAGGCAAGGTAAAACGATCGGCTGAAAAATGTAATTGTGGCTCAATACCCACCAGCCAAAAGGATCCGCCGGCGAATAGCCATGCAAAGCAACCCAGGACAAATAAATCTTTGACCCATGGATGTCCTGATTCACGCCGATCAAAGTAAAACAAGAATACGCCGACAAAGAGTACAGAAATCAAGACAAGAATTGCACTGAGGAGGGCAACACGCAGACCTAGTTGAGCAACAGTTGCCGATTCGAATGGAAATAGCCAGGCGTGAAGCACTGTTTCCCAAAACGCCATAAAGACACTTTTCAATAGGGTTAGAATTCCTGATACCGGATTCTGGCGAATTAAAACCAGCGTGATATAACCATAACTAGCGTTTTGATTCTCAAAGAAGAACAATCGCCAGAATGTCACCCCCACCATCACACCGATATAGGGCAGATAAAATCCAACTGCTCGGCGTGTTTTTTGTTTCCAATCGCCATCCAAAACGATCCAAAACAGAACGATCCTTACAAATTCCAGAAAGTAAAAATATTCCATGGTCAATAAATTGACCAGAGAAAACGCAAGGGCAGCAACGGTCAATAAAACACGGCGCTGAGGTCGTCGAATGGCAAGAACCGATAAATAAAGCGAGAACAGAAAACAATTCAGGACAATATAAAAATGGGTGTACATCAATGAGATGAAATTCTGACCTAACCCCGGGTACACAAGGAACAATAGGCTTGTCCATATGGCAGGGCGTTCGTCCTTTTGCCAAACCTGCCGCAATAACATCCAAACCAAAACGGCTGTCAACCAGCGCATAATGACCATCAATAACTGCCAGCGCCAGGGATACGGCCCGATCAACGGCATCGTCAGTTGATAGATCATGCCCCAGAATGGGCGGCTGGTCGAGAAGGTCTTGGTCAACGCTGCGGGTCCAAGACGATAATAGATCCAGGTCCAGGGCGCTTCGTCCCAGTAAAAGCCGCGTTCCCAGAAGAACAATCCGTAAGCCAGCATAGCGACAATGAACAGCACAACAGGCACATTGCGCGGTGACGACAATGCGCTTTTGAGTTTTTCCAATGGTGCTTTCATGCCAGAATCAATTCCATGCGATGACGTTGATAATGACCTTCAGAGAAAGATTTGATGATCTTGAAGCCAGCCTTCTCATACAGCGAGGTGGCTGGCACATTTTCTTGTTCAACGCTCAAAACGACCGAACGATATCCTTTTGTCTGACTTGATTTTATAAATGCATTCAGCAGCTCTTTGCCTAAGCCTCGGCCCCTTTGATTGGAGGCTACGCCGATATAAGTCAGTTCCATCGCTCCATTTTTCATGTCTGCCTGGCTCGAAGACGAAACGACAGAAGTAATCAATTGCCACAGCACACCAGGGCGAGTCAATGCCAGTCGAAGTATCTGAGCAGCAAACCATAACAACGGTGTCCGCAAGCGGGCGTTAATCATATCAGGTTGTGATGAACCGATTGCCCATCCAAGCAGTTCGCCTGATTGGCTAACCGCACAAAACCCAAGGACATCTCGATTCGCTTGTGCAACTTGATAATATCGCAAAACCACCGGCAGACCCAGGTCCGCAAGCAAGGTGTGCATCACCGAACAATGCAGGGCACTCAAGCGCTTGATCTGCCCATTATCCAGCTGAGAAAGTGCTATGAGCTCGTATTCCATAAAAAAACTTAAGCCAATCCTTTGATAAGAAACGGGCCAAGAGGCCGTACTACAAAGGCAGGCAGGTGTTGCCACATCCAAATCGCAGCCCGAAATTTAGGGTTTTTCTGGTTCAATTCCGGCAGCACCTGGCCAGGCATCAGTGCATACCAATACGCCAGTAATTGACGGTGCGGCCTCCATTTCATTTTGAAGGTTTCATTGCCAGAGCCCATCAGACTGCGTCCCAGGTCAAAGCACCTCAGACCTTTTCGACAATAACGTTCGATCGCGGACCAGTATAAAAATTCCCCGGCATAGTCCGAACGAAATCGGCGCAGGATATTTGCATGCAGATTTGTTACCATCTTGCTCTCAATGATAAAGACACCCGCGCCTACCAACTCGCTGTGGGGACCATAGACTACCGCGAACTCCAGCGCCTCCCCAAGCGATTCTGCCATCGTGCGCAGATAGGACTTCCTATGATACGGCGAGCCAAGCTCATGCATACTTCGCGCAATCGCTTCATACACATCTGCCAGCAGATCAAGATGACCAAACTTTATTGAGAATCCCTTCTTCAAGGATTTGCGGATATGATTGCGATGATCAGAACTATACTTGCTCATCAATTGATCTGGCTCAGTTGAAAGATCCACTCGATAGGTGGCATAGACAGGGTGTTGAATCCAATCCTCGGGCGGAGGCTCTTCTCCCGCCTCAAAACGGACGTTGACGTATTCGACGCCCAGATCACTCGCCAACACCCGGACCTTTTCCAGCAAAGCATCCCGCACGGTAACAGATAAATATGCAAACCCACCGTAAGAGCCGAAGGGAGAGGTAGTGAGATAATCGCCAAAGAAAGGATGTTTTATGTGTACGAGCGCAAGCCAGCCATCAATTTCATTATTTTTTTGAGAAAGAATCCGATAAAGAGGGAAATGATATACCTGCCAGACAAAGGATAACCATGGCTCCAGCCCGACAAACCCCGCCGAACCAGCCAGGGACTCTGGCAAAGCAATAGATTCCCCTTCTTGAAGTGTCCGAACTTGAAGGGGAACCTGGAAACTCATCCGGAGCCCATGATCTTTAAGTTTTCATCAAGGTATGTCCCTAAGGGCGAGACAGGGAAGTTACACAGGAGCTCTGCGAGGAGAGCAGACTTATTACGCAGAAAAGGCAGGAATAACGGATGCAGGATCAGGTCGCGCGTCAGGCGAGTTGAGGCGGAGGGGCTCACTAACTCATACGGATGAAAAATGATCACGGGGCTCAGTCCCCGTTTCAATTCCTGTTCGATCGTCTTGAGGATTCCCTTTCCCATCAACCCGATACTGAAACTCGAGCCATACGGAATCTCTCCCCCCAGGAGCAGTTTGAGAGAGAAATCGCGCGGCGCAGTGTACGTTCCATTCTTTCCATGCAAGCGTAAGGTACTGACCGGGATCTCCCAAACATTCCCTTTTTGCAGTAAGGTCCCCGCCGGAGCATAAATGGAAGAGCTATACAGGAAACCTGCCTCCCCCAACAAGTGATAGGCTGCCTCACTGATCCCAACCATGGGTGCGCGATACCCGCGCACATGAAATTCCCTGCACCACGGAGCAGAAATGCGGAGGTCTTCGGCAAGTTCACGCACATTCACTAACGGGCGATGAATGTGACAATGCAGCCCGAGCTCATGTCCGGCTGAAACAATCTTATGAGGAACCTCAGGATACCACTCTGCAATTTCGCCGACGAGATAGATGCTTGCTTTTGAATCGCCTAATTGCTCGAGGATTGAGTCAATGGCATGTAAAGTGAATCCATGATCCAGGGCGCGGCGTTGTCCGGAATCGCTCAGGCCATCATAATAACGAAAAAGCGCGAAGACAGGTTCGTAATCAATACTCAATAGTACGCGGGGAGTGACGGACATAAGTTGGGTAGTTTGTTTGATAGTTGGGTAGTCATACCACGAGTAGATAACTACCCAACCACAAACTGATGCAACGAAAAACTAAGGGACTATCCACGTACCCGTTTCGCCCTTCAAGGCGCGGCCGATATTCTCGGGATTGGTGATCAAGGCCTGTTTGCCGCCATTCTCAAGGAACCAGATGATGGCCTGGATCTTCGGCGCCATCGAGCCTTTGGCGAAATGTGTGCCTTCGGCAAGATAGGCTTTGGCTTCCGAGAGCGTCATTTTATCGAGCCACTTCTGATCGGGTTTGCCAAAGTTAATGGCAACTTTTTCCACAGCGGTAGAGATCAGGAATAGGTCAGCCTTGAGCAAACGAGCGAGTAAGCTGGAGGCAAAGTCCTTGTCGATCACCGCGGCTACACCCTGGTATTCATGGTCACTGGCATCGATAACTGGAATTCCGCCGCCGCCAACGGTAATCACTACGGTTCCCGCATCGATCAGAGCGTTCACAGCTTCAAGTTCGACCACCTCTTTGGGCAGCGGTGAAGCGACAACACGGCGCCAGCCGCGGCCTGCATCTTCGACCACACTCCAGCCCATTTCCTTTTCACGGCGTTTCGCTTCTGCTTCATCCATGAATGAGCCAATGGGCTTGGATGGTTTCTGGAAGGCCGGATCATTCTTGTCCACCAATACCTGGGTCACAACAGTCGCAACAGACTTCTTGATCCCGCGGCAATACAACTCGTTTTGCAGAGTTTGCTGGAGGGAATACCCGATCGCGCCTTGCGAATCCGCGCCGCATACATCCAGCGGAACTTCGTGCATCCCTTCCGCCTTTGCGGCGATTTCGGACCGCCTGAGGATAAACCCAACCTGTGGCCCATTGCCGTGACCGATCGCGACATCCCAGCCAGCTTCGATCATATCGGCGATGTGGAAGGTTGTTTCTTTGGCGGCTTGATATTGATCTTCTACAGTCTTGTGTTTTTCATCTTTGATCAGCGAATTACCACCAATTGCAACTACTGCTAATTTTTTTGCCATAAGTTCTCCTTGTGGGGATGTATACAGGTAAACAAGTACACACGTATACAGGTCCTAATCATAATTTGTTTTTTCTAACGTACTTCAATGTCAGGAATTATTTCGTAATTTTCCTGACTTTCATGAATTTTCTTATCACCATATTCCTGCGAGCCAGTACGCTGGCGACGGACATAAGCCATAAAGCCGTTCAATGCCTGCTCCGCTTGGCGAATAAGCTCATATACTGTTTCGAAATCCGACTGTTCAATGTAGTTCAATACTTTTGCATTAATTAGATGGGCAAGTGTCTCGTTCAGTTCGCCGCGCGCGATGGAATAATAGTGAAGACTATCCAAATAGTGATAGCGGCCATAGGCTTCGCCAATATTGGCTGTAACACCCTTGGAGCTACGGCGGATTTGGGCATACAGGTCAAATCGCTCATCAGGAGGCAAGGTCTTTGAAAAAGCGTGTATCTCTGCCATGATTTCTAACGAAAGCTTGTAGCAATCTAAGTCTTCAAACCCGCGCTTTCCAGGTTCACCCGGCGATTGATACAACAGTTTTTTATCGCTCACACCTGCCTCCTGATCTACCTGTTTACTTGTCTACTTGTTTACCTATCCCATCGTCAACGCCATCACGGCTTTTTGCGCATGGAGGCGGTTCTCAGCTTCATCGAAGACGACTGAGTTCGGACCATCCATGACTTCGCTCGTGACTTCAACATCGCGGTCGGCGGGAAGGGGATGCATGTAAATAGCATCATCCTTGGCGGCCTTCATCTTTTTGGTATCTGTGATCCAGTGTTTGTACTGGCTGATGATCTTGGAACCTTCGTTGGCATCCTCAGTGGTCAGCATCGCGCCCCATGATTTGGCATAGACGACATCCGCATCCTTGAAGGCTTTCTCCATCCCATCCGGATCGGAAATGACTTCGAAGCCTGTATGGAACTTGCGGGCCTGTTCCTGGGCTGCGTCCATGATCTCGGGCATCAGCTTGAACTCAGGTGGGTGAGCCAACACAACATCCATGCCGAAGCGCGGCATCTGCAGGATCAAGGACTGCGGTACTGAGATCGGCTTTTGATAGGAAGCCGCATAAGCCCATGAAACCACCATCTTCTTTCTGCGCAGGTCACGGCCCTTCTTCTCGATGATCGTCATCAGGTCAGCCAGGCATTGGAAAGGATGATAGATTTCGCATTGCATGTTCAAAATGGGTGAACGCGAGTATTTGGCTACATCGTTAATGTACTTGTTGCCTACTTTCCAGTCCACATGACGAATGGCAATGCCATCGAAATAGCGGCCGAAGATTTCGCCGATCTCGACGGGGGTATCACCATGTGCAATTTGAGTGGTCTTGCTTTCGATGAAAGCCGCATGCCCACCGAGTTGTGCCATGCCCGCTTCGAATGAGCCGCGCGTCCGTGTACTGCTAAAGAAGAACAGCATGGCCAACACTTTATCGCGCAAGTAGGGGTGTAATTCATTCAAAGCGCGTTTCCGCTTTAGGTCAAAAGCCACGTCCAAAACGGTCTCGACTTCCTCCTTGCTGAAATCGAGATCACCGATCAGGTCGCGGCGTCGTAAATCTGTTTGCATTATCTTAGTCTCCTTGTCTTCTAGTCTTTCGTCTTCTAGTCAGTCCAAAGCAACTGTCTAATTCTTGCTGAGATATCAGATCATGCCGTTGATTATTTTTTGACGTCAACTGCAAGATCAGAAGCCTTCCTATGCTCTTCTTATGTAATGTAGCCTGCATCCACTGCCAGATACAATTCTGACTGCACTTCTCCAGCAGAACGGCGTGCTATTTTCAAGAAACTTACAAATTCTGGATCATAACCTGATTCAAATCCTTCGGCAATATTGTGCATGGTGGAACCTGCCGCAGCTTGAATCTGGTTACATAACTCGATGTCACGAGAAAATTTTTGCTTGCGAGTGAGAGCATAAACACAACTTGTCATCTCACGAGCTTTTGCCAAGCCTTTAAGTCTTCGAAGTTTTTTATCGTTGTCATTACACCTCATGGCTGGTTGCACTGCGTGATGCAAAGAACAAGAAGACAAGTGACGAGAAGACTAGCCGACTATCGTGATACTCTCAACACTTCTGCCTTTACACACTTGCCGGCTTCCCAGTAAAGCCGGGCCCCTTCACAATAATCGACGGCCTCTCCCCAGGCTGTGTACTCGGCGTCCGGGAGAGAAGCCACCACACCCAACTCAAGGACGCCTCCATGATTGATGACCAACGCAGAGCGACCCTCAGCCAGATAATCTGCCAGCTCGGCATAATACTCCGTGAGCCTCTTTGCATATCGTCCTATCACGCTTCCAGACCTGAATGCTCGAGCATACGCAGCAAAGGATTGCGGCCACGGCATCTCACGCTCGATGGCATCCCCATACGTGCTCATGAGTTCGACTTGTTCATCGACAGCAAAGCCCATGGCAATGGCGGTCTCAAAAGCGCGTGGAAGTGTAGAGGTTACCACACGGTCGAAGGGACCCAGGTTCTCGCCTGCCAGGCGTGCCAGAGTCACGCCCGCTTGATTCAAGTGTACACCGGGCTTCGAGCGGATGGAGTGCCGTCGAACTTCGATCGTTTTCATGGACAGGGTAGTCAGGTAAAAAGGTAAACACGTAAACAAGTACACAGGACAAACCTATTTACTTGTCTACGTGTCTACCTGTGTACTTCGAAATCTCTATTCCATCGCGCCGAGAATCATTGCCAGGAGCGTCATTCTCATGACAACGCCGTTGAAGGCTTCCTGCCAGTAGCGTGACCACTTGGTGATATCCACATCGGCCGGGATCTCATCCATGCGGGGCAGTGAGTGAAGCAGGATCGCATCCGATTTTGCTTTGGTAAACAGCAATTCGCGCGTGATCTTGTAGTTGGCGGGAGTAAGGTCCAGTTCGCCGGTGCGCTCATCGCGAGACTTGGTGTAATCAGGCTGGACAACTGGCTCAACCAGGATGACATCCGCATCAGCAATCGCCTGCTCGACATGCTCAACTTCCTTGAAGTTCACACTGTACTGCTTAAGCTCTGTCTTGAAATCATCCGTCAGGCACATATCCGGCGGTGAAACGAACGTGACCGGGCAATCGAATTGGCTCAAGGCATAGCCCAGGGAGTGCATCGTGCGCATGCGCATATCGCCGACGGCCAGCCATTTGAGCCCATCGATGCGACCTTTCTCGCGCAGGACGGTGTATAGGTCGGTGAGAATCTGGGTAGGATGCTCACCCCAACCATCACCACCATTGATAATCGGCACGCTCGCCCACTTCGCGGCTTCATGCGGCGCGCCCTGCTGGAAGTGGCGCATCACGATCACATCACCGTAGAACTCCAGCATCTTGACCGTGTCCTTAATGGACTCCTGATAAAAGTCACCCGCACGGGTCATCTTTGCATCTGAGAAGCCCGTGACATGGCCTCCCAGGCGGTGCATGGCGGCTTCATGAGCCAGACGCGTGCGCGTCGAAGGCTGATAGAAAGCCGTTACAAGGGTCTTGTCCTTGAGCATATCCACGTTCTTGCGATAGCGGGCGATAGGTTCCATCTTCGCAGCTACATCGAAAACATGGAAGAACTCATTGCGCTCAAACTCCTTGAGCGACAAAATGTCACGACCAGCAAAACTACGCATACAAACCTCCAATTAAAATGATTAGATTTTTGGACGTCAAAATGTCTCCAATTGCTCCATCAAGCGTCCTGCTTTGACATTTATGCAAGTAAACAGATTAGT
The DNA here is from genome assembly GCA_035298105.1 of Anaerolineales bacterium. Taxonomy (GTDB): domain Bacteria; phylum Chloroflexota; class Anaerolineae; order Anaerolineales; family Villigracilaceae; genus Defluviilinea. The sequence goes on along the minus strand of DATGYJ010000416.1, from coordinate 15,928 downwards.
GTCTACATGTATATCTATTTGTGTCTTTCTTAGCCACGGAGTTCACAGAGTGCATTGAGCCTTTTGAGACTTAAAGAACAAAGCGCTTGATGCCATCGTTGACCATCTTTGAATTGAAGTTAATGAGCAAGCCAACTTTTTTGCCAGTAAGCCTCATATAAGATAAGATCTGTGCTTCAAACACAGGATCATGTCTTTCTACACTCTTGAGCTCCAAAATAACGGTGTCTTCAACCAAGATATCGATAAAGTACTCTCCGATCGGCTTGCCTCTATACTCCACGGGGATCTTTACGTTCTTTTCTACTTTCAAACCATAGAACTCCATCTCGACAACCATGGATTCTTTATATAGTTTTTCAAGCAAGCCGGATCCTAGTCTCTTGTGAACTTCAATAGCACAGGCAATGATCTTATGCGTCAGAGGATCGTCCTGTTCAAAAGCCTGCTTTTGCGGCAAAGTTCTCATGATCACCGCTTCCTCATGTCATCAATCTACACACTCCATGGGCCAATACCACAGCCCTTGCTCATCTTTTTCTCAAAATCTCTGAGCTCTCTGTGGCTAAATTACGAATTCCCAATCCGTCTCACGACATGGAAATTGAAATATCCGGGAATGAAATAGCTCACCGTATAATCCACGATCTTTCCATCGGTTGTATAAAGCTGAGAGACGAATTGTAGAAGTACATCGCCGCGCTGGATCTCGAGCGCTTTGGCAACCTCAGCCGTGGCGTTGGTCGCGCTGATGGCGGCCCGCGAGATCCGCAGGTCGACGCCGCGCTCAAGCATAAAGTCGAGCACAGAGCCGTCGAATGCCTCAGGCAGATCGTTGACCTTCAGGACATCCTCAGGCAGTATGTCGATCAGGTAGGCGACAGGACGTGTATCGGCGCGCATCACGCGTCGAATGCGAGTAACGCAGGTCCCCATCTCGATCCCCAATCCGATTGCCTGATCCGGTTCTGCATCGCTGCGCTCAAGATCCAGATCACTGACGGTGACCGCCAAATTCAGGCGGCGCGCCATCGTATCGAGACTCTCGAGCACTTCGAGCCCGGCATCAATGACAGGCACTTTACCAACCACGAATGTCCCCGCGCCCTGACGACGGCGGATGAGGCCTTGTGTTTCAAAAGTGCGCATGGCTTCACGCAGGGTCGCACGCGAAACGCCAAGTTGTTTTGCAAGTTCGGGCTCAGAGATCAAACGCGAACCTGCGGGCATGCGCTCGATGAGCGCAGCCAGATCAGACTGCAAACGTTGAAATGGAAAGTTAGCCATTATCCCTCCAATACAGGAACAAAGTTGAATTTGGTCACATCCACAAGTCCCTTATCTGAAATTCGCAGCTCGGGGATGACCACTAGTGCGAGCAACGACAACTGCATATTTGGATTGTTGAGTGTGCATCCGCAAGCTCTAAAACCTTCTAAAATTGTTCCCGCTTTCTTCGCTACAACATCCGCTTTTTCCTTCGACATCAGGCCGCCGATTTTCAATTCGACTTGGCCGATGACTTTACCATTCTTGACGACGATCTGACCGCCCCCGCTGCCAGCCAGGCGATTTGCTGCCACCGCCATGGATTCCTCATCTGTGCCAACAACGATCATGTTATGACTGTCATGGGCAACAGTAGATGCGATGGCACATTTGCTGTTCAAACCAAACCCGCTGACGAGTGCCATTGTCACGCCGCCTGTACCTTTATGGCGTTCCACCAGCGCGATCTTGGCAATATCACGGCTCATATCCGCTTTGATTTCGCCATTTTCAGGTTGAACCTCGAACGTCAAATGCCGGGTGGGGGCTTGATTCTCGATCACTCCAATCACATTCGCCCTCACTTTCCCCTTTTTACTTTTTCCTTCCAACTTAAAATCTTCCGCCTTCAAGGGTCGCTTCAACTTAACTGACTTCATTGCCCAGGCTGGATAAGGAAACTTCGGCAAATCTACTTTCCACTTTCCTTTCTCAGCGATCACTTGTCCCTTTGCAATCACCAGGTCTGCTTTGAAATCATTCAGGTCCTTGGCCAACACCACATCCGCCCAGCGACCTGGAGCGATCATGCCCATTTCCTTGGTGAGGCCGAAGTGCTCGGCAGTGTTGATCGTCATCATCTGGATCGCGGTGATGGGGTTAAGGCCCTGCTCGATGGCATGGCGCAGGACGCGGTCCATGTGGCCATCATACGAAATCGTTTGGGCGTGAGAGTCATCAGTGACGAGGATAAAGCGGCGCGGGTCCAGACCAAGATGCGTAATCGCTCCCACCTGTGAAGCGACATCGTGCCAGGAGGATCCATAGCGCAACATGGCTTTCATCCCCTGACGGACGCGCTCGACTGCGTCTTCGAGATGAGTGCCTTCATGATCGTCTTCGGCGCCGCCTGCCACATAGCCATGAAACGGAAGCCCAAGGTTGGGCGAGGCGTAATGCCCGCCAATGGTTTTGTGGTTGGCATGGGTAATGGACATTTCCTCGAGCATATTCTGATCACCCTTGAACACACCAGAAAAATTCATCATCTCGCCCAGACCGATAATCCCGTCCCATTTCATCGCCTGCGCTACTTCCTTTGGGCCGATATGCGCGCCGGGTGTCTCAAAGCCCGGCGCAGAGGGCACACAGGACGGCATCTGCACCCAGACGTGGATGGGCTGCTTCCGGGCTTCATCCACCATCAATTTGACGCCTTTAAGTCCAAACACATTCGCCATCTCATGTGGGTCAATGAACATGCCTGTGGTACCACGTACCGCTACAGCACGCACAAACTCTGTGACCGTAACCATGCCCGATTCCACATGCATATGTCCATCCAGCAAACCCGGGACAAGATAGCGCCCCTTCGCCTCAACGACTTTCGTCTTCTGCCCAATCGTGTGACGCGCGTCTTCACCCACATAGGCGATGTGTCCATCCTTGATGGCGACATCCGTGCCAGGAATGAGCTCGCCCGATTGCACGCTGACCCATTTGCCGTTTTGAATCACCAGGTCAGCCGGGATACGTCCCATGGCGACATCAACGAGCGAGCGAGTAAGCTTGGTAGACGAAGGCATAAATTCTCCTCAAAGTTTACTGAGACGAACTCACCATAAATAAGAGCAGTACAGCTAGAAAGAACAACATTATGAGAGCAATCTTTTCGCGGCCTTATTGTGTTTCTCGATCAACTTTCTTTCATCCACAGTACACAACTGTCCTTCTTTGACCACAAACTTGCCGCCGACAACCGTGTAATCCACGTTGACAGGCTGTCCGAAAACGATCGCAGCCACAGGATCATGCATGCCTGTAAAACCAACCCGGTTGAGGTCTGCGGCGAAGAAGTCTGCGCACTTTCCACTTTCCAAACTTCCAATGTCCGTTCTTCCCAACACGGCTGCTCCGCCACGCGTGCCTAAATACAGCGCTTCCCGAGCAGTCATCAGTTTGCGCTTCGGATCATTGGACAAAGAAAAACCAGTAATTCCTTCTTTGACACGTGCAACCAGCATGGCATTGCGGGCTTCGGCTAAGAGGTGTGACCCGTCATTGGAAGCGGATCCATCCACGCCCAGACCAACGTTCACGCCGGCCGCACGATATTCCTTGACCGGTGCGATGCCGGATGCAAGTCGCATGTTCGAGGTGGGACAATGGGCCACACCGCAGTGATGCTTTGCAAAGACTTTGATCTCTTCGTCATTGACCCAGACCGCGTGTGCGAACCAAACGTCATCCCCTACCCAATCGACTTCCTGCATGTACCCGACCGGACGGTGCCCGAAGCGCTGTAAGCAGAATTGTTCTTCATCTTCGGTCTCTGCCAGATGCGTGTGCAGATGAACGCCATATTCACGGGCCAGCTTGGCAGACTGCTTCATCAGGTCACTGGTGACGCTGAACGGAGAACAGGGCGCCAGGACGATTTGCACGAACGCACCAGGTTTAGGATCGTGATATTGCTCGATAAGCCGTTGGGAGTCGCTCAGGATGGAGTCTTCGCTATCTACAACGGAATCAGGCGGAAGTCCGCCTTGTGAGGCGCCCAGAGACATCGAGCCGCGTGAAGCCTGGATGCGGAGTCCGATCTCCTGTGCTGCGGCAATTTCATCATCAAGCTTTGAGCCATTGGGGAAAAGATAGAGATGGTCGGAGGCGGTGGTACATCCCGAAAGGGCAAGCTCGGCCAGGGCGGTCTGTGTGGATGTGAAGATGTCGTCGGGGTTCAGGCGCGCCCAGATGGGATAGAGTGTAGTCAGCCAGTTAAAGAGATTGGCGTCCTGCGCAGCCGGGACAGCACGTGTCAGGGTCTGGTAAAAGTGATGGTGGGTGTTGACCAATCCCGGCAGGAGGATATGACCCTTGAGATCAAGTACCTCATCGGCAATGTCCGGCAGACTGGCGGTCTGCCCTACTTCTTCGATGAAGCCGTCACGCATAAAAAGACCACCATCGGGAATCTCCCGCTGATGGTCATCCATGGTGACGATGTAGGCGTTTTTGATGAGTAGGGTTGTCATTTTAAGTAGTCAGTGGTTAGTAATCAGTCTAGTTGTCTGACAACTTATAGTTTAGCAAAAAAACGGGAGAATGTCAAATGAAAAGGGTACATGAAAAGCGTGTACACGGGTATTCAAAAAGAGCATCCGAAATCGAACAAGGGACGCCTCAAGGCAGAGAGAAGGCTCCCAGAGGCAGGACAGTAGAATGACTACGGGATGAGTACAGGATCAGTACAGGATTAGTACAGGATTGTCTGGAAGGTACGGGGGAGATTGAGAGCAAAATCCGATTTCTTGCCGCCCTAAACACTCATGAAACAAAAGATCTTCAAGGCGTAGACGCATGAACGATGTCACAAGTTCCCGGTGGTGATGCCAATCATGACCCAACCTTATATGATGCTGCTTCCAGCTATAATTAATTCAATGTCATCATTAATTGTTTTGATAGAGTAAAAATAAGCCCCATGGAACAGAACTTGCAGGCCCAGTTATCTGAGATCGATCTTCTGACAGGCTGCTGGAATCTGGTCAGTTTTGCGAAAGGGATCGAAAACAATTTTGGCAATGAGGCTCTCAGTCCAATGACCCTCATCGGCATTGATGTCTATCAACTCCGGCGCGTCAACCGTACCTATGGGTTCGAACGCGGCGATCAATTGTTACGCTGGCTGGGCATTGCATTGCGCGATGAAATGGGCAATACCGTTTATCGTATTGCCGGAGAAGCTTTCGTGATTGTCGTTACAGGCGAATCGACAGTCTTGCACGATCACAGAGCGCACCAGCTTTTTGAACGACTCAACAATCAAGCCAGACAACTCAGCATGGATATACCGGTTGTCACGATGGCGGTCATTCACTTTGCCTCCGGGGCTTCCTTGAACACTGCGCTGGTATGGAAGAATTTGAATGAATTGACGGAATTGATCGATGGAGAGGAGCCATTCAAAATCTTCGATGCAGAACCACTTGATGACAACGCGGCGATGATCCGAGCCATTGAATTGATGGCCGAACGAATCCTCTCTCTTGGTTATATGCTGAATGTGACGTTCCGGGTTGCTTATACCGATCCGGTTGGCAACCTGCCAAACCTGATCGCAACACAGCGGAAATTGGAGCTGACACTGACCGAATCAATCTCGAAAGGAGGACATTTTAGCCTGTGCCTGATGGATGGAGATGATCTGAAGCGCTACAACACCGTCAGTTATGCGGCCGGCGACCAATTGATCGGTCAAATCGGTTCCACGTTGACGGCCGCGATTCGTCCTGGCGATTTTGTAGGCAGATGGCGTTTTGGAGATGAATTCGTCATCATCCTGCCCCATACCGGCAGCAAAGATGCAGTCAACGTCGCGGATGGAGTCCGCTCTACGATCGAAGAAGTATCCAAGGATTGGATGTTTCCCATCACCGTCTCGATCGGTGTCGTTGAATATCCCCTTCATGGGAACACAGTCGAGGCATTGATCCAAACTGCCGAACAGGCATTGAAGGTCGCAAAGGCAGCAGGGAAAAATAGAACTGTTGTGGCTGAATCGACCAGCAAATAATCCTTGTTTTAGGACAAAGTGGACATCTCGTCTCCTGGCAAAGTAACGATTGGCGCGTATTTTGACCCATTAGTGTGTTACACTGAATTCGGCGTAATAAACAATAAGTTTATCATTTGGGGGAAACGGAGGATGTTCCAGAGGGAGCATCCATTAAGACCAGGCCCATGCGTAAAACAAGTTCGATGAGTAGTAAAGGTTCAATGTAATGAAAAATAGAGAAACCGCACAAGCCCTCATGGATTCTGTCCAGAAGGGCAATTTCGAGTATGCCAGATCCATGCTTACGGATGATTTTCAACTCAGTGGGTTGGTCTCCAATCCCATTAACGCTGAAACCTGGCTGGGAATGGGCGCCAGTCTGGGGATGGCATTCACAAATCTGAACTATCATTTCAAAGTGGATGGCTCGGAGGGTGATGTTGTCAATACCACATCGCAGCTGAGCGGTACCAACAGTGGGGCGCTCGATCTCACGGGTTTGCGTATGGGTGTGATCTCCGCTACAAACAGGAAATTTTCTACCGCTCAGGAAAATACGAAGATAACCTTTAAAGACGAGAAAGTTAAATCATGGGCTATCGAGCCAACCGAAGGCGCAGGACTGAAGGCGATCTTGGGGCAACTTGGAGTCAAATTACCGACCCCGTACTCTGCTTCGAAATCTGCCAGTAACTAAATGTCAACCCCGCCGTGAGGCGGGGTTTCTCCTGCTTCGGAAAACAATTTCCCCTCACCCCTATCCCCTTTCCCTTATTCCCCATTCCCGACTGACTTGGGCTTTCTTTGTTGCCACGCAGGGATGATACACTAAATTAAATGACTACAGATACTCTTTAGCCGCACAATGGAAAGGACAAGCTTACATGGTCTACATCAATCTCCGTCTTAATGTTACCGATTACGACAAGTGGCGCTTGGGCTTCGATGCCAATGAGCCCAATCGTAAATCTGCCGGTTCTACAGGGGTCAAACAGCTTTATCGCGATGTGGATAATCCCAACAATGTCACATTGATCCTGGAATGGGATGAGGCGGGGAAAGCGCAAGCCTTCTTGAACGATCCGCACACAAAGCAAGCGATGGATGAGGCGGGTGTCACCGGGCGGCCAATGGTCGTGGCAGTTCAGACGCAGGCATAACAATATCCACCCGCCTCACGGCGGGTTTTGATTTGACGCTTCGACACGCCCTGTCGGGCAGCCAGCACGGCACCTCACCCATGCCATTCCCTTCAGGGATGCTTGGCAATCTTTCGCTGAGAGCGGGCTAGGCTCCGCCCTACAGTGAGATCCTTCATCCTTACAAGTTTGTGAGGCCGCGTATTTTGAACCAATAGCGTGTTATGCTAAATTTGGCGTTAGTAAACAATGTGTTTATCATTTTGGGGGAAACGGTGGATGTCCCATAGGGAGCATCCTTTTATTCCCAAGCCCATTTGCTCTGAGACAGCTCGATTAAAAGTAAAGGAAAATAACATGAACAAGAGAGAAATTGTACAATCCCTGATGGATTCCATTCAAAAGGGCGATTTCAACAATGCCAAGACCCTGCTCGCAGACAATTTTCAATTCAGCGGCCCGATTCCCGAACCCATCAACCGGGAAGCCTGGCTCGGAATGAGCGCCAGCTTGAAGACTGCCTTCCCAGACCTGGACTATCATTTCAAGGTGATCGGCGCGGATGATGATGTCGTCAGAACCACTTCACAACTGAGCGGAACCCACCGTGGCTCTTTTGACCTGACTAATATGAAGATGGGAGTGATCCCCGCCACGAATAAACCCTTTGCCGCCAAGCTCGAAAATACAAAGATAACGGTCAAAGATAATAAGGTAACTTCCTGGGCTGTTGAGCCAACGCAAGGCGCTGGCCTGAAGGCGATCCTGGATCAACTCGGCATCAAATCGCCGACCATGTAGTCTGATTCGAAATTTGCTCGTGTTTGGAAAGTCAGCCCCGCCTCCCGGCGGGGTTTGATTTAAATGATTGGGTATGAAAACACAATGTAAAGCATCCAATAACAGATTACAGAGTGCCGCACAAGGATTTAGACTTGAAGTTTATAATTTGACTTACAAAACAATTCAATAACTTTACTTACGCATGTTCCACATGCGTGAGACAAGCGGTAGAATACGATTGAACTTTATAGGTTTTTGAGGAGCGAGCGATGGAACGAAAAACACGGACTGGCTATTTGGTACTGGCAGATATTTCGGGTTATACCTCCTTTGTTGCAAAGACAGAAATTGAACACGCCGATATGGCGCTTTCCTTCCTGCTGGAAACCATCGTGGAGAAGATCAGCGGCCTGCTGACCATTTGCCAACTGGAAGGCGATGCCGTGTTTGCTTACATTGAGGAAAGCCAACTGCAGGAGGCCCAACCCCTGCTGGAATTGATCGATCAGACCTACCTGGCGTTTCGCGAGAAGGCCCTGGCTTTATTTAGCCAGGCGACCTGTCCGTGCAGAGCCTGCCAGGCCCTCCCCACTCTGGATCTAAAGTTCATGGTGCATCACGGCGAATTTCTGATGCAAAAAGTGGCAGGTGTTGAGCACCTGCTGGGTACGGATGTCAACCTGATTCACCGGCTCTTGAAGAACCATGTTTCAGAATCCACCGGCTGGAAGGGCTATGCGCTCTTTACTGACCGGGTTCTGGAACGTATGCAAACGGACAAAGTCTCCTTTGTCCACCAGTCCGAATCCTATGAACATCTCGGAGAGATAGGCACATATATCATGGACATGCATATCCGCTATGCTGAGATGAGAGCCTCTTAATAGCGTGAGCTATATCCAAACCGATCTATCCCCTGTCCCAGCTCTCATTTCGATGCGCCCGGATCGATAAGATCCAGTGGAGTCTTCAGCGCTTCGTGTCCGGAACTGTCATAACAACTACAGGTTCGATCTCCAGAATTGAGGGGAGGCATTCCGCTGGCGGAGTACCCTTTTGCGGAACAGAAGTTGCTGCAGCGTGTACTGTCTGATTTTGGTCCCAGGTTTCCCACACTCAGCTGCTGTAGAACAATAAACAGGATAAACAGCAATGTCAGTCCCCCCGAGATCAGAATATGTTTCCAGTTCAATCCGGGATCCTTTTCAAGCTTCTTGCCGATCACATACCCGGTGGTGATGAAGCTCATCCACAACAGTAGGAAGACGAGCACAAGCAGGATAGAGAGCGCTGTTTCGGGGGAAAAGGGCCATGGGTTGTCACCGAAAACATACAGCCAAAGAATGCCAATAACAGCGCCGAAAATAACCAGGGAAAGCATGGCAGAAACGAAAAAGCCAGGGATCCCAAACAACAGGGAGTATAAGTATCTTTTCTTCATTGGACCTCTCACAACTCGCGAATGAGTTATTTTATTGTAATTTGTGTATGGAAAATCTTTTAACGAGGAATTGTCCGCCCACAAACAAAACGGCCTTGAACAGGGGTACCGTTTTCTTTATGCTCGTTTTTCGACGAAATAGAACTGAAATTAGTTCCGCTCTCCTTTGTTCTTCTCCCTCTTGATATAATCCTGCAAATTCAGAGAAGACCAATTCGTTTCAATGCCACCGAATATTTCGTATCGGGAATTCCATAATTTGGAAGGTGTAATTCATGAGTCCTATGCCCCATGATGTGGCAATTGTTGGTGCAGGGCCCGCCGGGTCTGCGGCTGCCTATTATCTCGCACAGGGCGGCTTGCGCGTGGCCCTGCTGGATAAATTCGATTTTCCACGCGATAAGACCTGCGGTGATGGCTTGACGCCGCGTGCTTTGGGAGTACTCGACTCAATGGGCGTATTGCCCCAGGTCGAAGCATCGGCTTATTCGTGCACCGCTCTTACCATACGGAATTCGGACGAAGTGACTTACCGGATCGAGCTTTCCGGACCTGGTGATCCGCCTCGCCGCATCCTGATCCTCCCCCGCTTCCGGCTTGACGAACTCCTGCTCCAACACGCCGTCCGGGCTGGTGCGCAGTTCATTCCACAGGCCAAAGTCGAGAACCTTATTCAGGAGAATGGCTGTGTCCACCTTGGGCTCGAAGGCAACAGATCCATGGATGCCACTTTGGCGATCATCGCCACGGGTGCAAATACGGCTCTGCTGCGAAAAACAGGTCTGTTAAAACAAGCTCCTCCCTCAAACCTGGCTGCCCGGGCATACTTCGAAAACGTGGCCGGGCTGGACGATACGATCGTGCTCTTCTTCGACGGCGTCGAGCATCCCGGCTATGGCTGGGTGTTCCCGACAGGCTCCGGCACAGCCAATATCGGCTGCGGGGTCTTCTTCGACAGCCACGTGCCTCAGCCAACTCATTTGCGGCATCTCATCCAATCGCATCCCTATCTGCAGCGCATCCTGAAAAACGCCAGGCCAGTGGGGCCGATCAAAGGGCATCCTTTGCGCACCGACTTTTCACGTTCCCTGACGGGTAAAGATCGCATCCTGGTAATCGGGGAGGCGGTGGGCCTGGTGAACCCGATCACCGGGGAGGGCATTGACTACGCTCTCGAGTCCGCACAACTGGCGGCAGACGCGATTCTGCATGGTTGGCAAGGGGACGTATCAACGATTCAGAAGAATTACCGCGCTGCCCTGGGTGGGAAGTTCAGCTTTCCATTTTTGCTTGGACATCTGGTACAGCGCCTGGGGTTTCGGGATGGGATCATTGATAAAGCCCTGTATCGAATTCAGCACAATGCGCATCTCCACCGGGTGGTGATTGATACCTGCTTTGGTCTTGCCAAACCGATCTCAGTACTCACCCCGCGCACCTTTTGGGAAGCCTTAAAGCCATCGCCTTGACAAACGAACAGCCGGCTTTCATCCACAGAGACCTTCACCCATCTCAATTGCTTTCCCAAGCACCGCGCCAAAAGCGGAAGATGCCCCACCTTCAGGTGGGGTTATTCCCGCTACCACTAATGGTTCAAGGTCCTTATCATTACACAGATGTAAGAACAGGTCGACTTTATTCGAGAGCCCAAGGCGTCGCTTCGAAATGAGATTCCTAGCACAGCACGTCCCGGCTCAGAAGGAGAGAAGTAAATATGACTAATACGACTACGATCATTTTAGTGGCTGTCGTTTTCCTGATCATCGGAGGGCTGCTTGCGATGGGATTCAGCCGTTTACAGCGGACGAAACGTCTTAAGGAGCGCTTCGGTTCTGAGTATGACCATGCACTAAACGAAATGGGGGATAAGCGTCAGGCTGAAAGTGAACTACAGGCCCGTTTGGACCATGTGGAGAAACTCAATATACGGCCGCTGACACCCGAGGAAACAGATCGGTTTACGCATGAGTGGCAAGTCACCCAAACGGAATTTGTCGATCACCCGCTGACCAGCGTCCAAAAAGCGAACCAGCTGATCAAAGAAGTGATGAGCGCCCGAGGCTATCCGGTGGATGACTTCGAGCAGCGTGCCGCCGATATCTCGGTCGATCACCCTGACCTGGTAACAAACTATCGAGAACTGCACGCCATCGCTGCGAAAGGGGATCAGGATGGCATCAGCACGGAGGAAATGCGGCAGGCGATGGTCCACGGCCGGGCTTTATTTCACGATCTGGTGCAGCCAGAGCCAAAAGTAGAAGATACCCTTGAGAAGGAGAAAGTCTAATGGAAGAACAAAAAGAGAAACAAATGAATACGGACGTAGTCGATACCACTGAGGGGCAGGCTGAAGAGGAACAGCGAGTTGAAGAACGAACTCGTGAAAACACTGCTCGCCGCACCTCAACAGATGAGAAACTGGAAACTTTATTCCACAAAGGGGAAGCCCAGCAATTCCAATCGCGCTGGCTGGACATCCAGAACAAATTTGTAGACGATCCGCGTGATTCGGTCAAACAAGCGGATGATCTGGTCGCCGATATCCTCAAGAGCGTGACGATGAGTTTCGCCAACCGGCGGATCGCCCTGGAACAACAATGGAATGGCGGCAAGGATGTCTCTACTGAAGATTTGCGCATGGCACTCAAGCGCTATCGTTCCTTCTTCAACCGATTGCTGACACTACAATCCTAGAGAACGAATAACTTGTAGGTAAATCAATCAATTAGCCACACACCTGCCTGATTTGCAAAACAAATCAGGCAGGTGTGTAATTTTTGTGACACAAGACTTCAAGCGATGTTTTCAGCGACTCCCACCCTTTATTGGAGCCTGCTCCCGGCAGGATTTTGCAGGAATTGAGAGTCCTTTTATAGACTCTGACAGTCCCGCGCACCTATGCTAAAAGCAAATCCGCAAAAGTGCTCCCTGCGCCGTCCCCGGCGCAGGCGTTACTCTGTAATCGCCGTCGGGACGGCGGCGTGAGCAAGTTTTGCACCAGCAGCTAAAAGCAAATCCTAAAGGAGGTGTCGTGATGAAAACCATTTCGATCTTTCTGGCTTTGGTCAACTTACTAATCGCAGGGCTGATCCTCGCGTTCAGTCTTTCCCCCAGCGAACTCGGTCACGCCGCCCGGTGGTGGTCTCTGATCAAAATTGCGGCCGCGATTTCTGTCATCCTGGTCGCTGCGCTCACATGGTTGGGGAGCATGCGCACTCTCAACCCGGGGCTGATCTCGCTATGCAGCCTGTTCCTGGTCGCGCTCGGCGCCGCAACCATCGTCTGGACCTTCCACCTGGTGCTCGTTACAGGCGACCTGGAATCCTATATGATCGTCTATGGAGGCAGTTTGATCCTGCAAGGCATGGCATCTCTGTTCGGGTTTGCGAGTGATTCCCGGAATGGAGCTCCTTTGTAATTCAGGGATTTACCTTGACGCTGCTTACAACCCTTGGTAAACTACAACCTGTAATTCACTTCTAAGGAAAGGAGACGCGCTTTTTGTTCAATTCAGCATCGGTCATTGTTTGCGATACCCCCATGGGCGCGTCTCTGCACAGCAGTTAAGCCAGATCTTTTGATTCAATCTCTCTGCCACGGACGTACCCATATCCGTGGCGTTTTTATTTAATGGATAACAGCCGCCTCTGTTCGCTTGCATTGGCACCGTAAAGACGTCTGTTCGTTCACCAACGACCAACCAGCCACGGAATGTTCTGTGGCTGGTTTTTTATTTCGTCCTTCGACTGCGCTGCGCTGCGCTCACACCGTCCCGGTGTCCTTCGGGAGGACGCATTTGCAAAAGCACTTCGATTGCATACGGCCCTAAAGCGCCAGTCAGCGCGAAGAAACTTTAAGAAAGGAAATAATTTTATGTTAGCTCAAGTTGCTCAAGTCCCATTCTCCCAGGAACTCATCCCTGCCCGCCCAATTCAAGGCGGGTGGTTATCGCAATTCTCTTTTTACAAAATTCGTGCTTTGCGCACATTTACAGGAAACCCTGACAATGAATACCGACGATCAAGGCGACCTCGCTGTCGTCTTTCGCAAAACTCTGGGACATTACACTGTCCGCACCCGGACGGGCGGACGAGAAATCGATTGCGTCCTCTCGTCCCGGTTACATAAACAATTGATCTTTCCTACTGCCGATCCCACTTCTCTACGCCACGCCGTACAGGGAGTGCGTGCCATCGAGCATGTGGATCCGGTCGCGATCGGTGACCAGGTCCGCTATATAGATGCAGGCGATGGTCGCGGCATGATCATGGAAATCCTGCCACGGCGCTCGAAGCTCTCCCGCCCGGCGCCTGTGCCCGGTCAACGCGTCTTCGAGCAGGTGATCGTCTCCAACGCAGACCTGGTCCTGCCCGTGTTTTCCGCAGCGAATCCCACCCCCAAGTGGGGGCTTCTGGACCGGTATCTGGTCGCCGCAGAAGCCGCGGAATTGCCATCTCTGATCGTGATCAACAAGCTTGACCTGGCCTGGAAGAATCCCGAACTCAACCAAGAGCTCGAGATCTATCGCCGAATCGGTTATCCGGTCCTTTTGGTAAGTGCGACTACTGGCGAGGGTCTCACAGAACTCAAAGATTCACTGCAAGGCAAGCTGTCTGTGATGGTTGGGAAATCCGGCGTGGGCAAGACATCCCTGCTGAATGCCATTCAGCCTGGGCTTGGCCTGCGTATCAAAGCTGTGAGCAATGGCCAGCTTGGCAAGGGACGTCATACCACGACTCATCTCGAGATGTTCGAACTGGATCTCGGCGGTGCACTCGTAGATACTCCCGGTATCCGTGAATTCGGTTTGTGGAATATCACTGGCGAGGAACTGGCGTTCCTGTTCCCGGAAATAGCCGATCATGCAGGGCAATGTAGGTTTGGCTTAAGTTGCCGCCATGACCAGGAACCCGGCTGCGCGGTTCGAAAAGCAGTCATGGCTGGCATGGTCAGTCCCTATCGCTATCAAAGTTACCTGCGTCTGCGGGAGGAACTATGAGAACCCGCCTCGCATCCTTCGGTGATTTTCGCTGCGCCCATTGCCATGCTCTTGTCTCCAGTGCGCACCTGCTCTCCGGCGTCAACCATCGCAACCACTGTCCCTACTGCCTGTGGTCGTGCCATCTGGATTTGTTCGCGGCAGGCGATCGCTTGTCCGCCTGTAAGGCGCCGACGAGACCCATCGGTTTGACCATGAAACGAGGCAGGAACAAGTACCAGCGTGAAGCACGCGGCGAGTTGATGTTGATCCATCAATGCGTGGAATGCAAAACGCTGTCCATCAATCGCATCGCCGCCGACGATGACGCGGCAACGGTCATGACCGTTTTCCAGGCATCTCTTACGCTTGAGTACCAGATTTACACGATGTGCCAGCAGTCGGGCATTATGATCCTGAACGCAGAGGATACCGATTTGGTATATACACAACTTTATGGACACTCCGTAGAAATCCCTGCTATGAATTGGAGGTAAGCAAATTTAGGACGCGGACAAACAGATATTAACCAGCAAAAATATCCGTCCGCGTCCTATCTTCCCATCTAATTTGGGTACCTCAGGCTTCTGCTATAATCCCATATATGATGAGCCCAAAAATCCTCGAAGCCGATGGTCTGATTTTTTGGTTTCATAGTTATGACGCGCTCCGTGAAAACCGTGCAAGTATTCATGTAGGAAAAGGCTCACAAAACGACCAGAATGATGCAGAGATTTGGCTGGAGCCGAACATAGAAGTTGCACGTGCAGGCAAGATTCTTAAAACTCAGGAATTAAATAAGGCCCTAAAAGTAATTGAGCAAGACCTGGAATACTTGCTGGAGGAATGGCATGGTTACAGGAACAAAGCGAATAAATGAAAAGATAAAAGTCAAGCGATATAAGGTTCAACATTCGATTGATGAATACACTTTCCCCAAGGAAGCTTATATCCACGCTGTGAAATTTGACGACAAATATATGCACGTCGAGTTGACAGACGAACGTGTGATCTCAATCCCGCTCATGTGGATCCCGACAGTCTATAACGCGTCGCTTGAAGACCGCCAGAAATTTGAGATCAGTCAGGATCGCACCATGATTATCTGGGATCCTGAAAAGTCCGGAATTAATGATGAGATCAGCCTCATAGATTATCTTGGACCTACGCGGCCCCAGGATCATGAAAGTTCGATAGCTTACACTTCACGCCAGCGTGAAAAGCAAATAGCAGAGGGGCGAACGAAAATGAAGAAAAAGTAAGCTCAGCCCCGCCTCACGGCGGGGTTTTGATTCTTTCTGTGGAATTCCTAATTACAACTTTGACAAGAATTGCCCTTATTTTGCTATTAAACTCCTCCGCGCTTTGCGTTATCATCCTGGTAAGGATTGCAGGCAGGATAAGTAATTTCAATCCTTTTCGAGTCAAAGCGCCTATGCTCACCAAGCTCAAAAACATCTACGCTGAATTTCCTCCACTATTCTGGATCATTGTCGCAACGCTCTTCATTGATTCGCTTGGCAGCACCTTGCTGTTTCCATTCT
>DATGYJ010000415.1:0-3670 GCA_035298105.1 Anaerolineales bacterium | reverse complement strand
TATGAGACCCAACGCTACCATCAAGCCATGGGAAAGACCTTTCAGGCCTCTTTACAGATGGCTGTATATAACTCTTTGTTCGGAGCGGTCATGATGTTCCTGGGGTTCAGCTCCATTGCTGCGATCATGTGGTATGGCGGGCGTGAAGTCATCGCCGGGCACCTCACTCTGGCAATGATCACCGGTTTCCTGATGTATGGAATTTCGATTGCCGCCAGCCTGGGCGGATTAGGAGGCCTCTATGCCCAGCTCAGTGCAGCACTCGGCGGTGTCCAACGCGTCTTTGAAATTCTGGACACCAACCCCAGTATCCAGGATGAAACGAAGGCGGTTGAGATGCCAGTCGCGCGTGGACAGATCAGTTTCGAGAATGTTTCCTTCACCTACGATGGTGAGGCCCCCGTGTTGAAGAACGTTTCATTGGATATCCGCGCCGGCGAGATCCTGGCACTGGTTGGACCCAGCGGAGCGGGCAAGAGTACGATCTTCAACCTCATCCCCCGTTTCTATGATCCAACCGAAGGCCTGATCCGTCTCGATGGGCATGATCTACGCTCTGTGACTCAGCACAGCCTGCGCGAGCAAATTGGCATCGTACCCCAGGAGACCATTTTGTTTGGCGGAACGATCCGCGAGAATATTCTGTACGGACGTCTGGACGCTACCGAGGCAGAAATGATCCAGGCCGCCAAAGCCGCCAATGCCCACGATTTCATTATGGAATTTCCAAAGCAATACGAGACGCTCGTTGGGGAGCGGGGCATGAACCTGAGTGGTGGGCAGCGCCAGCGCATTGCGATTGCGCGTGCCATTCTCAAAGATCCCATGATCCTCCTGCTGGATGAGGCCACCAGCTCACTGGACAACGAATCGGAAGGATTAGTCCAGGAAGCACTTGATCACCTGATGCACGCCAAGCGCCGTACGACCGTGATCGTGGCACACCGCTTGAGCACCATTAAAGTTGCGCATCGTATTGCCGTACTGGATGAAGGTCGCATCGTCGAGCTTGGCACACATGAAGAACTGATGGAACAGAATGGCTTATATGCCCGCTTATATTCGATGCAGTTCAGAGACCCTGAAGAGGAACTGGCGGCACTGCGGGCAGTCATGTCGGCGCCGAACGGTCAGCATAACGGAGCGAAATCGACCAAGAAACCCGCAGGGATTCTGAATGCAATTTTGGGACAAGGCTAAACCATAGGGAAGCGCTCCTTCGGATAAAATTTATCAAATCAACCCTGCCCACTCCGCTTATACGGAATGACGGGCAAACAGAATAGACCTCTGGCTAGACCAGAGGTCTATTCTGTTTGATGGGTAATGAAAGGGAACAAATCTGCAAACGCCCCCAGCTCTACGGATCACAAGCAGGCTGAAGAAACCAGAGACCGTCCATTCTCGAATTTTTGAAGCCTTGCCTGCCTGGTCTGATCGGTGTTCTCTCGCTGCTATTTCGCTCATTCTTCGGATTGCCTATAAGGTGGAAAAAGGCTGCTCATATCCTGCCTATATCGTGGCTATATCCTGCCTATATCCTCTCATCGCTTCAGACTTGCTTTGCTCTTTCTCATGTATGGGGACATGGATGGTCGGGCCAGACTCAAGCAAAAATGGGCAGTGCCTTTCTCAAGGTATTCCTGCAGAGCATTCTCAATGCGCTAATGATTTTGCTCTTGCAATACATCCAAGCCAAATGCTCGTCCGTATAATTTAATATGAAAAACAGAGCAGGCGTTCATGCCTGAGATCTGAACCCAACAGGCGCGGCAATAAAATTCGCGGTTTGGATCGCCGACATTTCAGTTTCGTACTCAGTTCAATTTTTAGCGAAAACAGGAGGTAGATATGTTTCGGATTTTCAAGTCTCGCAAAGTAGTTGCTGTTTCCATCGCAATTTTGCTGATCCTGGCACTACTCTTGCCAGTCAGCGTAGCCCTGGCAGATCGTTCCAAGGTGCACATCGTGAATGTTCCGGAAGAGGATCGCTTCGACCCCTTTGTAATGACCATCAGAGCTGGGGAACAGGTCACCTGGGTCAACCACGATACAGATGACCATACAATTGTAAGCAATGATTTCTTTACCACTACAAATCACAAAGGAACCAATATATTGCTCCCCGGAACTGAAAGCAACGGTGGAAATCCAGGGATGGTAACATTCCGCTTCCGGAAGGCAGGGGTCTTCGTATATTATTGCCGCTTCCATGCCCAACTAGACGCCTTCCACCAGCCGATTGCTCCGGGACCCGACGGTGGTATCCAGGATAGCAACGGGAATTTCGGCACCCCAATGAACGGGATTATTGTCGTCCTGCCGGGCAACAGAGACAATTGAGCACTGCTAAGGGATCAGATCGCCGGCCTCTCGATCTTCCCTAGAATGTAATTGGGCGGCAATGGCTCGACTTGCTGATCGGTCACAAGAGTGACATCGCCGCCCGATTTGAGGGAAACCGATTTTTCCCCGCCTCCAATGCGCGCTTCCCAATATCCACCTATGTCTTTGATGCGCAAGTGGACACTGGTCAAATCGGCAACCTGAAAACGCAAGTCGCTGCCCGCGCCAAAGGTCGCATCTTTGCCGGTCAGCGTCTGGCAATCAATATTCATGG
Source organism: Anaerolineales bacterium (assembly GCA_035298105.1). Lineage (GTDB taxonomy): Bacteria > Chloroflexota > Anaerolineae > Anaerolineales > Villigracilaceae > Defluviilinea. The sequence continues at coordinate 1,050 of DATGYJ010000415.1, read as the reverse complement.
TCCAGCCGGCTGAGGCATTTCCCAGGCGATAAACATCCTGTAAGTTCAGGCTCAAGCCGGAATAGGCGTCCACCTGACCCTTGAGACCCTGCACGTTGATATCTTTTCCGGCATAGACCTTGATATTCGATTCGAACGGCACGAGCACTTCGCCGCTGCCAACCATTTGCACTTCTACCACTTCATTGTCAGTCTGCTTCTCCCCAAGCCGGGGAACTTTGATCCGCCAATCGAAGAGCACATGCTCGCCAATTGCAGCCCGCGCCCGCCCAATTTGCGATTCACTGCGGCGTTCCACGGTTAACCCCCAGGTCCCTTTCGTTTCGGCGGTGACCAGATTGCTATCGTGGCCTTTCACGGTGACGCTGGCTCCCGCCTTGATAATGATGGTTTGATTGATACCTGCAAGAATAGAGCGTTGTGTCATTTTCAAAATCCTACTGGATGCGAGATTTCATTGGCCGCATTGTAGTATTTATCCGATTTCCAGGCTTCACCCCGGGTGGGTGATTGCAGGGGTGATTGTGTCACAGCAACCTCAACTCGCGGGCTACCTGGCGAGCTTCACTGCGTGAGTTGATATTCAACTTGCGATAAATGCTCTTCACATGGGTCTTGATCGTATTCGTCGATACAACCAGCTCCCGAGCGATCTCCGCGTTTGATAAACCCGCCACAAGCAAACGCAGGACGCGCACTTCCTGTTGGCTCAGCGCCTCGGTCTGGATGCCTTCTACCGCTTCGGCTGCATGCTCTAAACCCTGCTCAGCGCGATCAAGAGGAAAGGACTGCAGCAGGGCTGTGGCAAACAGGCTAAGGGTCCGGTTGGGAAGCGTGGGGAGAGCCGCCTGAAGCAGAACAGCCAGACGCCTCCCTTCATCCAAAAACAGACGCCGGAACCCTTTTGCATGCCCCAGTGCGAGAGATTCGTTCAAAGTTTGTGAGGCTTGCGGCAAATTTGAATCTGCATAATATGCAAGCGCTTCGAGAATCAACGCCTCCACCTGGCTGCGGATACGTCCGCGCTCTGCCGCATCCATTTTCCAATAG
>DATGYJ010000414.1:0-3340 GCA_035298105.1 Anaerolineales bacterium | reverse complement strand
TCGGACTCTCCATCTGCAAACAGATCGTTCAGGGTCATAATGGTCGCATTGAAGTGAAGAGCAAAATGGGCGTGGGAACATCCTTCGCAGTTCACCTGCCTCGCGCAACACGGACGATTCCACGTAATAACGAAGCCTCCTAAGTGCCCGCCGGGGACGGCGGCTGAAGCTAAACATTAATCAACACCTTGAGCACGCCTGTTTCTGCGGCGCGCTCAAATGCTTTTAACGCCTCGTCCAATTTGAATTCACTTGCAATCAAAACCATTGGATCGACCTGTCGCGATTCCATCAAGCGCAATGCCGGCTCAAATGGCCCACAACGCGAACCGATGACGTTGATCTCATCTACAACAATAGAGGAGAAATTGACATTCATCTCGCCTTTATAGGTGGATTTTAAAACCAGCGTTCCGCGTGGACGAATAGCCTGTCTCGCTAAAGAAAAGCCGCTCGGCGACCCAGTCGCTTCCACCACAATATCCCATCGCCAGAGTTTGATCTCATCTTCAGAGATGACTCTGATCCCACGCCTCCTCAACAAGTCCTGCTGGTGGGCATGCCGCGCTACCACGCGCAGATCACAACCCGTCAACGCAAGCGTCTGGGCGATGAGCTGGCCGAGCCGCCCTGCGCCAATCAGCAGAACGCGATCCGTCGGCTTGACTTGAATCTGCTGCTGGATTTCCAATGCCGCGGCGAGGGGTTCAGTAAAGACCGCCATTTCATCGGGCACAGAATCGGGGACGCGATGGAGGTTGGTCGTTGGCAATTGTGTATATTCGGCAAATGTCCCATCCCGATTGACAATACCGAGAACCGTGCGACTCTCACAATGTGTGGGACGTCCATTCTGGCATTGCTCACATTGATAACAAGAGACATTGATCTCCCCTACCACGCGCTGACCAATCCACGAGGCATCCTCCGCCTCGACTACTTCTCCCACAAATTCATGTCCGAGAACACCAGTGTATGGGTAATATCCTTTGATCAGCTCAAGGTCGGTACTACAAATCCCTGCTTTGCGAACTCTGATCAGGGCTTCATTTGAATTGCGCGGTTGAGGAACATCGCGCAAGGAAATTTTATTGTTTTCCAGCCACAACGATTTCATCTTCACTCCTTAGAAACCGCCCATTGATCCCGTCCATTATTCTTCGCCTCGTAGAGCGCTGCATCGGCACGGCTGAGAAATACATGCCAGTTTTCTTCATGTACTTTATATTGCGCAAGTCCCATGCTGATAGTGACCGCGATCTCTTGTTCACCTGTTTTCATTACTAAAGACCGGATATGCCTGCATAGTCGCTCTGCCTGCTGGGTCGCGGCTCTAAGTGGACTGTGAGGCAGGACAATCAGGAATTCTTCCCCGCCATAGCGTCCAATCGTATCAGGATAACGGATATGGTCTCGCAATTCACCCGCCAGAATGCGCAGCACATCATCGCCAACAGTGTGACCATAGGTATCATTGACTTGCTTGAAATGATCAATATCCAGCATGGAGATGGTCAGCGGGGTGCCATAACGGTCCGAAAAGATCGCTTCGCGCTGCAAATCCCCAAGAATCTGTCGCCGGTTTGAAAGGAAGGTCAATGCATCTGTATGCGAAACTTCCTCTGCCTGCGCCATAACTGCCTTTAGCTCTATTTCCTTAATAGTCAGGATGCGCCTCGTCCTTTCCAACTCTGCTGTCACAGCTTCGAGTTCAGACGGGAGGGGAATTGGTTCGGCAATGAAAAGAATCCGTTGACCTGGCATCGGAATCAAGAGACAAGCAAATTTATCATTTCGTAACTCACCAGCGAATTCCAATTCTCCCTTCGTACGGATACGCTTGTTAAAAGTCGTAGAAAGTAACTGATCGAACAGACTTTCTTCAGGCGAGGAAAGAAAATTTCTTAAGTTTGTTTGCTCACGGTGAGCCGGTTTCTTGGCATCAAAAGCTGGATTCCAGGAAAGCAAGCTGCCGTCTTTATCGAGCAAAACAACCAGGAGATTTGTCGCTTCAAGAAATGGTTTCACCCCATATTGAGCGAACAAGGCTGTCAGTTCACTCAACTCTTGACCTTTCGCATCAGCGGGCACCGCGCCTCCCAAATTGACGTTCGAGCATATCCACCGAGAGATGGATCATTGTCGGTCGGCCGTGCGGACAAGTGCGCGGCGAATCACAGGCTTCAAGATCGTTCAACAGCGCGCGTTGTTCTTCAATGGATAAAGCTTGGCCGGCCTTGACCGCCATCCGCTTGCAGACGCGCGCCGCAAGCTTGGCTTCGATCTCATTCTGGAGGGGTGCTTCATCCTCCTCGAAATCTTCCACCAAAGCCCGCAACGCTGCCGATGGATCACTGCCCATAAATAAAACGGGCATGGCGCGTACTTGAAACGTGTTTGGACCGAATTCTTCAACATCGAAACCAAAATGCTGCAACACAGGTAATTGGGTAATTAGTAAGTTGGAGGATTGAGGAGGCAGTGTAACCGTTACAGGTGTAAGTAAAGCCTGCGAGGGAATATTTTTCATGGCATGTTGCGTCATCAATTTTTCGAACAAGACCCGTTCATGCGCGGCATGTTGGTCAATTAGATACAAACCATCCGGACCCTCGGCAACAAGATAGGTCGCGCCGATCTGACCGACCAATCGTAGGAGAGGGATACTTGCAACACTTGCACCTGGCGCAAGTGCAGGTGTTTCCGATTGGCGATTTACACTTTCCGACTCACGATTACCAATTGACGATTGATCACTGGATACTGGTGACTGATTACTTTTTACTGGTATTGGTTCATCGTGCCCGATCTTCCAATCCAAGCCAGTGTGCCTGGGCTGTTCAACAGAAGGCACAGTCCGCGTCGTCCCCCAAAGCGACGGTGCAACGTTGGGGACGGGCGAATATGCCAGTAAAGCCCTGCGCATTGAACGCTGGACAAAGCTAAAGACTTTATCCGAATTTCGGAAACGTACTTCCGCCTTTGCCGGATGGACATTGACGTCTACTTCTTCCGGCGGGATTTCGAGGAAGAGCGCCGTCAGTGGATAACGTCCCACCATGAGCAGCGTATGATATGCCTGTAAGAGTGCCGTGCTGAGCGAAACATCGTGTACCCAGCGACCATTGATGAAGAAAGTGATTTCTTTGCGATTGGAACGTGTTAGTGACGTGGGGCTGATAAACCCTGTGAGTCCAAATCCCTCTTCTTCAGACATCACCGCCAGCATTTGTTTCGCCACATCCACACCATACAGCGCGGCAAGGATCGCGCGCCGGTCGCCATCACCTGAAGTTTGCAAAACGACATTCTTGCCATCGGAAAGTTTGAAGCGTTTCTC
>DATGYJ010000413.1:0-7792 GCA_035298105.1 Anaerolineales bacterium | reverse complement strand
ATCCTCAATCTCATGCCCACGAAGATCGCAACCGAAACACAATTGCTACGATTGCTTTCCAACTCTGCCCTGCAGGTGGAGGTCACGTTACTCCACACGGCTACGCACGAATCAAAGAACACTGAGGCGGAACACCTGCTCAATCACTATTCGACGTTCAAAGATATCCGCAATGAAAAATTCGATGGCCTGATCATCACCGGCGCACCTGTGGAGCAAATGCCATTCGAAGAAGTTGAATATTGGGATGAATTGACCAATCTTATGGATTGGGCCGAGACCAATGTAGAGTCGACATTTCACATCTGCTGGGGAGCGCAGGCGGGACTCTATCACCGCTACGGCATCCCGAAATACGATCTGCCTCGCAAGATGTTCGGCGTCTTTGAACACCGCATCCTTTCGCGGACGGAGAGCCTGCTGCGCGGCTTCGACGATATTTTCCTGGCTCCGCACTCCCGTCACACCGAGATCCGCCGCAGCGACGTGGAAAAGGTCGATGACTTGAACATCCTGGCCGAGTCAGATGAAGCCGGCCTTTATATCCTCGGCACGAAAGATGGGCGTCATCTCTTTATCACAGGACACTCGGAATATGATCCGCTCACGCTCAAAGCCGAATATGACCGGGATGTGAACAAGGGGCTGCCCATTCATGTCCCCAAAAACTATTACCCCGACGACAACCCGGCGCAGACTCCCACCGTGCGCTGGCGCGGACATGCGAACCTGTTGTATTCAAACTGGTTGAATTACTACGTGTATCAGGTCACGCCGTATGACGTGAACCAGATCCCGTAGCTAATTCTTGGTACAAAAGTGCTCCCTGCGCCGTCCCTCGCAAAGCACACTCGAAGGAGTGCGGCGCAGGCGTTACTTGGTAATCGCCGCCGGGGACGGCGGCGTAGACCAGTGCGGCGGGGTCGGGCCCTTTATCCCCTAATGGGGACCTTCGGCAGGGTGCTTCGCGAAGACCCACGCCGAGCGAGAGACTCACGGCGAGCGGGGCAAGCGTGACCTACTGGCTATTTACCCAGACCGTCATCTGTGACTCGCCGCGGTTCGCCCACAGGAAATAGGGGATAAATTTCAAGGGTTTGCCACCGGTTGTTTTGCCGTGGATGACGACACACCCGCCCAATAGATCAGAAACATATTCGTCGCGCAAAGAAGCAGGATCAAGTTGTGCGGCGAAAATATCGACATCCGGGTTATCCACGCTTTCGAGGCAGTAGACCAGTGGTCCGCGGGTGAGAGCGACTTTGCCGGCATGCCCCTTCACTTTGGGGTGAGCACGGCGTAAGCGGATGGATAGATCAAAGTTGAACTCCAACGTCTCACCCTGCGGAGACCAGACATCCCTGATCGTTTCATAACTAGCCTTGCGCGGGTCATAACCTGAGGCAGTTGCATCCTCATCCAGTTGATCCGTGAGACTCCATGAAGGTCTACGCACGTGGATTGCAAATTCTCCTTGCGCCTCAGGTTTGACGTGGATGCGCACTCTACCCTTCCACGGCAGTTCTGATTCGATTTTGACGTGCACGGGCATGCCGAGGTTCAATGTAGTTTCACTGCTGACGTATTGATGAATCCATAAGTTATTTTCATCGAATGAATAAATATATTTGCCTACATCGGCAAAGGTCCGCGAGAGGTTGGATGGGCAACAAGGGACAACGTACCATGCCTGGCGGGTTACGCCATGCTGCACCGTCAATGGATTGTTGTAAAGATAAGTTTCGCCGTTCTGTCCCATCCCGACCGTTGTGGCGTTGTAGAGCTGCCACTCGAACAAGTCTGTGTAGCGAGCCTCACGAGTGAGCAAGCCCATCTCCCAATTCCAGAGCAGGCTGGCAATCGAAGCACAAGTTTCAGCATAGGCAAGCTCAGGGTCCAGGTCGTAGTCGCCGCCGAAGCCTTCGATCTCAGGGGCAGAGCCGAGCCCGCCCGTGAGATACATGCGCCGTGTGACCATCCGCTCCCAGGCTTGTTCGAGCGTGGAGCGCAGCGTTTCATCGGGAGACTCTTCGCGCAGGAGCATGGCAATAGCCGTTTCCAGATAGCCCCAGCGGACGCTGTGCCCCACCGGCGCGGTCTGCTGGCGGATGGGCACATGCTGCTGAGAATAGAGTCCGCTCAGCACATTCAGATACCAGCGCGCTTTCCTAAAACGGGGCATCTTGGCGTAATTATCGCCTGGCAAATGAAACGAAGCATGTTCGGGGTGTTCTGCGATATAGGCTTTCCGCTGCTCCTGCACATGCGCTTTACGCTGCTTGAAACTTCTGTTTTGACTCCAGCGCCGGATCGGGAAGAACTGAATGCGACCACGGCGTTCCACGAATTGGCGTGCCAGCTCAAGATATTCTGCTTTGCCGGCCGCGCGATAGAGACGGACCAGTGCAAGCTCGATCTCTTCATGCCCGCAGGTCTTATCATTGGAGGCATTCAGGAAATCACGCACGAGCAGGTCTGCGGCTTTGAGGCAGATATCGAGCAAGTCTCTGCGACCCGTCGCTTCGTAATGGGAGACGCCTGCTTCGATCAGATGCCCGTGACAATAGAGCTCATGTTCCTCCTGCAGGTTGATCCAGCGTTGACCCGGAAAATGGATCTGGTTGTAAGTGAAGAGATAACCATCTGGCATCTGGGCCCGCCCGATCAGGGCGATCAACGAATCCATAAGGGAAGCCAGCTGCGGATCCGGGTGAAGCGCATAGATCCGGGAGGCGGCATCCAGCCATTTGTAGGCATCCGAATCGGCAAAGAACCAGCCTTCCCTGAATCCATCCTTTTCCCCGGCGGCGATCCGGAAATTATCAAGGCAGCGCGTGGCTTCAAGTTGTTCCCATTGATGGAAGATGGCTTTTTGTGCGTTGACCGCCAGACGCGGCGACCAGAAGGAATCGGTGATATTGACTTGTCGGGTGGTAAGTTCCTGCATGGCTGTCTCCTGAACGAATTATAGAACATATTTGAATATGTATAATTTTGCGGGGTTCGATCATCAAACAACTGTATAATAGCCCAACCCAATTGTGATAAATGGAATATCAAAAGGAGTCCGCCCATGGTTCGAACCGACGAATACGAAGGCTTGCTGGCAGAGACTGTCATGCTGATGGGTGCGAATGGCGATTGGATCAACGCGTACTTTGCGCGTCCCGTTGGAAAGGGTCCGTTTCCGGCAATGGTCCTGGCGCATCACATGCCAGGCTGGGATGACTGGTACCATGAAACGACGCTAAAGTTTGCGCGGCACGGCTATGCTACCATCACACCCAATCTTTATTTCCGGGCGGGACATGGCACCTGGGAAGATGTGGCTGCGAAAGTGCGGGGAGAAGGTGGTATCCCTGATGACCAGGCAGTGGGTGATCTGGCCGGAGCGTTGCAGTATGTGCACACGTTGCCTTATGGCAATGGGAAAGCCGGCGTTTTTGGGACGTGCTCCGGCGGACGTCATGCTTATCTGGCGGCTTGCCGTGCGCCCGGTTTTGAGGCCATCATCGATTGCTGGGGCGGAGGGGTGGTCATGGCACAGGAACAGCTCTCGCCCAAGTCTCCGGTCGCGCCGCTGGACTATACCAAAGACCTGCCCTGCCCGATCCTTGGTCTGTTCGGCAATGATGACAGCCATCCAGGTCCGGAGCAGGTGAACCAGCACGAGGTGGAGCTAAAGAAGTATGGCAAGACTTATGAATTCCACCGCTATGATGGCGCCGGGCATGGATTCTTTTATTATCACCGGCCCAATTACCGGCAGGCACAGGCAGTGGATGGTTGGGAGAAGGTGTTTGCTTTTTTGGAAAAGTATTTGTCTTGAGACCCTAAGGGTTTCCTGCATGAGTCTGTTGAGCAGCCAATTCCGTCACTCGCCATTATCCGCGAGGCTTCGTGATGGAGAAAACCCTTAGGGTCTTGTTCAAAGGAGATCTTATATGTGTACCATGATCGTTGAAAAGGTAAAAGTAGAAGGCAGCGGTAGGGGCACGAGTGGATGGTTCAAACTCGAGGAAGCGAGTGTCTCTTTTGATCATCCTTTCCATGCCCCGCTCGAACATGCCTTGAATATCGATTTCGTAAACCAGTCGCAGGGACTGTCGGCACGCGTGGCAGTGGAGCTGAGCGAGCAAGCCGCCCGGGATCTGGTGAAGACGATCCTGGCAGTGCTGGATGAGGCCGAGGCGGGTGGGCATTTATAGGCAACTTTTCTCCCCTGCGGGGATGATAAGCGCGAGGTTAGAGTAATGTAACCTGGATATGCGCGCTTCGTCTGCGTGCCTCTACAAGCATTCGGCACTCCGCAGGGCACCTTACGCCCCCTCACCTGCACTTGCCGCTGCGCGGCTAAGCGCAGGCGCAAGTGTCGGTCAGCGCGAGGTTAGAAAGAGGTAATCATGAAACGAGTTTTGATCTTAGGTGGTGGGTTTGGCGGTATTGCAACGGCGCGGCGGCTCAAGCAGAAGCTTGATACCAAAGATGAAGTCATTCTGGTGGACCGGCGCGACTACTTTATGGTCGGTTTCCGCAAGACCTGGGCTCTGGTCGGGCAGTCAACGCTCGAGGCAGGTCAGCGGCCCCTCGACAGCCTCACCAGCCTGGGAATACGCGTGATGCGTGATCCTGTGACGAGGATCGACCCGAATGGACGGGCAGCCACAATGGGAGACCAGATCATCAGCGCCGACGCACTGGTCGTGGCGCTGGGGGCGGAGCTTGCTCCCGAGGCGATCCCGGGCTTTCAACAGTACGCGTTCAACGTCTATGATCCAAATGACATCCCGCGGGCGGCGCAGGCCCTGCATGAATTTGAGGGAGGCAAATTAGTGCTGGGGATTTTCGGCGTGCCTTATAAGTGTCCCCCTGCTCCCTATGAAATGGCGTTATTGATCACTGACTCGCTGAAAGCGCGCGGCGTCAAGGCAAACGTCGAGGTGTTCTCGCCCCAGCCGATGTCATTGCCGATCCTCGGGCAGGTGGGGTGTGATCTGATCGAAAGCCGCCTCGCAGATAAGGGAATCACCTTCCTGCCAAACCACAAGGCGACGGCGGTTGAGGCAGGTGCCGTGGTATTTGCGAACGAGCGGCGTCCCTTTGATCTCCTGTTGGGTGTGCCGCCTCACCGTCCGCCCGCGGTGGTACGCGAGAGTGGACTGGTGGGTAACTCCGGCTGGATATCCGTGCACCCGCGCACGCTCGAGACTCAATTCCCCGGAGTCTATGCGATCGGGGATGTGGTCCAGCTCCCAATGGCAGATGGTAAGCCCCTGCCGAAGGCCGGTGTGTTCGCCGAGGGGATGGGCGAAACGGTCGCCGAGCGCATTGCCGCTGCGTTCGCCGGACGAGAACCCGAAGCGAGGTTCAAGGGCGAGGGAGGCTGCTATCTCGAGGTGGGCACGGGGCAGGCGATGATGGTGAAAGGTCAATTCCTGGCGGAACCTGCGCCGGAGGTGGAGCTGACGGAGGCTTCGCCGAAATACCTGGAAGAGAAACGCTCTTTCGAGTCACAGCGGCTGCAGACCTGGTTTGGGGTTACGAGGGGAGAGGGGAAGCGGAAATGACCCCCAAATATGGCACGTGGGTTTTCGATCCATGTACAGAGAAGAGGGGATAGGGGTTAGGGGAAAGGGTGGAGGATGAATTCGGGATGTTTGGCACGTCAGTTTTGTGCTGGCTGGCTATTGATTTTCGAAGGTCAGGCATCTATACTTTTTGCCGCACAGCCAGATATAAAGGCACTTATTCGGCGACATTCCGCGTAAGCCAAACTTCGCTGGAACGCTTTTTTCTTGAATGGGTTGGCTTGTGTAAGCAAGGTGGGATGGGGATCCTGGCGCACCTATCAAAAATGATTGTGGCAGTTTGCCTGCCATCGTGTCATAATTCGGGTGTCTGTGGGGCGGAGCTTTGCCTGGCGGGTTTCGAGCCGCGCCATCAAGAAGTTGTCACGTCCCGCCCACCAGCCCTTTACAGCGTACTCACGCAACGGGTAAGGCAGGCCGTTAGCCCATCCTTCAAAAGGTCATTCAAACAATAATGCTCCGAAGCTTCCTTCCCCTCATCATAGCAAGCCTTGGTATTATCTTGGTGGTTTTGGCTCGAAACATGCCACTCTTTGAATGGCAAATAAGTGAAGTGGTCACAGATTTTCCACCCGAAGTTCATATCAACTCTTCTCCTTGGACAACAAAATTCGGGGAAGCTTTAGGGGATGACACATACATATTTTGGCAAGTTGATGTTTCGAAAGATGGAAGTACTTGTAGTCCAGAAAGTATAAGTTCTAAGGTAAGGCGTTCGCGGAACGATGAGGTGCTGGAACAAGTAGCATTAAGTGTCAACCGAAACATAATTCCCTGGCTGTCTGACTGGTTTATGATTGGTCTTGTTATCTTTATATGTGGAATTTACATTTGGTTTTTTACAGCTTGGTCCAAGCGTCCAATTTTTGAAGCTGTGGTTTTCATTGTACTTGCCGTAGTATTTGGCTGCTTTCTAACACAAATTTGGCATGCTCTGTTAACAAAGGTAAGTCCCCTTTTGATGTGCTCGGGATTATCGAATCGTTATCACGGCACAATCACATTCAATGCCGAATTGTCAAAAATACATTATGAAACACTGATTGTTTTGTTTGCAGGTATCTTGTTGGAGTTAGGAGCATTTGTTGTGATGTTCCGCCAAATCAGAATGGTTGGATTTCACAATGAAGATACTTCTAAATCGGTTGTGGGCTAAGACCGCGTGCACCCAACCGTTGGGTCTGCCGCGGCTCCCAATCGCCGCGTTTTCAAATCGGTTTCCTGGCTAAAGCCAGTTCTGTCAAAGCGGCGTTATTTCGTCCCACCAGCAGGTAACGGCCACCGTTGGATGCAGTTTGAGAATGAATCATGGAATATTCGCCTGAATTAAATCCTGTCTTCTTAATTCCTACGGGAATCGTTGTGCTTTTGGACCTTTTATCTTTTCCCTTGTATTTCCGATGGATTGAGTCGGGAGAAATACAAAAATCAAGAATGATTTTCTTATTCAAGCCCTTCAGTATTTTGATCGGCACTTACTTCATTTTTACACAATTTGGGTCTGGCACACTGTTTGGGGCCATGTATTGCATGATCGTCCCCTTCATCGCATTGGGAATGCTCGCCTTCTTTCTCACCCAAGTCAGGCGTGATTACCAAAAAAACAACACCTTCACGAAGGCAGACACTGTTAATTTAGTGTTTGGTATCTTAGTCATCCTTTCGATGACGGTGCCTTCCTTTCTTTTTTCCCCAATAAATGCTTGGTGTGCTAATGAAAATTCGTCAAAAATGCCATTCATATCCCAAGCGGTAGAAAAATATCATTCCGAGAACGGCAAGTATCCTAAAAAGATTGACGAACTTGTTCCAGACTTTATGTCTTCCATTCCCGGGCCCTCCTGTAGCTTACTCTCAGGCACACCCAGAAAATTTGAATTGAACAATTGCCAACCGCCTTATGTCTTTGTTTGGACCATAGATTTTGGAGGGTATGACCTGTACAGTCTTAGGGATGGCGCAAGGACTTTCGCAGGTAGTTTTCTCGACAGAGGACCTTACTTTTGTCCATAATGGCTAAAGACCTAAAACCGCACCCAACACAGCGTGCGCCCGACTTGGGGTGCGGAATGTGTCAATGATTTGAGACACGGAATTTCAGAATTTAGTCACTCTTGGCAGTGACATCCCGGGCACCGCCCGCCAGGGCAGGTGTGGGCGGATTGATCCAAACCGCTTGGGGCAATTGGGGTGGCACAGGCAAC
>DATGYJ010000412.1:0-1779 GCA_035298105.1 Anaerolineales bacterium | reverse complement strand
GTCTCGAACGTGATCATGGATGGCGTGCTCTGCCCATTCACCATGAATCTTTATTACCACATCGGTGAGCGCGGCAACCTGAATGTCTCCGATAAGAATCCACGTTCGATCAATGCTGGGACGCCTCGCCTGAGGCGTATTCACTTCAGTCACATCACGGCCAGCGAGGTGAAACACGCTGCGGGATTTTTGTATGGACTGGCTGAGATGCCGCTCGAGGATATTTCTCTCACTGATATCTCTATTTCCATTTCGGAAGAAGCCGATTCGGGCTACCCTGAAATGGCGGATGATATCCCCAGCATGTCTCAAGCCGGTTTCTTTATCCGCAACGCGCGCGGTCTCAGACTCGACCATGTCCAGGTGACAGGTCAGCAGGGTCCCATGTTCGATATCGATCATTCCACTGAAGTTGAAATCATTCCGCCTCCATGAAATAATGAGGATAGGCAAAATTTACCTGGAACACCCCTGGAGGTCTTTATGAAAATCATTACCTTTGGCGAGATCATGCTGCGGCTTGCGCCACCCGGTTTTCAGCGCTTTACCCAGGCCCGTTCGTTTGAAGCCGTGTATGGCGGAGGCGAAGCGAACGTCGCGGTTGCGCTTGCCAACCTGGGTGAAGAAGTTGAATATGTGACTCGGCTTCCCAAAAATGAACTGGGCGACGCATGCCTGATGAGTCTGCGTTCTTATGGCATTTGCACAGATCACATCCTACGCGGTGGTGAGCGCATTGGAATTTATTTTCTTGAAACGGGTGCGGCACAACGCGCCAGCAAAGTGATTTATGATCGGGCAAATTCCAGCTTTGCAACGATTCAAACAGGCATGATCGATTGGAGCACAGTATTCGAAGATGCGGACTGGTTCCATTGGACGGGCATCACACCCGCTGTTTCGCAGGGAGCAGCGGAGGTCTGCCGGGAAGCCATTCAGGCTGCGCACGAAGCAGGAGTGACCGTTTCCTGTGATTTGAACTATCGCGCCAAGCTGTGGAAGTGGGGCAAGTCCGCTGGGGATGTGATGACTAATTTAGTCGATATGTGTGACGTTGCTCTCGGCAATGAAGAAGACGCCGAAAAAGTCTTTGGGATTAAAGCACCCAAGGCTGAAATCACTACCGGCAAAGTGGAGGCGGAGACATACCGGTATGTCTGCGAGCAACTGGCCAGGAAGTTTACTTCGTTGAAGACCATCTCGATCACGCTGCGAGGCTCGCTTTCGGCAAGCCATAACACATGGTCGGGTGTGCTGTGGCAAAAGGGAAATTTCTACTCTGCCCGGATCTATGACATTCTCCCGATCGTAGATCGAGTTGGCGGTGGTGATGCGTTCATGGGTGGGCTGATTTATGGTCTGCGGACATACAAAGATGACCCGCAAAAAGCCCTAAACTTTGCGACCGCGGCAGCCTGCCTGAAGCACAGCATTCCTGGTGATTTCAATGCGGTCAGCGTCAGTGAGGTCGAGGCATTGATGGCCGGTGATGCCTCAGGACGTGTCTCGCGATAATATGCGCCGTCCGAAGCGCAATCTTGCATTGCAGGCTACACCATTTTCAACGATGTCAGTGCATGCGATTACCAGAAGCGGACGAGGCAGTGGATGCTTGGCAAATCCTTCGATACGTTTGGTTCGATGGGTCAAGCCCTTGTCACGCCTGATGAAGTCTCTGATCCTTACAACCTGGAGATGGAATTGACGGTGAACGGTGTTCCAGGACAACAGGTCAATACCTGCGACATGATTTTTGCCATTTCATATTTGATCTCCTAC
>DATGYJ010000411.1:0-9034 GCA_035298105.1 Anaerolineales bacterium | reverse complement strand
CGCAACGTTCGGTCGCTCAACGCTTGCGGTTGGGCCTGAAGCGCTCCACGGAACGTTGGCGCGGTAGTTATCTGCCAACAGACGGCGGGCCTGCTCGATAAATAGGTTCGCATATTGCGCGGCTTTTTGAGATTCACGATTCAGGGCGCGGACCGGGAGCGTCGATACGCCAACCTTGAGCGGGTCCGTCTCCGACAATGCGTCCTCCAGGCCGGAAGCACGCATCACAAAGGCAAAACGATGTTCCTTGACCGGTTCAATAAAAAATTCAGCGCCACTCACTTTGATCGTACGCAATGCGCTCGCCAAATCACGAGCAGCCTCCGTCGAGATGCGACCCGCGCGCCGGTCAATGATGATCCCCTCCTCATCCACAGAGCAAAAGTTGCCGCGCGCAGCAACGTCATGAGGCCCAAGCTCGAAATTCACACCAAGCGCTTCGAGGGCACCGCGTCCAATCTCAAACTCAATCGGGTCATATCCAAATATCGCCAGGTGGCCAGGTCCACTGCCAACCGTGATCCCGGGTCCGGCAGGCTGGGTCAATCCCAGGGCAGATTTGAGCGCTAACCGGTCGAGATTCGGCGTGCAAGCTGTTTCCAGCTCGGTCTTGCCACCGGGCTCGAGAGGTAACCCTCCTAATCCATCCAAAATGAGCAATACAATTTTAGTTTGGGCAGGAACAATCAGTTCATGCAGAAATTTGAAGTCCATTCAGCCCCTCCTCAATCCATAACCCAATGTTTGCCCTTGCCAAATACAAGAGCGTCGAAGGCGCGCTGGGTCTTGGCATAGTTACCGTCGCGGTCGAGAGCGATGCCCCGACCCATCCCAGAAACCACTTTCCCAATACCGATCTTCTCGACCTGGCACTCGAACCTTTCAAGTAACTCTGGTGCGCTCCCTGGTGCGGTACTACGACCATCAAAGATCATATGCAGGTAAGCCTCATGCAGCCCATGGTCCCTGGCCATACGCAACAACGCCAGCGGATAATCCATGGAACCATGTGAGCTCTTCTCTGTGAGCAGGCCGATCAGGTGCAGTTTTTTTTCGTTTTGCTTTACTTCATTGATGGTTTGCAGGAGAACTTCGTTTGAATAAAAAGAGCCATCCTTCATCGCCAGATCGAGCCGCACATCGTCCTGCAGGACCACGCGGCCGGCACCGATGTTCATGTGCCCAGCCTCAGAGTTACCGGTCTTACCCGTTTGCAAGCCAACCGCCGCGCCTGCTGCTTCGAGAATAGCGCCTGGACGATGGTGAATTAGGCTATCCCAGCATGCGGGCCGCGCCACAAAGATGGGATTCCCGGCGTCTTCTTTACCAATCCCCCAACCATCCAGAATGACAAGCAAAACACGGCGTTTGCCCCCATAGAGATAATTTGTAACTAGAGGCTCACCTGTCATCGCTTTGGGTTGTGTGAGCCCTAGTGCAGCTAGAACTGTCGGCGCCACATCGGCCAGTTTCCCATCGCGCAACTTGCACGGCGATTCGAGACGGCGATCGAGGAAAATGAACCGCACGGGGTTGGTTGTATGTGCAACATGGGGCGTCCCATCCGCCTGCTGCATCTCTTCCAAATTGCCATGATCTGCTGTGACCAAGACCACATAGTCATTCGTAAGCGCTGCATCTATTACACGACCGAGATGTGCATCCACAACCGAAGCACATTTGACCTTGGCGTCGTCGTTGGCGGTGTGCCCGATCACATCCCCATTTGCAAAGTTGGTCACGATAAAATCGTATTTCCTTGCGATGCCGCATAAGACCTGTTCAGAGACTTGAGGCAAGCTTAATTCCGGAACCTGGTCGAAAGGGATGCCTTTTGGCGACGGGATACAGACATCATCTTCATACCGAAATGGCTGATTGTTCCCGCCATTGAAAAAGAAGGTCACATGTGCAAATTTTTCAGACTCAGCCGTGTGTAATTGAGTTAATCCAGCTTTGCTGATCACTTCACTCAACGTATCCGTGATTTTCACGGGCGCAAAGGCGACCGGTAGATCTTTGAACTTCTCATGATACAGAGTCAGAATAACGAACCTTAGATTCTGCAGGTCGGGACGCGGAAATCGATCATATCCGGGCTCAGTGAAGGCTTCCGTCAGCTGAATTTCGCGCTCCCCGCGGCGGCAACAAAAGATGACTGCATCTCCATCCTGAATACGACCAATCGGGTTACCCTGTCTGTCAGTTAGGATAATTGGCTCGAGTGAATAATCAGTCTGGCCCGCCGCGTACAATTCTTCAACCGCTTTGCTCAACGCAATTACCCTGTGCGTGATTTTTTCGGTGAGCATTGATTGCTCCTTGTCTCAAATCGAGACCTTATGACGCAGTCTTTATAGCTTGAGTTTCCAATGCCGGAAAGATATCCAGCAGTTCTTTGAATTCATGAATGATCATATCGGGGCTGTTCTCATCGGTGATCGTCTCCTCTACGAGTTCTTCAGGGGAAATCATGATGATGACCATCCCAAACCCTGCCGCGCGTGTGCCGGTCACATCACGCCTGAGATTGTCACCCACATAGGCACAATGCGATGGGTCAACTCCGGCTCTGCGTGCGGCTTCAAGATAAATCGCCGGATCAGGCTTTCTCTTCCCGAATACGGATGAAAGCACAACAGATTTGAAGTATGGTGCGAAGCCATCCGCTTCCAGCCAATCCGGGATCTCCCGTGAACCGATCAGGTTGCTGATAATCCCCAGGGTATAGCCCCGCCGGTAAAGTTCCTCGACGACGTCCCGGCCTTGCTCCACCACTATTCTGCGTCCCATGGACTGGCGGAATTGAAATGTCAATTCGGGTCCCAAGGGAGCGATCTTGTGAGCAGGAAAGTCTGGCGTGAGCCAGCGTGTCCACAGTTGCGCCTCGGGGGCTTCGGCCAAATGCTCGAAGGCCCATTTGCGATAGGTTTTATAGCGTGTGTTCAGTTTCTCGCAGAAAGATTCGGGGTCCTCATCTGTGCCGACCAACTCCACAATCCTCTGCCGTGCCCGCGCCATGTGATCTTGATCCTTGACCAGAATCCTCAAGGTGTTCCCCAGGTCAAGAAAGATAGCTTCGATGCTTTGCGTCATGGTATCCACCTAAATTGAATCTTGTTTTGCGAATTATCGCCGGGGCGGAAAAATATCCAGCAATTCTTTCATCTCGCGGATTGTGTAATCGGGTTTGACCTCTCCAACTGAAGGTTCCTTCGCGAGCGTGGCAGGCTCTATCATCAGAATCATCATTCCGAACCCGGCCGCTTGAGTACCCTCCACATCGCGGACAGGGTTATCACCCACATACGCGCATCTGCAAGGTTCCACGTTGACCCGGCGAGCGGCTTCCCAGTAAATTTCCGGGTTTGGCTTGCGAAGGGCTATTTTTGAGGAAAGTACGACTGCCTTGAAGTATTTGGTGAGACCGTCTGATTCCATCCAATCCGGGATCTCTGTTTCGGTAATTGTGTTTGCGATGATGCCCAGGGTATAACCGCGTCGATCCAATTCAAGGATCGTTGACTTAACATCGGGGCGGGGAATGCGCCTGCCATCATGGTCTCTCCATAAGCGGGTCAGCTTACCGGCTACTGGAGCAATTGTCTCAACTGGGTAACCTGGCAACAGCCATTTCGTCCACAACTCTTTTTCGGATGCCTCAAGCAGACTGGCTTTTGATTGTTGCCGATAGGTTTTCCAGCGGTCTTCCAGTCCCTGGAAGAAATCACATTCAGGCTCTGCAGCCTTAACGAGAGTCATCAAATCCTTTTTCGCTTGCGCCATAAATTCCAGATCTTCGACAACAATCCGCAATGTATTCCCCACATCCAGGAAGATAGCTTCGATATTTTTTTCCATTTTGCCTTCCTACATTATTCTGTTTTATGAAATATGTCTTTCATTTGAAAATAGTACGACATTTTTCACTTTTTTGCAAGTAGTCTTTCAAAAGTATTGACATTCGTCCTGTAGATGAGTAAACTATCATCACTAATGCACACGTGTGCAAAGGAGATTGAAGTGCCGGTGACCATCAAGGATATTGCCAAAGTAGCTGGAGTTTCACATTCGACGGTTTCCCGGGCACTTAGGAGCAGTTCGCTCATCTCGGATGAAACTACCCGCCTGATCCAGGAAACAGCTCTCAAACTGGGCTACCTCCCCAGCGCCGCTGCCAGAAGCCTAAAGACCAACCGGTCGCAGGCCCTGGGCGCGATCGTCAGCAACATTGACGATCCGTATTTCAGCGAAATCCTGCAAGGGATTGAGGAAATCGCCCAGGGCAACGACTACAGCCTCTTTATGGCCGCCTCGCAGCGTGACCACGAAAGGGAGGGGATCATCATCCAGGCCATGCGCCGACACCACGTGGACGGGGTCATCATCTGCTCGACCGCTTTTAGCGATGAACAAAGCCAGCATTTTTCAAAATATGGGATACCGATCGTTGTAGTTAACAATCAGGCCGCCGAGGATTACCGGTATTCTATCTATCACGACGATGTGGATGGAAGCCGCCAACTCACCCGGCATTTGATTGAATTGGGGCATCGCAAAATCGCCTATCTCGGAAATTCTTATTCAGGACGCACAACCCAGGACCGCCTGGCTGGCTTCCGCCAGGTCATGGAAGCTGCTGGTCTGCCCATTCCCGAGGATTACATTCATGAGATTTCCGGGAGCGAACCCGAAAAGGGGATCCTTGCAATAGATCACGTACTCGATTTACCGGACCGCCCAACAGCACTCATCTGCTTCAACGATATGCTGGCAATCGGGGCCTTAAAGGGTCTCCGACAGCACAGGATTCAAGTTCCGGAGGAATTCTCGATCACTGGCTTCGATAACATCGTTTTCTCCAACTACACCAATCCTCCTCTCACTACATTCGACCAACCTAAGCGATTCATCGGGCAAAAAGCAGCCGAATTGATCCTGAGCCTCCTGGATCCGACCTCCCAGATTCATGTACCCGAGCAAAAGATTCAAGTCCTTAAGGGGAAATTATTGGTTCGTGAATCGACCGCTCCCCCACCTTCTAAAATACGATAGGAGTATTCCATGCAATCTACTTCGTCAGCGCTACTCATCGTCCCCGATTTCAGCCATCCGGAATACATTCAAATCACACCGCGTTCGGCTCATTGGGACTACTTGAACTTCGCTGCACGCCGCATGTGTCGCGGCAGGCTATGGCATTTCGAAACTCATGAAAATGAGCTGGTTCTGGTGGTGCTAGGTGGAGTCTGCGAAATCACATCGAACCTCGGCAAATGGACAGAGGTGGGCAAACGCTCGAACGTGTTCGCCGGGATGCCATATACACTTTATCTTCCGCCAGAGACACGCTTTACCGTCGAGGCGAAAAGCGAGCATTTGGACCTTGCCTGCGGTTGGTGTGCGGCCAAGGAGACATATCCTGCCCGCCTGGTGAAGCCGGCCGAAGTTGAAGTTGAGATTCGAGGTGGCGGGAATGCGACCAGGCAAATCAACAAAATGATTCCGCCAGGCTTTCCGGCCAGCCGGCTGGTTGCCGTTGAGGTATACACGCCCTCGGGCAACTGGAGTTCATATCCGCCGCACAAACACGATGAGCACATTCTCGACCAGGCAGGGAATTTGCTGGAGGCGGATCTTGAGGAAATCTATTTTTATAAGATCGACCGCCCCGAAGGCTTTGCATATCAGCGCATCTACACCCCCGACCGGAAAGTGGATGAATTGATCCTGGCACGTGACAGCCATCTTGTGCTTTCGCCGCAAGGTTATCACCCGGTGGTCGCGGCACCTGGTTACAACTGTTACTACCTGAATATCCTGGCAGGCTCTGCACAATCGCTGGCCGCCACGGATGATCCGGAGCATGCCTGGGTAAAGGAAACGTGGAAGGAAAAAGATCCACGCCTGCCCCTCGTGAGTTTGGAAATGGAATAAGCAAAGGAGTTTGCAATGGCTACATTCAAAAGTAAATTGCACCAAATGACCATGGAGTTCCCAACTGACTACTGGAATGATTCCTGCTCGGAAGAAGAGCTCATCTATGCCATCAGTCACGGGGCCGTTGGCGCAACCTCGAATCCCACAATCGTCCATAACGTCCTGAAAAAGGAACTGCATTTGTGGGAGGACCGGATCGTCGCGCTGATCAAGGATAACCCCACCTGGTCTGAATCGGAAATCACCTGGCAGTTATTCGAGGAAATGGCCGTCCATGGAGCACAATTTTTGAGACCCATCTATGGACAATACCGGGGGAAAAAGGGTCGTCTTTCGATCCAGACCAACCCGGCTTTCTATCGCAACAGCGCTGGGATCACTGAACAAGCTATCCATTTCAACACCTTAGCCCCGAATATGATTGTAAAAATCCCGGTAACTAACGCGGGAATAACAGCCATCGAGGAGGCAACTTATCAGGGCGTTTCGATCAATGCCACGGTGAGTTTCACGGTCCCGCAGGCGATTGCCGTAGCGGAGGCTGTTGAGCGTGGATTGAACCGCCGTGCAGTTGAGGGGAAAGCGATTGATGAGATGTCTCCGGTCTGTACCATCATGGTCGGGCGTACCGACGACTGGATGAAAGTACTGGCAAAGCGGGATGGGATCGACATCGATCCCTCTTACCTGGACTGGGCAGGAATTGCCTGCATGAAAAAAGCCTACGAGATCTATCAGCAACGCGGCTACCGGGCACGCCTCCTCAGCGCAGCCTACCGTCACCTGGGGCATTGGTCTGAGTTCATCGGCGGTGAATTGATTGTATCGCTGCCGTACGAGTGGCAGTTGAAAGCGAACGCCAGTGACATCGAAGTCAGGGAACGGATGAGTAATCCAGTGGATCCACAGATTATCGATGCAATGCACGAAAGAATTCCCGATTTCCGCCGTGCCTATGATGAAGATGGAATGAGTGTGGATGAGTTCGATACCTACGGCGCGACCGTGCGGACACTGCGGGGCTTCATTGCTTCAGCTCATGATCTGATGGCTGAGGTCCGCAATTTTATGCTTCCCAATCCTGATGTAAAGAATCTGGAAACAGCCCAGGCATAGAAGACCCTCACTGCTTTTCAACAAGGAGGAACCCATGGCAATATTACGCTTGACAACTGCACAAGCCATCATCAAATTCCTAAAAAACCAATACGTGCAGCGCGATGGACAGGAAATTCAATTCTTTGCAGGCGTTCTGGGCATTTTCGGTCACGGTAACGTCGCGGGGATTGGTCAGGCTTTGCAAGAGAATCTGGATTTTCCCTATATTCTGGTTCGCAATGAACAGTCGGGGGTGCATCTGGCATGCGGGTTCACGAAAATGAAAAATCGCATGCAGACCTTTGCCTGCACTTCCTCGATCGGTCCGGGTGCGACCAATATGATCACCGGTGCTGCACTGGCAACCATCAACCGTTTGCCTGTCTTGCTGCTGCCCGGTGATATTTTTGCCCGACGCAATGTTGCGCCTGTATTGCAGCAACTCGAGTGTCCTGCCTCGCAAGATATCAGCGTAAATGATGCGTTCAAACCCGTGAGCCGTTACTGGGATCGTATTTATCGCCCCGAACAATTGATCACATCTCTACCTGAGGTGATGCGTGTCCTGACCTCTCCTGCCGATACCGGCGCAGTGACTCTTGCCTTGCCGCAGGACGTTCAAGCCGAGGCATACGATTTCCCGGAGGAGCTATTCGTGCATCGCATATGGCATATTGCACGCCGGAGCGCGGACCGGTTCCTGTTTTCTAAAGCTGTTGACGCCATCCGGACAAGCAAACGACCTTTGATCGTAGCAGGAGGCGGCGTGCTCTATAGCGAGGCCAGTGAGGCCCTGGCGAGATTTGTCAGGCAGACGGGAATTCCGATTGGCGAAACACAGGCAGGCAAAGGCTCGCTTCCCTATGACCATGCGCAAAACATGGGCGCCATTGGTGCAACCGGCACATCGGCTGCCAACCAACTGGCAAAGGATGCCGACCTAATCATCGGAATTGGCACGCGTTATTCAGATTTCACCACCGCCTCCAAGACTGCCTTCCAAAATCCGGACGTCCGTTTCATCAACATCAACGTTGCCGAATTCGACGCTTTCAAACATTCCGCCGTCCCTTTGACCGCAGATGCGCGCCTGACACTCGCAGAACTGACAGAAGCCTTGAAAGCATACAGGATCGATGGCGAGTACGAAGTCCGAATCTCCACCCTTAAGGAAAAATGGGAGGCAGAAGTTGATCGCTTGTTCCATCTCGACAACCGGCCCCTGCCTGCTCAAAGTGAAGTGATCGGTGCGATCTGGGAATCAGCAGAACCAACGGATGTGCTCGTCTCTGCCGCCGGCAGTCATCCCGGCGACCTGCACAAGCTATGGCGTACCCACCAGCCAAACACTTATCATCTCGAATACGGCTATTCTTGCATGGGATATGAAATCCCCGGCGCCATGGGCGTCAAAATTGCAGATCCATCCCGAGAGGTCTATGCGTTTGTCGGAGACGGGACCTACCTGATGATGCCGTCCGATATCCTGACATCGGTGCAGGAAGGAGTCAAGATCATCATGGTCGTCGTCGATAATCACGGGTTTGCCAGTATTGGCGGACTAAGCCAATCGCTGGGCAGCGGTGGCTTTGGAACACGATTTCGGATGCGAGATCGACAGAGTGGGCAACTGGATGGCGAGTACCTGCCGGTAGATTTTGCAGCAAATGCGCGCAGTTTGGGTGCAGAAGCAACGACAGTCTGTTCGATTTCAGAATTCAAACAAGTGCTGCAGGCTGCCCGCAAAGCTACAAAGACCACGGTCATCGTGGTAAAGACAGAGCGCGAAGTACGAGTACCCGGTTACGACTCCTGGTGGGATGTCGCCGTCGCGGAAACATCATCGATGGAGAGCGTGAAGCGGGCCCGCGCGGAATATGAAGAGTCCCTGAAGAAGGAAAGATATTTTCTCTAACAGCAGGTTTGAAGTTCTTTTGCTGCAAATTTCAAAGCTTGAAAGGAAATGAACGATGAACATTCGCATGGGGTTGATTGG
>DATGYJ010000410.1:0-8972 GCA_035298105.1 Anaerolineales bacterium | reverse complement strand
CCCTCTCCGCTGGACATGGACCAGAGATCCATGGATTGGTGGAAGACGGTCACAAGCTGAGCGCTTGCCTTGATGAACTGAATGGCTTCCGGATTGCGGGCGCTGTTGAAAGTGTAGATTTCCTTCCCGTCGGCCGGGTTATAGACTTTGACAGTCTCGGGGTCCGAAGCGACCGCCAGCATACGATCATCCTGTGAGAATGGATTCCCATCCTTGAATTCCCCCTGCAGCTGGTACAGGTCTTTGCCGGTCTGCAGGTTCCAGGCGGTGATCAGGTCATCCTCCTGTTGTGTGATCAGATACTGGCTGGCATGTGAAATTGCCAGTTTCTGCACGTGAGCACTGAGGGATTGATTTTGTTTAACGTCTGCACCGGTATTTGCATCTACGCTTCTGATGATCCCGTTATGCAGCCCCGAGAATATCAAGGCTCCATCGGGGCTGAATGCCAGACTATGGGGGCTGCCCGGGCCGGTGAGGTCTGAAACGTCGGCAAGCACATAGTTCTTCGTCTTCCATAATTCTGCAAATTTCTTACCACTGATATCCCAGACGGTCATTCCACCGTTGATGTCACCTGCGGCGACCAATTTTCCATTCGGAGAAACCGCAACCGCGGTTAACGGATATTGCAGGCTGCCCACTTGCGTCAGGACCGGCTCGCCGGTGATATCCAGAATTACGACCTGCTGGTCCGTGCCGCCCAGGATGAATACATCTGAGCCTTTGACTTTTGCGATATCTACGATTTTGGCAGAGAAAGCGGTTGTTTTCAAAACCGTCAAAGTGTTAGCATCCCAAATCTTGATTTGAAAGTCATTTCCGCCTGTGATCAGGCGCGTGTTGTCGTCGGAATATGCCACCGCGCTCAACCCCCCAATCACCTGTGTACGCGCCAACTCCTGACCGCCGGTTAAGCCCCATTGAATCAGCAGGTTGTCCAGTGAGGCTGAAGCCAGCTTCGTCCCATCGGGAGCAAAAGCCAGATCCAGGATCGCTTTGAGATGGCCGCTCAGCGGTGCCCCCACTTCCTGCCACGTAGCGGTGTTCCATAACTGGATCAAGCCGTCCTGGTCGCCCGTGGCAAGCGTCTGGCTGTCGGGTGAAAAATCAAGCGCGGTTATCCAGGAGCGAGTATCCAGGTACCGTTCAAGTTCCAGACTCTGAGCGTCAAAAACAAAGATACCGATGGAAGATGCCACTGCCACTTGTTTCCCGTTGGGAGAAGCTGCCAAACGATTTACATCGCCAATGCCCCACAGGCTCAGCATAACCATCTTATTGGTGTTGCCGGTCTGCAATTTCTGGTCCACTGCAGACGAGATCGGAGTGCCCTGGAACACCGGAAAGGCTGGAGAAGCCGGGCCTGGTGTTTCACTGGCAGCTACTTCCTGGGTGGGGATCGATGCAGGTTTGACAGCGGTATGCGTTGGCGTGACCTGGATCCTGGAGGGGGTTGGGCTGGCAGAGGCGGGATGTTCTCTGGCAGACAGAGCGGATACGCTCATAAAAAGAACCACAAATGCCCCCAGCATTGCCAGGACACCCACCCCGATCAGCAAACGCCTCCAGTTAAACGGCCGGGCCGGGATATCTAAAGGCTTGCGCACCATCCTTCTCGTAACGCTCATGTCCAGGGCGCCGCGTGCCAGGAGGATGTAGATCTCCTGCATCGATTGGTAGCGCTCGGCCGGGTTTGCGGCGATACATTTCTCGATCAGGTTTTGAACTGCCGGCGGCACAGGGGAGTTTTTATCGAAGATTGCGCGCGGGACCTTTCTGATTCGCAGCGTGCCCAGTATGGTTGAGTCGAGAAACGCAATTTTTCCGATCAGCCATTCGTGCAGCATGATCCCCAGCGCGTAGATGTCAGAGCGCTCGTCGGGCCTGGCGCCATCCAATTGCTCGGGTGCACGATATTCGAAACCCCAGCGATTGAGCCATGTGCCGGGCGCATGGGCCAGGAGATAGTTGGTTATGATCTGTTCAAAGCCAAAGTCAAATAGAACCGGATTCCTTTTCTCGTCCAGGACAATGCTGGAGGGATGAAGGGCACCATGGACAATCCCTTTTTCGTGGGCGTATGCCAGGGCATGCGTGATCGACACAAATTCACGGGTCATCTCCCGCCAGGAAAACGTTCTGTTAAAAAAACGCCGGAATGGCTGAGTGGGAGAAAAGTTGTAAACGATGTAGATCAATCCCTCAGACAGCCCCGTGTCGGTGATATTGGCGATATTGGGGTGCACCAACTCGGCCGTTTTAGACATTTGATCGTTAATCAAACGTAGTAACTCAGACGGCTCAGGTCCCGAAGTTTTCAGCACTTCCAGCGCTGTGTAGTTTTGAGCCTTGGTGTTGTAGGCCCGGTACAGGACACGGGTCGGCGTCTCCCGGATCTTTACCAGGATTTGATAGTGATCGATGCTCGTACCAATGAGATTCTGCATAAGAACGTTACTTCATTTAAGTATTTGTCGGAAAGTGCTCTTAGAAAGTTTACGCTTGGTGGCGTCCTCGCCGCCGTCTCGAAGAGCCGAAGGTGGACGGCGGCTTGAGCAAGTCTTGAGATTCTGCATAAGGCCGTTACTTCATTTATCTGTTTTCCAGGATGCCGAAAACCCGAACCACTCCATCCTCGCCCGCCGTGGCAATCTTTTTGCCATCCTCTGAAAATTCAATGGAGAGCACTGTGCCGAAGTTGCCAACCAGCTCGTCAATGAATTCACCGGTTTTGCCGTTAATGAATAGTATCTTTCCGGTCGCGCTGCCTATGGCGATCAGGGAGCCATCCGGTGAAATTGCCAGCACTGTGACCTTTGTTGGACTCTGGATCTGATAAGGAGGCCAGGGTGAGGTCTTCCGCAACACATCATAGCCTTCCAGGGCGCCATTCGAGTTTATATACACCATCAGGTTCAGGTCATTTGAGAAAGCCGGCAGGGAGCCCCGGAATTGGTAAGTCTTTGGGCAGAGATTATCGATGTGTTCATCATCTCCGCCCGGGAAAGTCCCGGCGGCGGAGTCCACCTGCAGTCTGTCTTTGTTGTTATTGGCCGAAGTCGTGATCCAGCAGCCGGTATAGGCGTACCCGGCGAGGTGGGTTTCATTCCCGTTGGTGTACTCCCAGGCCCTGGATTTCTTTAAGTTCGCAGCAATGAAAATCGTTCCATCGCTTGTGTAGCCCACGTTGGCATCCGGGATCGTCTGGGCGAGATCTCGGGTGGATTGCGAGCCGGATAACTCCTTGATCTGATAAATATCTTCGATCAGTTCTTTCCCTGAACTTCTCGGTATGGTCTTGGGCACGATCAGAGCGATCGATTTTCCATCCGGGGCAATGGGGTCGCCAAAGGGCAGGAAGTAGAGGTTTTTATACAGGGGCTGGTTCGTCCTCAGATCCCAGACGTGGGTGCTGCCCCGCCTGCCTCCGGCTGCCAGGACCGTCCCATCGGGGGAGAAGTCCAGCCGGTCCAGGATGTCATACATGGGGCTGATGAGCTGTCCCTGTTGATTCGTGACCTGCCCGTCCCAGTTGATCGAGACAACCTCATTCCCGCCGGATACAGAGAATGAATCGAAGTCGAACGCCGATCCAAAGACATCAACCAACCGTAAGGGGGGGAGAGGGATTTTGAAAGATGACGAGAGCCCCCCATAACCCTGCCGGGGAGCCTCATAGGTAACGGTCTTGCCAGCGTCCACCCCCACCAGCAATTCCTGGTTATCTCTAGTATATTGCAGGCTCCATATCCTTTCCTGGACGGGGACGATATCCGTCCTTAAGCGCAGGTTGGCATTGGAGCTCGGCGCGGCAGTGATCAAGTTCCATTGATACAGGAACCCGGCCTCGCCGCCGGCTGCAAAATAAGCGTCATCAGAAGAGATCGCGACTGCCCTGATCGCACCCGTAAAATACTGGGAACCGAGCTCATACAGTTTTTTACCGGAAGCGAGGTCCCAAACCCGGATCAAACGATCGTCTGAACAGGAGACCAATAGTCTGGCGTCGCTGGTGACCGCGATGTCATTCACTCCCTTGGAATGGGCGGTGATATCCTGGAGGCTTTTATTTGATTTCAAGTTCCAGGCAATAATGTGCTGGTCGGCCGAGGCCGAATATAAAAGGCCGTTTGGGGCAAACAGGATCCGGTTGATTTGTTTCGTATGGCCGGTGAGCGTCGCGGATCTGGTTGCGTTCTGCCAATCCCATAACTGGATTTCTCCGCTCTTCAGGCCGATCGCGAGGGTTGTGCTGTCCGGTGAAAACTCAACACTGGTCGCCCAGCCCTGAGGGTCGATCCATTTGAGGAATTGATTTCCGGTAAACATAACCACGCCGCCTGAAGTTGCGATCGCAATCTGGTTATTATCCGGCGCCACCGCGGCCTGTTCCGGTTTGCCGTACCCGAGCCTCGAGATTTCCCGCAGGCTGGCAAGATTCGCAATCGAAATGGGCTGCTGGAGATCGACCGGCTTTTGACCTTCAAAGGCTAGTTCATAAGCGGTCGCGACCGGGGAGGAGGGTGTGCTTGTCTCAGCAGTGCCTGGCTGCGCTGGCGTTTGGGCATCCGCTGTGTGGGTCCGGGTGGCTGGCACCGCAGAGGCAGGAGCAGTGGTCGTCGCGGTCAGTGCAGGCGATGCCGAGGCTGCCCGGCTTCGGATGTACAGATAAGAAAAGACCAGCAGGCTCACAGCTAATACCGCTGCACCTGCGAATGCCGGCGAAAGGCGTGCCGGCCTGAGAGGTCTCAGCATGGCGAAGCGCTTCTCGAACTTGAGCCGCACGCTTTTGCCGGACTGCATCCGCTCCAGGCTATTTAGGATCTGTGGAAAGCCTTCGAAGCGGGCCTCCGGCTTGACCTGGATACATTTTTGAATGAACGGGAGAACCTCTCTGGATAAGCCCGCCGGAAGTTCCAGGGTTTGGATAATGCCATTCGTCAGGTGAGAGATTGCGATTTCAGGTATGTATGGCCGGTTGAAGGGGAGCTCACAGAAAATATAATAATAGCCGAGCAGCCCGAAGGTATAGATATCGGAGGCGCGGGTCGGGTTCCGCCCGATGATTTGTTCCGGCGAGGTGCACTGCAGGGAGGCGACGGATAAGTTTTCGAAACCATCGTCCATGTTTTCGAGCAAAAGTCTTTTGAAGACCTCATATAAGCCGAAGTCAAACAGCAGTGGATAGCCATCCGGGTCGAGGACCACATTCCCCGGGCAGAGACCGCCGTGTATGATTTCCTGTTTGTGTAAAAAATCCAGTGCTTCAGCCGCGGCGTGTAAAAACTTCAGAACCTCCGGTTGGCTTGCCTGTCCGGGCGGGCGCTCACACAAGAGCGTGAACGAGTTATCGGCAAAGACAACATAGGGTCGCCCCTCATCCTTGCCGACATCCAGGATCGGTAACAGGTATTCGTGCTCGATAAAACGCAGGTAACTGAACAGGTTGAAGAATTCGTTCAGAACCTCTTCAGACCAATCCAATGATGGATAATATTTTTTTAGAAATACTTTTGTACCGGATGATTTTTCGACGGCACGATAAATGATCCCCTCAGCCGATTTGAGAGCAGTTTCTGTGATTTGGTAATCGTCGATGGATTTTGCTCTATCTTCCATACAATTCCCAAGACCTGTGAGAGCGGATGTTTAATAATTGCTACAAAGATTCTAAGATGATTTTTAGAGCGTCAGGGCCATTTGTTTGATACTTTTATCATAATCAATCTAATTATTTATTGTAACATCATACCAATAAATTGGGACCGACAGCAGTCTAAAACGACAGGGTCTTCTCAAGATCGGGCGCAATGATCCTTTGTACACGGATATCGCAGATTGGACGGATCGTTTCCGTTTTTTTACGGAAAGAAGCCGTGTTGTCCGTGTACCAAAAGAGGGTCTTGTCAAGCGATCATGAGAAAAGTGTTCCCGTCCGGATAAACTTTCCGGACACGAATGAAATTGGGTACCCCCCACATTTGGGGGTCAAAAACTGCGCATAAGTTTGCTTTTTTCGAAACTATTCCTTCGTTATTCCTTCGCTCATCCTTCGCTGATCCCTCGCTCATCTCTTCGAGCCAAAATGACCCCCAAATATGGCCGGGTAGTAAAGAGTGAAAAGTAGAAAGTTGATATTCGATCTTCTCCATGGTGATTGACCGCCAGGGTAGCACAACCGCAAGGGCATGGCTTTTGCAAAGACTATACTCAGGCATTTGAGCGAAGAGATGTTGAACTACTTATGTGCCCACCTACAGCGAGCGCGGAATGTAAAACAAAGGGGTTGTAAGATGCTATTTCGCTCGCATCCTATTATTTCTAGGGTTATGTTCTAATTCTGCCAAACCTAATGCTTCAAGTAGAGGAGGCATATACATACCAAACCTACCCCGAAGTCCCTTTTTTAATCCATACCAGCCGCCTAAAGGATTTTTGCCTGAACGGGCCCAGGCCTCGACAGTGCCTTCTTTAGCTTCTTTTTGTTCATCTGCACTTCCAAGCTCCACCCAGTCGCCACGCTTTTTAAGCATTTCGTGTAAATCATTTATCGCACGCAGATCATATCTTAGTTCCGTTTTACCAACTACACAAACAATCGATGGGGGATCTGAGGACTCATCAGTATACATGATGTATTCTGATGTTCCCGGGGGCGTTTTGAGAACCCAAGGCTGGTCTTTTGTTCCTTTCATTTGTTGGTCTCTTTCATATAACGATACGATTTTTCAATTAGTTTACCAAGTACCGTCTGGTCTACATCAGCAAGCTTATTGATATACAAACAGCCACCCATTCCACCACTTGTCTTATGTTTTCCCAGTTTTTCAAACGCCGGGTTGTCGTTGTTCCCATGCATAATATACAAGGTTAAG
Organism: Anaerolineales bacterium; assembly: GCA_035298105.1. Lineage (GTDB taxonomy): Bacteria > Chloroflexota > Anaerolineae > Anaerolineales > Villigracilaceae > Defluviilinea. The sequence goes on along the minus strand of DATGYJ010000410.1, from coordinate 2,094 downwards.
TTTTGCTTTCTTGGTGAAAATCCTACTAACATCCAGTCTCCCTCTTGTCTGCTTCTTTCTGATTTGTAATGATACTTTCCAAACCCTACAATGCTTGTGCCCCACATAACTGGTTTTTCTCCGGTAATCTTTTCAAACATTTCAAGAAGGGCAAAGCTATCACGCCGTTTTTCTTCTGGTTCCACTTTGTTTAAAAATTCTTTGACGCTTTGGCTGGTAGGTTTCGTTTTCAAATCTGACATGGGAGTATTGTAACAAATTTCCTGACATTTCCCGAGTCAGAGACATATTTTTGAAAACTGGTAACCGCTAAGGTCGAACCATTTTGTATTTTTGCTCTGTTTTTCCTTCATTCCCCTAAACGCCCCTCCCTGTGGTCGCAGCACGGATTGCGCAGCATCCCTGTGGGATGGCAACAACACGTCCAATTCCTCTTGTGTTTGGGACTGTAACTGCCGCAGGGACTCGACTCGTACTACTATGCTTGTAAACTTGTTTCGCCCAAGATATCCAGAAGTCATGATTAGAAACCTTCTATTTTGCATTGGCGATTTTTGCTTTCCGTGCATCACTCCGATTATTGAAAATGATTTGTATAGCCGCAAAGATCAACATACCAAGATTTACGAAAATCAGTGCTACTTCAGTCTCACTAAGTATATGACCGTATGAATCTGAGACCAGTAGAAAAGCAATAACTAATACACCCACAGCAAGTACCGGGATAACATGGCTGCTTGGCGACAAGAATACCAATACGCGCTCATCCAGTGTCAAGAAATTTTTGGTGGAAATATAGCCTGTCCATCTAAGTACCTGAATTTGTTCTTCATTGTTTCTGAGCTCATTAACAATGTAATTCGCTCGCGGAATTAATACTTCCAACAGATATCTGTATAGCCAGTTTCTGCCTCTCCATGCATTCAACATTTCCCACAACAGAATGTGAAAAACAAAAGGAAACAGCAAAAGAATAATGAACAAATCTTCTTTCGCAATATAGGACGACAAACCAAGACCCGCACCGATTGCCACGAGGCACAAGTTTAGATATTGCTTTTCGGCATCCTTCAGTTGTAAGATTTCCTGGCGTAGGGTGTTGTATTCAGTTTTGTGTACCTCCAATTCGGCCAGTAAAGCCTCTCGTTGATTCTCTCTTTTTGTCGCCATAGTGATTTAGCCTTTCATTCATCACATAAAACTCTCCGCCAGCAACGACTCAAATCCCGAAGCATCCCCGAAACAAAGCGGAAGGGGCAGTGACGCCAACCGCGCCGTTTGCATGTCATCGCGAGCGCACGTTGCAATTGCGTACGCCGCAAAGCGGCAGTCCTGAAAGGAAGCAATCCCCAAAGGGGACGATGTCTCCTCTTGCAACAGGGGATTGTATTAACAAGAGAACCTTGTCTCGAAATGACAGAATAATCACAATTCTTCCTTACACGCCTTATCGAAAATGGACGATATCGATTTTCACCATAGGAGATAAAGTGTCACAATGAATACCGGTAGCACTGCATGAGGCAGAACCGATGCTCGTTTAATCATATATCTGAAGGTGCGATCCCCTTTCTTATCATACTCTTTTGACCAGGTCGAGTAAACCTGGAGGGGAATTTCTTTTTCCCAAGTCCCATTTCGTAATGCCGCCTCAATATTTTGTATTCGCACAGCGAAGAAATGAGATAGCCCTCGCCAATATGCTTCTAAATACCAGAATACGAAAGAAGCTGCAAAAGCCAACCACAATAAATTCTTATTATCTCTCAAAATACTAGTCCCGATGATAGCCAGGGCGACAGTAATCGCCCAATTCTTAATGGTTAATCCTTTGCTATCCATATCCTCGTAGAGTGTTTGCAGCATGATATATTCATCTTTCAACAGATCTGCCAATTTATCCGGATTCATAGGATGTATCCCTTCTTTTTTTGTTTTCATTCTTTTCCCTTTTCCGGAATGTGTCAATGATTTGAGACACGGAATTTCAGAATTTAGTCACTCTTGGCAGTGACATCCCGGGCACCGCCCGCCAGGGCAGGTGTGGGCGGATTGATCCAAACCGCTTGGGGCAATTGGGGTGGCACAGGCAAC
>DATGYJ010000409.1:0-2736 GCA_035298105.1 Anaerolineales bacterium | reverse complement strand
GACGGTCACCAGGATTGATCCGGATCTCATGGGAACGAATGCCATCTTGTACAGCACCTATTTGGGCGGCACTGTCATTGATCAGGTATTTGGGATGACCCTTGATTCCGGCGGAAAACTTTACCTGGTGGGGCGCAGCTCTTCTGATGATTATCCGACTCGCAGTGCCCTGCAAGCTGCGAGAAAAGGCGCCTATGATGTGATCGTCGCACAGATTGACCCCTCCCTCAGCGGCGATGCCTCCTTGTTATATAGCACCTATTTTGGTACAACTGTCACAGATATCGGGTATGCCATTGCCAGGGATTCGGATGGCAATTTGTATCTTACCGGACGTACATATTCAGGCCGTTTCCCTCTACGCGATCCATTGCAATATGTATCCCATTCCGGCACGTGCGGTGCTTCCTCCTGTTATGAAGCGTTCGTGACCAAACTGAAGATTGCGACGAATGAACTGGTGTATAGCACTTATCTGGGCGGCAGCCAGAATGATGAAGGCCATGGAATTGCTGTGGATGCCTATGGCCGCGCTTATGTAACCGGCTACACTCGTTCGAGCGATTTTCCTGTCTATAACGCAATCCAATCCACCAAAGGCCCAGACAGCTGCGCGGCGCCCCCCTGTGCAGATGCCTTCCTGAGCGTGCTTGAGCCAAACGGACAGGCTTTTGCCTATAGCACCTTCCTGGGCGGCGACCAGGACGACATCGCGAATGGCATCACACTGGACGCGGACAACAATGTCTATCTCGTCGGCGAAACCTATTCCACCAACTTCCCGACTACGCCGGGTGCCTACGATGTGATCAATACCGAGACCAACAAGCGGGATGTCTTCATTGCCAGGGTCACCCCGTTGGGCGCGGCTCCGGAACAGACCACTAATCATCTGGACCTGGCTGTTGCAGCTGGCAGTGATGATGCTGAACAATCCGCCTCCGGCAGTGTGAGCCTCACGAGCTCCGATCTTGAACTGGTGCGCGATTCGAACAACCAAACGGTTGGCGTACGGTTCACAGGAGTGAGTGTTCCGCAGGGAGCAACGATTGTCAATGCGTCTCTACAGTTTGCTGTGGATGAAACGACTTCGGAAGCCACGAGCCTGACAATTCAAGCGGAAGCCAGCGACAATGCTGCCACCTTTGCCGCCACTTCCAACAACATTTCCGGGCGGCCCCGCACGAGCGCCTCAGCTACCTGGACGCCGGCGGCGTGGAACACCGTCGATCAGGCAGGACCCGATCAGCGCACTCCTGACCTGGCAACCGTGATTCAGGAGGTCGTCAACCGTTCTGGCTGGACAGCGGGCAATGCCATGGCTATCATCCTCACCGGCACCGGCAAGCGGGTGGCGAAATCCTATGAGGAAGATGCTCTGGCGGGCGCGCCGTATCTGCACATCGAATATACCTTGCCCGGACAACTGGATTTGCAGATCACCGCTAACCCGACTTCATTTACGAGTGCCGGGCAAACCATTACTTATACCTACACCCTCACGAACACCGGCACTGTCGCACTGACTGGACCCTATGGGGTCTCGGACGATAAAGTCTCGTCTGTCGATTGTTCCGCAGCGCAGAGTCCGTTGGGAGTGGGCGCCAGCACCACCTGTGCCGGCTCCTACACCACCACTCCGGCAGATGTGACGGCCGGTTCTGTGACGGATACCGCGACGGCCACCGCCTCCGCAGGTGTCCAGAATGTCACCTCGAACACTGCCACGGCTACGGTCACCCTGCAAATTCCGTCTGGTCCGGTGACGATTACCTATGACTACGATCTGCTGAACCGCCTGACCGGCGCAGAGTATTCGACGGGTGATACCTATACCTATGATGCGGTAGGGAATCGGCTTACCCAGGACAGCACGATGGGTGGTCTGTCATCCACGGTCAGCTATGGCTATGATGCTGCCCACCAGCGGATGACCAGCGTCAACGGGGTGACCTATGATTGGGATGCCAATGGAAACCTGCGCAGCGATGGAGTGAAGACGTATACTTATGATGCTGCGAACAGGCTTGTAGCGGTGAGCGGTCAGCAGTTCCCGGTTAGCTACAGCTATAATGGGTTGGGAGATCGTTTGCAGGAAACAGTTGATGGGCAAACAACTACCTTTACGATGGACTACAACACGGGTCTCACCCAAGCTTTGAGCGATGGCACGAACAGCTACATTTATGGGGTAGACCGCATCGCGCAGGTCAACAGCGGCGCAGAATACTTCCTGGGAGATGCCCTGGGGTCTGTGCGACAATTGACAAATGCCAATGGGACGATCACATATGCCCGCGCGTATGATCCCTATGGCGTCGTGACTAGCTCGTATGGCTCTTCCCAATCTGCTTATGGATACACCAATGAATATACGGACAGTTACATTAAGTTAATTTACTTGCGCTCCCGGCTTTATGACCCCCTGACTGGGCGCTTTACCACCAAAGATACTTGGCAGGGCGATTATAACCGACCGACATCTTATAATGCCTGGTTGTATGCGTATGCAAATCCGATTAATCTTTCAGACCCATCTGGACTAAATCCCAATTGCATACATCCATATCTATCATTTTGCGCTTTCCAAAGATTTACTGAGATTCTTGAAGAAAATAGTACTAACGGCGCGACCGCTTTGGTAAATTTATTTACGGACAATGAATTGGAGAACATGTGGGGGAGATATGCCGGTACCACAAGTGCGGCTCGTCTAGAATGGATACTTGGGATTAC
>DATGYJ010000408.1:0-2937 GCA_035298105.1 Anaerolineales bacterium | reverse complement strand
TTTTCCGCTTTGAGTCGTTCATTGAACGGCTCGATCTTGCATTCATCGTAGTCGTTGGTCTTGCTGTCGATCGGGAACATGCCAGAGGCTTCGCCAACACCCAACACCTTCTGTCCCGTCAGTTTCCAATGGACATAGCCTGCCAGCGTCGTCAGATGGCTGATTTCGCTTATGTGAGATTCCTTGTTCAAGATTGCCTGATAGAGGTGTGCAATACTCCAGCGCTGGGGGATATTGAATTGAAACAGATCAGTAAGTTTCTCTGCTGCTTGTCCTGTTATGGTGTTTCGCCATGTACGAAACGGGGCGAGCAGGTTTCCATCCTTATCGAACGCCAGGTAGCCGTGCATCATGCCGCTGAAGCCGATGGCACCAATGGTCTTGAGAGGGGTATCGTACTTCTCAGATACTTCGTTGCTGAGCCTCCGATAGCTTTCCTGCAAGCCGGTCCAAACATCTTCGAGACTATACGTCCAGATGCCGTTTTCATATCGGTTTTCCCAATCATGGCTTCCCGAGGCGATTGGCATATGATCCTCGCCGATCAGCACCGCCTTGATGCGAGTCGAGCCGAACTCGATGCCAAGAGCAGTCTTTCCGCTCTCAATTGCTTTTTGGGTATCGTTTCGATTCATGTTAATCTCCTATGATTTGAAGTCGTTATTTCAAACCCGTTTTTTAGGAAAGAGGCGGTTTTCATGCCACGCCATCTTACACCGCGCTCTACAAAGGCCATATTCTCACATAAATTGGGATGACCATGCTCACATAATTCACAGTGCCCACAGGGAGTGCAGAGTCAATGGCCACACGCTGTCCATCCTCTATCTAGGGAATTCATGGCCCAGTACGAGTGGGCGCTTTAATTGCGCCTCACCAATTCCTGCTTCCGACAACCAGTGCAGAGCAGAACCAATCCCGACCACCTTCACGCGGAGTAATTTCTCCCTTTCATCGTGAATTAGCAAGTCTCCAACGGCATGCAGACGGACAGATTTCATTCGAATGATACCTCATCTCAGATGGTAATTTAGTCTAGGGCTTGCCGTCAAAAAGTGACATCGCAGCTCAACCATTCTTTACGAAGATGGTTTTTTCTTCAGATAGAAAAGGCTTTGTATTCCGATGAAAATAAGAGTGAGAACACCAACGCCAATGCGAGTCCACCATGAACTCAGCGTGCCATTGAACTGGAGAATGGACACGATCGTGCCGTGGATCAGGACGCCAAACAACGTCCCCATCACATTGCCGATCCCGCCACTCAACGAAGTCCCCCCCATCACCACTGCGGCAATGGCATCCAGTTCCATGCCAGTTGCAAACTGTCCATAGCCTGCCAGCAATGACGTACTGAAGACGATCCCTGCCAGGGCTGAACAAAAACCGCTGAACGCGTAGACCAAGATTTTTGTACGTGGGACCGACAGACCCATCAGCAGTGCGGATTGTTCGTTATTGCCCATGGCATAGATCGTACGGCCAAAGCGTGTGAAAAAGCTTAGATAAACTGCTACCAGCACCATGATGGGACCTACCAAAGTTGTGGGGTAGACATACACCTTTTCCAGGAATGGAATATAGAGCGGCGTCAGCGCCATCTTCTTGTACACCGCATCCGTAATGGTCACCGAAGTCAGGCTGATAATGTAGGCCATACCGCGTGCAAAGAACAGTCCCATGAGGGTGGCAATGAACGGCTGGACTTTGAGAACCTGAATAATCCAACCCTGGAGAAGCCCGAATGCAATCCCCATCACGATCATCAGGGGAAGCACCACATAGGGGCTCACGCCACTTCGCAGCAATGCGGCGGAAGCCGTGCTGGTCAGAGCAATCATCCCTCCCACCGAAAGATCGATCCCACCGGTCAGGATGACCAGCGTCATCCCGAGCGAAACCAGCAATAGGCTGCTATCGTTGATGAACAGGTTGAAAAATACCTGTGGCTTTTGCATAGCAGGATACAACCGGCCACCTATAAAGAAAGCCACGACGAAGATCGCAAAGGTAGTGAGTAAAGGACCGTATCGCAAAAGGAAGGGTTTGATTCGTTGTATCATGCTGAGAACCTCTTCGCTCAGGTAGCCAATTTATGAAACGTGCGTTTCTTTTTCGCTGGTCACTGGCTTGAGAGAACCTTTGCGCTCAGATAGTCGATTTATGAACCGGCGGGTGTAATCTGAGTAGAGCAGAATGACCACCAGGACCAACACTGCTTTCGCGGCTAGTAGGGCATTGGCCGGTACACCCAACGCATAGACGGTGACAGTGAAAGTCCAAATCGTGACTGCGCCGATCAAGCTGGCAAACAGGGAGAACCGGCCCCCCGTCATTAAGGTCCCGCCCATGACGACCGCCAGGATGGCGTCCAACTCATAGTTCAGGCCATTATTGTTTCCATCCGCGCTGTGGACATAGGAACTGAGGATCAGCCCGGCGATCGCACCACAAAATCCGCAGAAGGTGTAAGCTAATAGTTTGACGTTTTGTTCGTTGATACCGCTATAGTACGTTGATTTGGCATTGATCCCAACCGACTCAATGAACATACCGATAGCGGTCTTGCGGATCAATAGCCAGGCCAGGACGAATACCAGTGCCACGATATAAATAGAAACTGGCAGACCCAGGATATATCCGTTTCCAAACCAGAAATACGGGGTGTAATAAATCGTCATGATCTGCCCATTGGTAATGAGCTGGGCAATTCCACGACCCGCAACCATCAGGATCAGCGTAGCGACCATCGGCTGGATTCTGGCTCTGGAAACCAGGATTCCGTTCCACAGACCACACAGCGTACCGGCCGCCAGATCAGCCAGGATGATGATGGGCAAAGGGGTATTCGTTGCATTCCTGGTCAGGATTTCGTTCGAGATCAATTTATTCCCCAGGGCCGGGTTGATCAAGACGGCGCCCATGGCGGCCGAGATC
>DATGYJ010000407.1:0-8810 GCA_035298105.1 Anaerolineales bacterium | reverse complement strand
CCCTCATCCCAGAGCGCATCTGCCAGCTCAAGGGCTTGCATGGGTTGTTGTTCTGCCACGGGACCAAGCTCTTTTTCGATTTGCCGAAGAACAACGATCGGCGTCCGGTAGGTTGGAAGGACTGATGAGGGAGCCACACTTTGGCTTCGTAGACTGCGGTTGACGTAGAACTCCAGTACATCGCGCAGCTCACGCAAAAAAACCGCCGGCTCAGCAAAGACGTCGGCCAGGTATGCGGTTTGCTTCTTGAGGCGGGCCAAATCAATTGCGGGCATTATCTTCGGCTGCCAACGAAAGCAAAACTTCGATTTCCTGCCATGGCATGGCAGGTTCATATTCAATAAATTCCATGACTTTGGGCCTGAGTTCCTGCATTCTTTTGTAAAGTCTACGAATCGATTGTATCTGCTTTTCGCGGGTTGGTTGAACTTGACTGAGTGAGCCGCGCCTGTATTTCCAGGGCTCTCGATGAATCCGTCTTTCTATCTCTTGCACAATTCCATGTAAGTTCTCGAGCCCGTGTGTTGCGAAAACGCCGTCTTTGCGGATCATGTATTTTACAGTGACTGCTGTCATCATCCAGAAAAACGCCCATATCTCTGCAACCGATTTTTTGCTTTCTGCCAAATCTTCCGGTTCGGGTGGAGAAGAAAAGGGAATGTTTGCCTTGTCAAACAATAGGCGTGATTGAAATGGACGCGCGGCATGCATTTGAGGAATGATCGTCCAATCTATCATCAGTGCAGAGTCTGAGTACAAAACAAAGGTGAATATTCCGTCCTCTGGGGCGTTATTGTTGTTTTCATGTATAAGGGCAGGCTCACCAAATTTGCAGAATAGGGCAAGTCGTTCTCTGGTAGTCTGGTCGCTGACTTGTTCTTGCCTCGAGCAAAATGATTTGCTATAAGAATGTGCTACCACTAAACTCAAATCCAGATCACTGACTTCATCCTCATCTTCTCTGCCATAACTTCCGGTCAACCAGGCCGCGAGAAAGCGTTCGTCGCTTGACAACTCTGCGACGATTCTGGTCAGTAAAGCTTCGCGGCTCTGACGATAAGCTTCAAGATGGTTTTTCATCTCACGTGCCTATGATTGTTTATGCAATCGAACGAATTCGACTGCGAGCCTGACTTGGTGCGAGGCGCCATGTCAAGCGTCAGGCGTTTTGGCTTTCAAACCTGACGCCTGACACTGAAGTACATGATACTTTTCAGTACGTTCTTGCGAAATACACTTTTCGCTTGGAAGGTCTACCGCAGACAATGCAAGTACCTTCCTGGTCGGGTTGATCCGAGGGAATGTTGCGAGTGGTGGCTTTTGTATCCTCTTTGACTTTCGCTTCGCATTCCAATGATTCACACCAGTAGGCGAACGCCCATCCATCTGCCACAATGCGCTTCAGGTCTTCATAATCTTTAGGTTCGTGGATATTGGCGTCGCGAAATTCAGTCGCGCGTTTCAGAAGGGCGGCCTGTATCTCGGTAAGGAGCCCGTTCACGGTCGCGGCCACACCCGTCTGTGAGACGAACGATTTGCCTGCCTTGCCAGGTTGATCGCGGCGAGCCAGTGCGACCGATCCCTTTTCGACATCCCTGGGCCCAATCTCCACACGCAGAGGGACGCCGCGCAATTCCCAATCGTTGAATTTGAATCCGGAACTGACGTTGTCGCGGTCATCCATTTTTACGCGGATGTTTGCATCCTTGAGCTCCTTGAAGAGACGGTCTGCAACTTCCATTACTTTGCCTCGCTCAGCATCGTTCTTGTAAATGGGAACAATGACCGCCTGAATAGGGGCGAGGCGGGGGGGCAGCACAAGGCCCTGGTCATCTCCATGAACCATGATGATTGCGCCAATCATGCGTGATGAGATTGCCCATGAAGTCGTTTCGCAGAACTGCAGCGTATTACTCTGGTCCAGATACTTGATATCGAATGCCTTTGCAAAATTCTGCCCAAAGTAATGGGATGTACCAGCTTGTAAGGCGCGCTTATCCTGCATCATGGCCTCGATGGAGGTTGTGATTTGAGCGCCAGGGAACCGCTCGGATTCGCTCTTGGGCCCTTTGAAGACGGGAATTGCGGCTTCAGAGAAAGAGAACTGTTCATAGATATCGAGAATGCGGTACATTTCCTCTTTGGCTTCTTCTGCCGTGGTATGGGCAGTATGGCCTTCATGCCAATAGAACTCGGCTGTGCGCAGAAAGAGCTTTGTGCGGATCTCCCAGCGAAGTACTGAACCCCATTGCACAATCAAGACAGGCAGGTCACGCCAGGACTTGATCCATTTGGAATACATATACCCAATAATCGTTTCGGATGTAGGGCGTACTACCAAAGGCTCTTCCAGTTTCTCGCCGCCGCCGTGTGTGACGACTGCAAGTTGAGGCGAAAAACCTTCGACATGTTCCTTTTCTTTTTCAAAGAACGACAAAGGAATCAAGGTTGGGAACGCTGCGTTGACGTGACCGGTTTTCTTGAATTCTGCATCCAGCCAGGCCGTGACGTTTTCCCACAACGCCCAGCCATAGGGCTTCACTACCATGCAGCCTCGTACAGGCGCGTAATCTGCCAGATCTGCTCTGATAACCAGTTGGTTGTACCATTCCGCGAAATCGTCTGCACGGGTTGGTAATTTATCTTCAGCCATTTTTACTCCAGAGATTAGATGATTCGTTATTAGGGATGAGTGAAGTCATGAGAGTGCTTATACTCTAGTCTCTGCTCTCTAACATCTTCACGGCAGTTTGCACATCCCTCGCAAAGCTTAAGATCTCACGTTGATGCGCGGGTACATAGGCATTTAGCCCCTGGAAGAACTGATCGAAGACGGACTGCCAGCCATCTCCAATCAGTATGAGCGGCCTCCGGTGCAGCGACTCCACGATCATCAAATTCCACATCAGTGATATTTCTGTCAGCGTACCTGGTCCTCCGGGGAGGGCGAGCGCTGCGTCAGATTCATGAATAAGCGCATGCAGCCGTTCCATTAGCGTTTTCTTTCTGATTTCTTCCTTCACCCAGACGTTGGCCTTGATGGGACGCCACGCTTCAATGTCTTCACACGTGACACCGATCACATGCCCGCCGGCTTCATGCGCGCCGCGTGAGACAGCTTCCATCGTGCCGATGTAAGCGCCCGTCAGTACGGTATGTCCGTGTTGGGCTAACAGCTTGCCGAGTGCCATTGCCTCGGTATAGGCCGCCTCGCCTTCTTTGGGTCGTGAACCGCCAAATACGCTAACTTTCATTCTTGATCCCATTCGCGTGTCTTATTGATTTCGAGTTTGTTCAAAATTGCCTTTTCCAGATCGATATCTGTCACTGAAGCCAATTCCAATAAGTATAATGCCACGTCGGCGAGCTCGCTTGCCAGTTCTTCCTTTTCTCTCAGCTCATCACGCCATTGGAAGTGTTCCAGTATCTCGGCTGCCTCCAGCGCCAGCGAGATGGCGAGATTGCGGGGTGTTTGCGGGCGTTTGCTGCCCTCTGCATACCAGCCTTTCGAGCGGACGAAACCGTTCATCTCTTCAGTGAGCTGCTTGATATCCATCTTTTCCTCATCTCACTTCTCCATTCTTCTCCTCCTCGCGCTGCCCTGCGGAGGGACAGTGTTCTCCTGTCCTGTAGACGAAGCGGGGAACAAGGATGGGCGTGAGAGTAATAAAAAAACGGCTCACCAGTGTCTGGGAGCCGTTCGTGGCGTGATGAACTGAACCTTATCCAGACCAGGCAGGCTTGTGCATGAGCGGGGACGGCAGCGGGTTCAGCATAGTAAAGGCATTATACTACAGTCCCGCGTGCTTTGAGCGGGGCACGATTTTCTCTGCTACAATACCAACGTGGAACAAAATTATTCGAAGTTGCTTGAAAAATCTCTGAGCGCTGCGCGGCTAAGTCTGCTTCATCTCGTGGCGGATGAAGCGACTCGGAACAATCTGCCGCTTTATATCGTTGGTGGTGCTGTACGAGACCTCATCCTGGGCGGCCATTTAAATGACTTTGACCTTACCATAGAGGGAGATGCGATCAAATTGGCACGTTCGCTCGCCTCCAGGCATGGCGGCGCAGTGACAGCCCACACGAAATTCGGCACAGCAAAATGGTTCCTGCCCGGGAGCCTAAAATCTGACATGGAAACCCATGACACTCTAGACCTGGTCTCCGCCCGCTCCGAAACCTATAAACATCCGGCGGCATTGCCCACCGTCAAATTGGGAACGATCATCGACGATTTGCGCCGCCGCGACTTCACTATCAATGCACTGGCAATTCGGCTGGATGGTGCTCACTTCGGTGAATTACGGGATGACCTCAATGATATGGATGATTTACACAAAGGAATCGTCCGTGTATTGCACCCGCGCTCCTTTCTTGACGACCCTACCCGCCTGTATCGCGCAGTTCGCTATGAGGCGCGTTATGGTTTCAGGATTGCGGAGGATACACTAGCTCTCATCCCCGAGGCGCGTGGCTTCATTGATAAGCTCTCCCCGCAACGAATTCGACATGAACTAGATCTGATCCTGGAAGAGCCAAATGCTGCTGCTATGTTGTTACGGCTCGATGAGTTGGACTTGCTCGCTCCCATCCATCCTGCGCTTGCAAACTTCAGTCAATCCAATCTAGCGACCTTAAAATCGGATGACCCAGCCCTGAAAAACCGAAACTCACGCTGGCTTTTGTGGCTGATGGATCTCACCGACCAGGAGATCGAATTCCTCAATAAGCGCCTGCACTTCACTGCCGACTTGCTAAAAATGTTGCGGTCCGCCGCCCTGATCAACGCGAACCTGGCTGCTATTGTCGGTCTGAAGCCAAGTCAGGCTGTAGAGTTGTTAGAGGGCTATTCGCCGAAAGCACTGGAAGTCGTTTCCAGTGCAGTGCCGGATAAAGAGATAAGGAATATTTTGACAAAATATCTTTCTGAATGGTGGCATGTCAGGCCAAAAACCACGGGTCATGACTTGAAAAAACGGGATATTCCACCTGGGCCCAAATATACTGAAATTCTTCGCCGTCTCCGGGCTGCCTGGCTGGATGGGGAAGTGAAGACGGAAGAGGAAGAGAAGAAGATGTTGGATGATCTGTTAATCTGATCGACTTGAGTTGTCTGATAATTCTTTCGGGCTCAAGCCGTTCCGGGTCTGAATTCCCCTTTTGATGAAATGTAAAAAGGACGCGGATGTTTTGCTCCGCGTCCTTGGCAATGATTGGTGCTCGACCTGACAAACTTTATTGCTCGAATAACTCCACCAATTGCCTGGCGTGAACCACACCGTCGAAGTCTGCGAGGTCGCCCTTGCGAAGCGTGGCTTTCTCGCCATCTGGATCACCAAGGCAGGAGACAATCACATCGCCTGCCTCCACATCTTCCTTTTCCGTGTAGCCATTGGTCGTCACAATGGTCTTCATGCAGGCGGCCTTGGCTGCCTTCACCCCATTCTTTGAGTCCTCCACCACGAAACATTCTTCCGGTTGCAGCCCAAGTTTTGTCAGAGCGAGGTTATAGATTTCAGGATCGGGCTTTTTGTTCTTAACTACATCGCCTGCCAGCACGATCTCAAAGTTAATATCGGAAAGAATCTTGCCCGTGATCGCTTTGGCGGCCTGTTCATTGGATGTGGTACATACACCGATCTTGATCCCTGCCTCCATGAGTTCCTGCATGAAGCGGTGAATACCGGGTCGCAACGGAAGTTTGCCGGTCTCGATCAATTCCACGAACAGCGCAGTCTTGCGTTTATGCATTTCCTTGACGAGGTTATCGATCTCCTCTTCCGTCAAAGGCCTGGAAAACCCTTTGGTCTTCCAATGGTGTTTCATGCGTTCCTTGCCGCCTGCGATCTGGAGCAGTTCGTGATAATAATCCACGTCCCATTCATCGGTGAAGCCAAATTCTCTGAAGGTCATATTGAACGACACGCGGTGACCATCCCGTTCCGTATCAATGATCACCCCATCCTGGTCAAAGAACGCTGCTTTTATTTTTGACATGGTTGCCTCTGTTTAGATAAACAGGTATCCAGGCACACACATGCTTGTCTACCTGCATACTTTTGTATCTTTCTACTTCTTCATCCCAAAGAACTCGAGCACGGTATCTACGAAGAGTTGGTTTTCTTCCTTTGAACCGACCGTCACGCGGAACCAACCATCACTGCCGTACTTCTTACTCTCGCCGCGTAGGATGATTCCCTTGGTTTCCGCATAAGCGAGCACTTCTTTGCCCGTTTTGCCGGTCCCACCACAATCGAAGAGGATGTAATTCGCCTTGGATGGGAAGACGACAAAGCCGGGAATGACGCTCAGGGACTCGGTGATGAAATCCACCGCTGCATTGTTGAACCGGACGCGTTCGGCGAGACCTTCCTGATCTTCGAACGCTGCAAGCGCTGCCCACATGGGTATCGTGCCCACGTTCCAGGGGAGGAGCGAACCGGCGATCTGGTCGATGACCTCTTTGGCTGCAATTGTATATCCAAAGCGCATCCCTGCCAGACCATAAGCTTTTGAAAGTGTCCGCGTGATCAACACATTCTTGTATTTCCTGATCAACTGCACCTGGGACATACCCAGCCCCGCATATTCCACGTAGGCTTCGTCGATCACGAAAGGGATCCCTGTCTCAGCAATCCTGACGAAATGCTCCGCAGCCATGAAGTTGCCGGTTGGGTTGTTCGGATTGGCGATCGCAATGATCTTGGTTTTATCCGTGATGGCATTTAAGATCGCATCGGGATCGAAGTACATCAGGTGATCTCTATAGACCATGGGCACAGAAACCATCTTGGCACCCAGCAGAGTTCCGCGCAGACTATAGATGGCAAAACAGGGTGTATGCTGAATGACTTCATCTCCGGCCTCAATGAACATGCGGAAGATATTGTCAAATACTTCGCTGGAACCATTGCCGATCATGACGTTGCCCGGACCGTCGACGTTGTTGATCTGGGCGATCTTGCTGCGGACCACCAGGCCCTGATCGGGATAGCGATTCGCCATCTTCGCATATTTGTACATCGCCTCCAAAACCTTGTCCGAAGGCGGAAGCGGATTCTCATTGGACATCATGCGGTGCAGAGATGGATCCCTCCAGGCTTTTTCGATATGATTCGAAACGTACATCGGAATGCCCTTGACCCATGGAACATAGTACTCTTCGATGCTTTTCATATTTAAGCCTTACCTGATGATTCGAGCATATCCATCCAGTGCATGACCGCCTTGCGGGTCGCATCTCGGGCAAACTTATCGATCTTGCCAGGGTCATATTCATCGCGATGAGCGCTGATGTATTCATATTTCGCATCGATGAGGGTATGTTTCAACTCGGTCGATACGTTGAACTTTGCACCCCCAGCCGCGAGCAGCTTCTTGATATAGTCTTCGGGTAAGCCGGTCCCACCGTGGACAACGACCGGGGTCTTGATCCCATTGCCATTGAGCATCTTGTTGATCGTGGCCAGCCGCTCGAAATCGATCTTCGGGTTCTTCGTCTTGTACACGCCGTGGGCCGTACCGATCGCAGGAGCGAAGATATCCAGCCCGGTGCATTCAACAAATTCCACGGATTGCTGTGGATTTGCCAACTGCGCTTCATCTTCTGCCACCTTGATTTGGTCTTCCACGCCGCTCACGGTTCCCAGTTCGCCTTCGACCGAGATATTGCCGACGCTGTGGCAATAATCCACAACTTCCTTGGTCTGGCGAATATTCTCCTCAAAGGGTTTCTTGGATGCGTCGATCATGATGTTTGTGTACCCCGCATCGGCGCATTTCTTGCAGTAGTCAACGTCGGTGCAGTGATCCAGGTGCAGACACACAGGCACAGGCGCCGACTCAGCCAGGGCGCGATAGATGGCAACCATCACATGGGCGCCCAGGAATTGAGATGGTTTCACAGAAGTTTGAACGATCACAGGCGCTTTCTTCTCAACCGCGGCATCGATCACCGCTTCGAATTGAAGCAGATCTGTGATGTTGAACGCACCGACGGCATATCCGCCTTTTAGCGCTTCAACCATAATTTCTTTTGCATTAACAATCGACATGGTATCCTCCGATTTGACTTTGTTCTTCAGTCATCAAGACGACGAAATTGCAGTTGGCGCAAGTATTGTACAATCAAATGCTGAAATTCGCCAATTTTTTACCCTGGTTGCTTGTTTCTGCCAAATCACTTCATGTCCGAAAGGATCTAAACCTTCACAGGGTTTCATAACGAGATGAATCTCCGGACTTATCTCATCTTCGCACGGCAACTTGCCTATCGGGCGGGTCGCCTCACGCTTAGTTCCTACTCTTAGCATTTGGGCTGCAGCTCCCTTTGTGCCTATCTTTCAAGAGGCAGGAGGCTCCTTCAGGTCGTGGAATGGCGAAGAGGGACATGCCCCGGCGAGGCTTTGGCTTGTAACCGCGTGCTTAAGCCGAAAGTCCTGGAACTGATCCGTGAATCAGTGCAGAAATCCTGAATTCCATACTGTTTTATTACTGCTCGAACTTTCCAGAGCGGTGATCAAATCCTGTTTTTGCGGCGCATCCGTCTCATGAACAATCACCGGTAATTCTGCATGTTCTGGCTTTGGAGGCTGTGATTCAGAGCAATGGTTTCCAGAGTGTTGTCACATTGGAATCTTTGCTCTATAATGGATAAAGGGAATACCGTGTCAGACCGTAATTCAATCTTTGTCCAGGAACAAGACGGACGATTACCGTATCGTTTGCGCGAGCATTTTTTAACTACGCCCGAACTGGCATTGTTTCGGATCATTCAGAAAATGGTCGGCCGTCATTACTTAATTTGC
>DATGYJ010000406.1:0-6241 GCA_035298105.1 Anaerolineales bacterium | reverse complement strand
GTTGTGTAGATGTTTTTTCCATGGCACTCATTATATGGTCATATACGGTTGAGTGCAAGAACGCCGGCAGGAATGCGGTATGATTACTTTTGCAAGGAGGCTACAATGAAGAGACTGGGAATCCTCACGGGCGGAGGCGATGCACCTGGACTGAACGCAGTGATCCGGGCCGCGGTGAAAACCGCTATCTATGAGTACGGTTGTGAAGTGATAGGTATCCGTGACGGCTATGACGGATTCATAGAGGCTCAGGGAGCTGTTCCCCTGGGCATTGAAGAGGTCCGCGGTCTGCTGCCGCGCGGCGGCACCATCCTGGGCACTGCGAACCGGGGCAACCCGTATGCCCGCAAAGTCACCCGAGATGGCAAGGAAGTCACGATTGATGTTTCCGATGAAATTGTCAAAGGCATCCAGCGGCTCAAAATGGATGCTCTGCTCGTATTGGGGGGCGATGGTACTCTTCATATTGCTCATGAATTATTTCAAAAAGGTGCGCCGGTCATTGGCGTGCCTAAAACGATTGACAACGACATTGGGGGTACCGAAACGACCTTTGGTTTTGATACTGCCGTCACGACTGCTACGGAAGCCATCGATAAATTGCATACCACAGCCGAAGCCCATCATCGTGTAATGGTCCTGGAACTGATGGGGCGCGATGCCGGCTTTATCGCTTTACATGCCGGCGTGGCAGGTGGAGCGGATGTCATCCTGATCCCTGAAATTCCGTTCAAGTTCGAGGCGGTGATTGCGAAGGTGCGCCAGCGTGTGGAACGCGGCTATCTCTTCAGCATTATTGCAGTTTCAGAAGGGGCCAAGCTGGCCGGCGCAAAGCAAGTTTTTTCCCGTACGGGAGATGAAATCTACGTGCCACGCCTGGGTGGAATTGGCCAGGCAGTGGGAGCGCATGTTGAACAGCATGGTTTTGAAACACGCGTCACGGTATTAGGTCATTTGCAGCGCGGGGGCACGCCGACTCCGTTTGACCGCTGGCTGGCGACCCGTTATGGAGCCGCGGCGGTGCGCCTGGCGGCGCAGGGGAAGTTTGATCGCATGGTTTCGCTGCACGGAGGAAAGATCGTGGATTGTTCCCTGGAAGAGGCAATTGCTGTTCCCAAGCGTGTAGACATTCATGACGACGCTGTCATAACGGCGCGGGGTATGGGTATTTCTTTTGGAGATGAGTGACCCCTCCCCAAAATAATCATGCCTGTAACAATATAAGCTTGATTTCTAGTCACCTGACAGTTTCGGGTTTTAACAACCGCCGATGGTCGGGTAGCCCCGAATGTTCCTAGAGGGGCGTACACTTGCATCTGGCGCACACCTGCCCTCCCACTCCGCTACGCTCACCTGCACTTGCGTCAGGTACAAGTGTCGGGGACGCTTCGCAGTGGCGGGCGGTGCCAGGGAGTACAGCTGTCGAGACCACACATTTCATGTAATCTTTCACTTTCAGGTTATTTTTGGTCTCGATACGGCGGGAGAGCGCCGCCTACTCGACCAACGGAAAGCTTTTGGAACAAACTGTCAGGTGGCTAGCTTGATTTGGGATTTTGGGAGGCCTGGGGTGGAGTTAAACCAGGATGCCACTCATAAGAGTGGCATCCGTGGCGCGCTGTGGCTTCCTTCTTACTTGAGGAGGGATGCCACAGCGCTGGGTTTGTTACTACTATCCATTTGAGACATCACCTCCTCCTTTCTATAGGATTGCGGTTCAATTTGTTTGCCCCCGAGGAATACCAGAAGTATGTCATATTTCATTTCGGATGTCAATAGGCGGATTTCAAATCTAATAAAACTGTAATCATCGCCAAAGTTCGAAAAATTGTGATACCTTTTGAGAGTCTCCGCAAGAGCAACCGGACTATTCTTCAATAAATCTTTCATGGAGGCCTGTATGAAAACCAATCCCAACCGCTTTTGGATCATCGTCATTGTGCTGGGCTGGGCATTCGATTTCCTGTTTTGGAAAAAGCCACTGGGCGTCAATTTTGCTGTCTTTGCGACTCTTTGCCTTTTGACGGGGATCCTGCTTCTGCGGGTGGATGGGCTGCGCCTCGCGCCGCAATCGGGCTGGCTCCTGCTCCCCATCGCCTTTTTTGCCGCGATGGCCATGATCCGCCTCGAGCCGATCACGGTGTTTCTTTCCATTGTGATGGCCCTGTTCCTCATGGGCGTTGTTGCAGTTACCTATCTCAGCGGCGAGTGGCTTCGTTACAGCCTGCTCGACTACTTCCTCGGGTATATGAATCTATTTGGCAGCATGATCGCGCGTCCCATTGGATTTGCCTCAGAGAATCGGCCACTCCCTTCGGAACAGCCATCCCTGAGCGAGAAGCGTACAGCCCAGATCTGGCCCGTGGTACGCGGCATTGTCATTGCCTTGCCGGTCATCGCCATCTTCGGCTCCCTGCTTTCCTCGGCTGATCCCATCTTTGCGAAACGACTCGGAGATTTTATTGGTCTATTCAAAATCGATCATCTGCCCGAATATATTTTCAGGATGGTGCTGATCCTGGTGATTGCATACGCGCTCGCAGGAGCATTCCTGCATGCCGCGCAAAAGTCCGATGAAAAGGTAGTGGAGAAGACCTGGGTCAAGCCTTTTCTGGGTTTTACTGAATCAACCATTGTGCTTGGCAGCCTGGTGATCCTTTTTATTGCCTTTGTGGTCATTCAATTCCAATATTTCTTTGGCGGGCAGGCGAATATCAGCATCGAAGGCTATACCTATTCTGAATACGCGCGTAAGGGATTCGGTGAACTCGTCGCGGTGGCATTTTTCAGCCTGCTCCTGCTGCTTGGGCTGGGTACCATTACCCGCCGTGAAACGGAAAACCAGAGACGTACATTTTCGTTCCTGGGGGTGGGGCTGGTCGGGTTGGTCATTGTAATGTTGATTGCAGCCTTTCAACGACTGAGGTTGTATGAGGCGGCCTATGGTTTCTCGCGCCTGCGCACCTATACCCATGTCTTCATGATCTGGCTGGGATTACTGCTTGTGGCAGTTGTTGTTCTCGAGGTGCTGCACAGTGAGCGTCGGGTTGCGTTGGCGATGGTTTTGGCTGCGCTTGGATTTGCTATTTCCCTGAGCCTGTTGAATGTGGATGCCTTCATTGTGAGGCAAAATATTCAACGTGAAATTCGCAGCACGACCGATCAGACCTTTGCCAAAGGGCGCGCTGACCTGGATGCTCAATACTTTTTGGACCTCTCGGATGATGCGATCCCACCACTGGTCAGTGCATTTCATTCCAAAGCCCTGCCTGCTTCTGTGAAGGAGAAGGTTGGCGCGGCGCTGACCTGCAAACAATACGAGCATAAGCAGGATAAGAGTGTCTATCCGTGGCAATCTTTTCACTTCGCGCGCTGGAATGCGGACAGAGCATTTAGACAAGTGGACAAGGAATTGGACGCTTATAAGATCATCGATGCTGATTTGCCGATGAAGGTCCAAACGCCGAGTGGGGAGGAGTTTCCCTGCTACCAGTATTATTACGATTAAGTGGCTGCCGGAATGTTTTAAGAAATAAGCTTATTCCTCACGCTGACCGAAACGGACGTCAGATGCCCTGCGGACGAGAAGGTGATCGTTCCAGCGAGCGCAGATGACACTGGCATGTGGTTTGCTATACAAACTATACATGTAAGGGTATTGTGCGCTGAACTCTACGCATTTTGGTTATCTGCATTTCGTCTCCGGAGCCTCGAAGGGCACTCGGCTCCTCCGCTCAGCGCGATGGTTTCATTTAAGCCGTTTGAAATGGACAAATTTCCTGATGACAAGTTACGAAATTATTGCAACCTTACATAGTGCCGCGTAATTAACTAAACTTGAGATTTGAATTTTAGCCCGGAAAACCATTCTAAAAGTTTGGTTATTAAGGAGACAAGCGGTAGGTCCTGCCAGCGATCTTGAGAGGATGTGGGGGGCAATGCTGGCAGCAGGAGCCACGGCCTTCCGCTTGAATACCTCACATCTGGAGTTGGGTCAGCTTTGGGCGTGGCTGGAGCGGCTGATCAAGTCCTTTTCGAGACGCGGCGATTCAATGCGGCGGCGGATCCATCGATCAGAGCTTGCAGCCCATACTCAAAAGACTCTTCGCTGTAGGGGCTCCCGCCTTCGGCAAACGCGACCAGGAGTGGAGCTGTATCTCCTCCGCTTAAGAGCTCTGCGATAGAGGCATCTGTAACCTGCCCGTTTGACGCGGGCTGCCGCGAGCTCTGCTCCTGAAGAATGAAGCCGTTGGCATAATTGGTCAGCGCGGTGATCGTGCGGAGGGCTTGAACGGGATTGAATCCAAGAGCCACCATGGCTTGAAGCTCCTCATTGAATGCACGAAGGGTGGCAGGGCTTAGCTGCAGTGCTGCGGTAATGATCCGGGCACTATCCGGGTAGGCGAGGAGGGATGTTCGATAGGTGCGCACGCGACGCGCTAGCCACTGCTGCCAGGTCTCACCGGGACGCGGGGGGCCCATACCGGCTTCCCGAATGAGTACGTCAGCCATTGCATCCAATAGTTCCTGTTTGTTGTGGAAGTGCCAGTAAAGCGCGGGCGACTTCACTCCCAGCTCGGCTGCGAGTTGTCGGGTCGTCAGACCATCGAGTCCGACCCTTTTGAGGAGCTCCAAGGCTGCCTGGACTACCTTTGATCTGTCTATCGGCGGTCGATTTTCTTCCTTCATAGTGGTTTTGCTCATGCTTGACACCTTATCAGCGATAAGGTAGTATATCATCAGTTATAACTTATCACTGATAAGGAGACAGTTCCGATGGACACTCGCAAAGGTAGCGCAGGTGAAAACAACTTGTTGATCGCCTCAGCCGCAGACGGTACAAGCGTTCGCGCAGAGGTTGAGGGGCAGGGACGAGTTATTCTTATCCTTCACCCCGGAATGGACACCGGCAAGAGCTACGCTCAGGTCGCTGCCAGACTTGCGAGGCGATACCGGGTCATACGGCTCCATCGACGTCAATACAGACTGGATCTCAAGAGCGACCCCGACCACGGTTCACCATGTACGGTCGCGGAGGAGGTCGAGCACGTACTTGCAATCGTAAAGGCGGTTGGGACACCCGTCTTCCTCTTCGGTCACTCATCGGGCGGGCCTGTTGCCCTCGAGACCCTGGTCGCAGCGCAGTCATTGTTCGCCGGGGCGATGATCTACGAGCCGGCATCCGTGATCAATAGCACTGGCGGTCTTCACCTATCGGGAGACTGGATCAAGCGTGACGGCGAGGTGGGCGAGGGATTGAGACGCGCACGGCAGGCGCTCGTGTCGGGAAAGCCTGGCGCAGCCATCGGGATCTTTACGCAGATTACCGCTGGTTGGCCGAGTATTCTTGCGAACCCCGCCGGTGCGCTCACCGCCCTGGTCCCAGCCTATCGCAAGCTCATTCCGTGCCAGATCGATGACCTGGAAGCCATGGAACGACTGGGCTTGCGCCTGGAGGCCTACTCCAAGTTGAGCCTGCCCGTCGCGATGGTCTGCGGAGAGCGGAGCCCCAGCTCCAACAAGGAAATGGTTGCCGCAGTCGCGGCTGTGCTACCCATGGTCGAACGCATTACCTTGAGCCGGCAGGGCCACGCGTGCCATGTCCTGGATCCCGACCAACTCGCCAGGGTGATTGAAAGGTTTGCCGATAGGATCTTTGAATAGGTTTAGTGGCGCTCATGCCTATCCTGAATCTTGGCTGAAAGCCAAGACCTTCATCCAAGTGAAAAGTTGAGTACAAACGTAAATCCCACTAAAGAAGAGTGGGGTTTTTTCGTACCACCAGCGGATACGATGAAAAACTCAAAAGGAATACTGTAGTCACGGATTACACGAATTTCACGAAACGCGTCAAAAAAATCTGTGTTCATCCGCGAAATCCGTGGCAAAAGAGGTTCTAACCCTTTGTTCCTTAGTAGGGAGTGCCGGGGAGTGTCGTTCAGCGCGATGCCCCTCAGCATGATATACGATGGTTATCCATTATTCACGTTAAAATAAGCCGTTTGAAATGGAAAACTTCCTGATGAGAAATTACGAAATTATTGCAACCTTAGGTCCTGCCAGCGATCTCGAGGGGATGTGGGGGGCAATGCTGGCAGCGGGGGCAACAGCCTTCCGCTTGAACACCTCGCATCTGGAGTTGGATCAGCTTTGGTCGTGGCTGGAGCGACTGGCCCCATTCCTAAGCGCCCGGCAGCCGCGCCCGGCGCTCGCCCTGGATCTGCAGGGCAGCAAGTGGCGG
>DATGYJ010000405.1:0-4684 GCA_035298105.1 Anaerolineales bacterium | reverse complement strand
GGTCCCGAAGCTGTGGCAAGCATCAGCTTCTTGAAAACGCGAGAGTTGATGTTCACCTGGCAACAGGATGACAAGATCCAGAGCAAGCTCATCACGAATGAAGCCGCCTTCCTCGCTTTCAAAGAAGGTCACCAGCAGGATACGGGCTGGTTGCCCACGGGCGTTCTGCGAGCTGGAAGCAATGCGCGCGGTGAATGGGTGGTGTACACAGCGCGCGCGCAGATGATCGATATTGTGACCGATAAAAGCGAAAAGCTGAGAGTGCCCATTCCGGCGACTCTGTTTATGGGCTGGGGCTCTCGGTACTATCTGTGGGCGCTTCCTAACAAGAAGTTCGACAAGAAACTCCCGGTCTTTAGGGCACCATTCCCGAATGTCTATGACAACGGGCGCATCTGCTGGGGTAGCCACAAGCCCCCAAAGGTAAACGCCAATAACATCGCCCGCGTTTGGCAAATGTTCTTTGGGACACCGTTCAATGAGCACATCGCCAGTAAGAAGTGCAAGAGCTTCCCGCAAAACGTTCTTGATCTGCTTCGCCAGTTATCTCAAGAAGGAGCCGCCACGTTCCCATACAAAGAACTTGGTAAAGCCGACATGGTATCGGTGGATCTTTGCATCGACCGTCTCTTGAAATATGGGGCGGACTGATATGTTCAAACTTGTTCAGCACCTGATCGTGCAGGATGATGGCAAACTGCCCCCCATTCCGGATTGCCTGTACGCTTACATCATGGGGGGAAATGGCGTTTTCCTGTACGCAAAGCGGGAAGATCTGGAAGTATTGATCCCCGTCTCGAGAGCAACTATCGCCGGGCTACCGCCGCTCGAGCCGTTTGTAAATATGCCTTGTATACCTGCGAGCTTGATGCACCACATCTTGCAGGCATCGAAGGAAAACCTACCAAACGAAATCCTGTTCTGGTTCAACTTCGACCACGAACGACAGATATGGAACTTGGATGCTCCATTGCAGATCTGCCGCCCTGCCAGTGTGTTCCCTGCAGATAAAAACGACCCGCTTGGTATCAAGGCACTGATCGACTTGCACAGTCACGCCCTGATGGACCCGTTCTTCAGCCGCACCGACAACAAAGACGAGCAGGGCTTCAGGATCTTTGCAGTGATCGGGAAAGTAAACAGCAAACCCGAAATCTGTGTGCGCGTGGGTGTGTATGGCAACTACTGGAACATTCCAGCATCCATGATATTTGAACTGCCCGAAGAAATTTGGGATGCCTACTATGGAAAAGGAGATTTGGATTATGAGGAAACAAGCATCGAAGAAAAAATCATCGCAGAAGAAGATGTCATCGAAATCGACCTCTTTGATGAAACTGCCCACGTTGAATAAAGACGCTCTGTATGCCCGGTCGATACTGCTTCCGGTGGTCAAGGACATTACCATCCACCTGATCGGATGCGGCGGCAGCGGCTCCTGGCTTGCTCCCCACCTGGCACGTATCACGAAGCTTCTCCAGGACGTGCATCACCTCGGCGTCAGGCTGGTCTTCTGGGACCACGATACGGTTGAGGAGAAAAACATCTTCCGGCAAAACTTCTGCGAAGCAGAGATCGAGATCAATAAAGCGGAAACGCTGGCCCGGCGCTTTGGACTTGCCTGGGGCATTGAAATCATCGCCGTCAATGCCCCCTTCTCACGGGACAGCATGTATCGTAATAGTCTCGGCGCGCGGTATGGCGATAACAGTATGCC
Source organism: Anaerolineales bacterium (assembly GCA_035298105.1). Taxonomy (GTDB): domain Bacteria; phylum Chloroflexota; class Anaerolineae; order Anaerolineales; family Villigracilaceae; genus Defluviilinea. The sequence continues at coordinate 2,967 of DATGYJ010000405.1, read as the reverse complement.
GGTCTTCCTCACCTGCGTTGACAACAACAAGGCGCGGCAGGAGGTTGCCAAGGCTTGCTCAGAAAACTATGGTTGGTGGTTGGACACCGGCAATATCAAAACCGCAGGACAGGTGTCGATTGGCAGGGGTTTAGCTCCACGCGAGCCATCTCCCTTACGGTTCCCATCCATGACCACGTGGACGCCGTTGCCCAGCGTGCAGTTCCCTGGGATCCTGCAGGAGGAAGAAAAACCTCAGAAAGAAGAAGTGGACTATTCCGGAATGTCCTGCGCCGACATTGCCTTGGTGGATGAGCAGGGTTTGAGTATCAATCACGCCATAGCCTCCACAGCGGCCGCGATGCTCATGAAACTGCTGGTAACGAAGGATCTGCAGCACCACTGCGCCTACGTCAGCATCGACTCGGGTACGACCTTCGTGTACAACTCGCCCCGAATCCTCACCGACTACCTAAAGAATATAGAGTTTGTCTCAGTCGAAGGCGCCGAGGAGTATGACGATCAGGAAGATATGGAACAGGCCATGCTCGACGAGGAAGATGGCGAGGAACCGCTGTTCGAAGAAGATCTCCCAGAAACCGCAGAAGAAGTCATCGGATTGGCATAAAAAGTGGTGATATCACGAGTGATAGCATGATAGCACTTGTGATAGCGCGCGTCGGTACGACCCCCACCCCCTTAGTTCAGACTGTATAAAAGTAGAAAAGAGTTAATTGGGACCTACAACCTTTCAGCCGAAAAAGCTAGAAAAAGAACGCTAGGAACCTGAATGTAATCGCTAACTCAAAATCTATTCATCAAATAAGTTCAAGGAGACAACGATGCCCCCAACACCTGGAAATGCTGACCTCAGAAAATTCTATGATCCCAAGAAAGTGCTTCTCTATTGGCTCAAACGCGCCGGCATTGTTTTTGCGATCTTAGTGTCTGCCGGTGTACTCGCTCATATCGCGGGATATATCTAATCCAACAATAAGCCAATAAACACGCTCAGCAAGACAAGAAGGGCTGCTCATCCGGGCAGCCCTTCTTTTGTTTGGAGGTGACCATGCAAATGTACGTCTATCTCATCCACTTCAAATTCAAACTCCATCATGCCGGCCATTACATCGGTTTCAGCAAATGCCTCGACTTCCGCATTGCCGCTCACCGGGAAGGGACCGGCGCAAAGCTAATACGGGCAATCAATCAACTCGGCATTCCGTGGATGGTCGTGCGGACTTGGAAAGTGGATGGGCAAGGTTTTGAAAGATGGCTCAAAAACCAAAAACATGCCTCCCGCTTTTGCCCGATATGCAATCCCAATCTCACCAACATCGAGAATGCTTATCACGGAGGAGATGACTTCCGCGAAGCATTCGCCATTGAAATCACCGACATGGAAAGGATGGTTATTAGCGAACATGCTCTATCAAATTAACACCCCTGAAAAACCCTACACCTTCGAAGCTTCGAGCTTCGCCGCTGCATCTGTGGTGGCTACACTACTGGGCGGTGGATTTTATTCACTCTGGCGGAACGGAAAACAGGTCATGCCCATGTTTATGTTTGGCGGCATCGAGAAATGGTACCGAGAGAACTTTGGAAAGAACTTCCAGGATGTGGTGCAGGAAGTTTCTCCGGACGAGATTTCGCAGATTTATGTGACTCTCTTGGTGGGGAAACCTGAAGAACGTCAACGCTATCTGCAAGAGCTGTCCATGATCCACCACTCCAAAGGGGCACTACTAAACGCAGCCAGCCAATGGCGCCCACAAATCAAACCTACAGCCTACGGTTCGAACTTCATCCCCGATAGCGGCGCCGCAGTGCAGCTGCTGGATGGGCGCGAGCTTCAGGTCCAAGAAATTCTCGCTGAGATCGGTACCAATCTCTGGTTGGTGGACCTCGGCGAAATTCCATCTTACGCAATTACCCCAAGCGATAACGGTCGCTGGGAAGAAGTCGAAACGGCTGTAGCCTGAAGGAGCGCCATGGCAATACCAAAAGGACTCGCCGCGCGAGCGGTATTGGAGCTGACAGACGGAAGAAAAGTCCACATCGAAATTCGAGACGGCTCCATGTTCGTAAAGTTCTACACCGTCTACACGGTGCGCTATAAAGGTCGTAAGCGAACGACCGAGCGCGAATCATTCCGCGACCGAAACTTTGCCGCCAGCATCGAAGAAGCTGCGGGGAAACTGGAAAAGCACTTAAACACCTATGGCAGTGCAAAGGTCCAAAAGACAACAATCAAGATCTACCGCAAGCGCCTGTACGCAAAACGATTCAAGATGCGACCGGACGAGCTGGGTCTTGCTCGCATCCACAACTCGCTTGACGGTTACCTGAGAAAACGTCAACAATCGCCAGCCATTTTCACCAGGAAAACAGAAGCCGCTCTCACTTGAGGGCGGTTTTTGATTTCCTACCTGGAGGTCTATCGACACTATGAATGCTATCGAACCAACTACAACAATGGAAGTAACAGTGGTTGACGCACCAACCACATTTTACTTTCCCTCTGACGTCAATCTATTTCTGGGATCTGCAAAACGCAAGGCTGACACAAACCTTGCAGTGATCGAGCTGGTCAAAGAGATCGAGAAAGAGGGACGCTTCGCAACCCCTGACGAGCAGGAACTGATCTCGCATTACGTGGGTTATGGAGACTCCTCAGTTCTGTCAGCTCGCTATTCGGATGTTGTAGAAGCGGTCACCAACGAAGAGTTTGCAGCCCTCCGGGCCAGCACACTCAACGCCCATTACACATCGCTCCCCATCATTCGCGGGATCTGGGCAGGTTTACTTCGCATGGGCGCTGGCAAATTCTCTGTGCTCCGGGTCCTGGATCCGTCAGCGGGCATCGGTCATTTTCAGAGCGCTGCCCCTGAGCGCGTACGCTCGATCGTGCGCTGGGTCGAGATCGAGTTGGACAAACTGACAGCCCGCATATTGAAAAACCTCCATCCGAACATCGAAGGCAAG
>DATGYJ010000404.1:0-12172 GCA_035298105.1 Anaerolineales bacterium | reverse complement strand
TAAGCAATCGTGCGGCGCTCATCTTCTTTCATCACCCGCCCCTTCTGCTGCACACCACCTGTCAGGTTTTTCTCTACTGCTTCCTGGAAATCCTGAACGGTGATGGCTTCGTGTCCGCCACGTACTGCCAGGATGGCAGCTTCATTGACAATGTTAGCTAAATCAGCACCGACCAACCCGGGAGTGGACTTGGCAATATCCATCAGGTTCACTTCCGGTGCAATACGGCGATCCTTGACATGCACTTCAAGAATGGATAAGCGTCCCTTTATATCGGGGCGGGGAACATTGACATGGCGGTCAAAGCGACCGGGTCGCGTCAGAGCCGGATCGAGAACATCCACACGGTTGGTGGCGCCCAGCACGACAACTCCCTCAGCCCCCGCAAATCCATCCATCTCAACGAGCAACTGATTGAGGGTTTGATCCTGCTCCATTTCACCGCCTCCGCCGCCGGCGTTACGTTTGCGTCCAGCAGCATCGATCTCATCGATGAAGACAATACATGGAGCTTTGGAGCGCGCCTTCTTGAACAGTGAGCGGACGCGGCTCGCGCCGACACCAACGAATACTTCCACAAACTCAGAACCGGAAGTGGTAAAGAAAGGGACACCAGCTTCCCCGGCAATTGCCTTTGCTAATAAGGTTTTCCCCGTTCCCGGATCGCCCACCAGGAGTACACCACGCGGCATGCGTGCTCCCATACGCTGATACATGTCTCGATTCTTCAGAAACGTAACAATATCAATAAGTTCTTCGCGGCTTTCATCTATCCCGGCGACATCCTTAAAGGTGGTGTTGGGAATATCACCTTCCGTGTATTTCTTGCGGATCCCTGCCATGGCGCCGCCGTTGAGCCGGATCATGGCGAAACCCAACAAGCCGATCATGGCTACACTTACCAGAACATTGACAACTCTATCGCCGCTCACGGTTTTGTTCTCTACAAGTTCATACTCTAATTTCGCCATCTGACTTTCGCTCACTCCCAGATATTTCATTTGTTCCAGGAAAGGAGCGGTTGTATCGCGCCGTGTTGTGCTGTGCGACTTGTCTTGATAGTAGATTGTTAAAACACCGTTCTCTGGCGAGTCTTCTATTCTGACCACTTGCCCCGCTGAAATGGCAGCCGCCACTTCACTGAGTGGAATGGGTTTTTCAACCGGCTTTGATCTAAAAAGTAAAACGCCTGAGACAATGATCCCAACCAGCAGAAGGGCCAGGGTCATTTTTCCGTATTTATGTTTTTTGAAAAAGTCTAAGATTTGGGTTACTGATTGTTTCATGGTGCCTCGATGTCCGTTCACGGACGCAATTTAAATTCTCCCCATGTTACCGTGTTAATGGGGTTTTTGGGCTTTCACTTTTATTAGTATGATTAGTGAGAAATTAGAGTGTAAACTTACAAATCGCCTAACGAAGTGAGGGAAGCTACGCAAAATTCTTTATGTGGTGAGCAATTATTCACCCCATCCATTAAATGAGGCTGAAAACATATTAAGATTTGGATACGATAAACATGACGAAAAGTATACGGATTAGCTACGCTCCCACCAGGCCATCACTTCAGAAAGAAATAGATTCGTTCGCCTGTACGGATTGCGCGGAATTCAACCGGGACCACCCTGCGGCGCATGGACTCAACGACGGCCGTGCGCAGATTCGATTGCATGTGATTCCTCCTTTGGCAATAGATCAACATCGTTTGCCGGGCCCAGCTCACAAGCGGGTGGAAGTGCCCGGCATCTTCCTCACTCTTAGGTTGATCTGTGGTTCTACCGTCCTGCCGGCGGTTATCTCGAATGATCCAAAATATTTTACATCACGCCCAACGGATCCAGAAGATTCTGAGCTCACGGGTGTAACCTTCTCTCATGTAAATTTCAGGCACGGCTCAGTAGCTCTTGCTATACTATTTGAGTTCCCAAAATTCTCGTAGATAAGGAGGTGATATTGGCGATCAAAGTGAACTTTGAAAGTACATATGAGATCAACTAATTGCGTAATATCTTTAGTCTTGAGGAGATGAAATGAAAGCTCGTATGTTGTTTACAACGTTCATGATACTTATGTTGCTCGCGGCAGTAGCCGTACAACCAGGCGAAGCTGCTAAAGTACAATATGACATCACTACACTGGCCGGTAAGGTAGCTTCACTCAATGGGACGGCTGGTCTGCAGACCCGCTTCTCGGCTTTGATTGAGGCAGAGGCTGAGGAAGGGGAACCGAACCTGGCGCCGAGTGCGCCCATCACCCCCAGTTTTGTTTTATCAAGTCCATTGGATGGTAATACAGTTGCACCTCCTGCAATCACCGTCAACCAGGATACTGCCGGCGCACCGCAAAATGAAACTGCGATTGCCGTCGATCCTAATAACCCGGACCGGGTTGTGGCTGGAGCCAACGATTATGTAACCCGCACATGGGTATGTGATGTCAATGGCACACCCTGCAGCGGTTTGGGCGATGGTTACTCCGGTACTTACTTCTCCAATGACGGCGGCCAGACCTGGTGCTGCACCAGCAGCGATCCGGATCATCTCGGCACACTGGTCCCCGGCGTGACGCGTTTGTCAGGCGGCCAGTATGATGCCGGCGGCGATCCGGCGTTAGCCTTCGATAGCCAGGGGAATGTCTATTATGCAGGGCTCGGATTCAATCGCACCTCCGCGCCGAATACAGTTGCCGTGAACAAAGGCACCTTCGACGGCAGCGGGAACCTCACCTGGGGACCGCCGACCTTTATTAACCAAACAACCTCCCCTTCAATTCTTAATGATAAGGAATGGATCGCGTCTGACTGGCACACCTCCAGCCCATTCAAGGATCGCGTTTACGTTAGCTGGACGCGCTACATCTTCAATGCAAAAAATGGTTCCTTTGTTCAGGCGCCAATTTTCTTCGCTTACTCCACTGATGGAGGCGCCACCTTCACGACTCCAAAAAACATCTCGGGCAACGCCCTCTATGATCAGGGCTCGCGACCCATCGTCGGTTACGATGGAACGGTCTACGTGGTCTTTGAGGGAGCCACTCGCTTATCCACACTGGATAGTACCTACGTCGTGAAATCAACCGATGGCGGCGCCACCTTCAGCAAGCCCGTGAAAGTGGCCGATCTGCAAGATGTTATCCCGCTGGCTAACGCTGCCTTCCGCAATGACAGTTTCCCGGCCGGCGATGCTGCGCCGAACGGCGACCTATACGTGGCGTGGACGACCCTTCTCAGCGATAGTAGCGGCAGCCTGTGTCCCACACGCACAAATAATGGTTGCCATGCTGTTACGGTCTATAGCAAGTCAACAGATGGTGCGGCGTCCTGGAGCGCACCTGCGCCGATCTTCCCAGCACTCGACGCATCAACGCAAACGCCTGATGGCTATCCGGTAACTCAACCAGATAGTAGCACGTTGAATGCGCCAGCAACTCCACGCCGTGTGGATACGCAGTGGCCAGGCGTGGCTGTTTCGCCCTCCGGTGATGTCTACATGTCGGCTTATGGCGCGGATGTGGTCTCACCCTGGCAGACCTGTGCCAGCGGTCCCGTACCTCCAGTCGGCCGGATTGCCTGTGACACGTTGGGCAATTACATTCATAATGCCCGTCTGGACTACTATGTAACCAGGCTTGGCTCTTCGACGGAACAAAAGGTCAGTACGCACCCGATCAACACGCGCAATGGATTTGGCGGTGGCTTCATCGGTGATTACACCGGCCTGGCTGTCGGTTCAGACAATGTCTTCCATGCATTCTGGACTGATACAAATAACAAGCAGACCGTAGTCTGGTTCTATGGTTTTGAGTTCGCACCGACCGTCATCAATCAGGAAGATGTAGTGACTGCGTCTGGCACCATACCGTAACTTTCTCAGGATCGGGTCGAACACAGTTTGATAAGAAGGGTCAGGCGCTCAGCTTGACCCTTTCTCAATCTGAGACCTGTCGATCAACCTGATCACTTTGGGGAGTCTTGAGAATCTCTAGCGCAACTCATTCCAAATTCCATTCTACACTCCTGACCTTTCTAACGGTCTTTTCATATTCTGATATTTAATCTTTGTATACTATAGCTGAGGGAAGATCTTAAAGATATGAATTTCTATATCGGTTGTCCCATTTGGTCGTTCAAGGGTTGGGTTGGTAACTTTTATCCCGAAGGTACGAAGCCAGGTGAGTTCTTGCGGGAGTACACCCGGCGATTAACGACGGTCGAGGGCAATACTACTTTTTACGCGGTGCCCGCCCAAAAGACTTTAGAGGGTTGGATAGAAGAAATGCCGCCGACCTTCCGCTTTTGTCCGAAGGTTCCGAAAGCCATTAGCCATGCAGGCAAGTTAATGGAAAACGTCGAACGAGCACGTGAATTCATTAATATTATGAGCCAGCTTGGTACGCGGCTCGGACCGATGTTCCTGCAACTCCCCCCTCGGTATTCCCCAAAACTGCTCGGCGACCTGCGGGCTTTTCTGGCCATTTGGCCGCCAGAGGTGCGGCTCGCCGTCGAAGTGCGTCACCTGGATTGGTTCGATGCGCCGCACGATGATTCTCTTAACCAGTTGCTCTCAGAGCATAACATGGCACGTGTGACCATCGACACGCGCCCCATCCGGGATTTAGAGGGGGATAAGATCCTGGCTGGATCCGTTTATCAGAGTTTACTCGAGGCTCGGGAGCGCAAACCAGATGTCCCGGTCATTCCGAAGCGCACATCCGATTTTATTTTCGTCCGGTATATCGGTCACCCGGAGCTCGAGGTAAATCATCCATATCTCAGGCAGTGGGCAGAGTATTTTGTCCCGCAATTACAAGAGGGCGCGGACGTTTATATGTTTTGTCACTCCCCCAATAATCTGGTCGCGCCATGGTTAGCCCGGAAGATCTATGGACAGGTGGAGAGACAGGTCGCTCTCCCGCCTTTGCCCTGGAATGAAGTGGATCGCGAAAATTACGAACAGGGGCAGTTGTTTTAGTGTTGGATCAGATCGCTTCATCCCCGACTTCTTGTAAGAATATTTCAACTAAATGCGGATCGAAGTACTTTCCGCTCTGCTCATGGATATATTCCAATGCTTTCTGCCTCGGCCAACCCTGGCGATAGGGACGATCGGTCGTGATTGCATCCCAAACATCCACAATGGTAAAGAGACGCGCTTCCAGCGGAATTTGTGTGCCTGATAATCCGCGTGGGTAGCCCGTGCCATCCCATTTCTCGTGGTGGCAGTAGGGAATATCCAGGGCGTCTCTCAGATACGCGATGGGTTCAAGCATGTCATAAGCCAGTTGAGGGTGCTGTCTCATGAGCTGCTGTTCTTCTTCAGTGAGTTCTTCGGGTTTATGAAGGATGTAATCAGGTATGCCCATTTTCCCGATGTCATGCAGGAGGGCGCCGCGCTTAATCAAAACCAGGCGTTCGTCACTCAATCCCATTCTACGTGCCAGCTTCAGTGTCAGGTGGGTGACGCGTTGAGTATGGCCTTCGGTCTCTTTATCACGCAGATCAAGAGCGCGTGACCAGCCTTCGATCGTGGCCTCATATGCCATGGCCAGTTCAAAATTAGAGCGTTGTAGATCCAGAAATAATACCGAATTCTCGATGGCGATCGCAGTCTGACCGCCCAGGGTTTCAAGAAAATCCAGCCATTCCGGGTCGGGATTTAGTGGAGAGCGATGGAAGATTTCCAGGACGCCCTTTACTTCTCCCTTGGTGATCAGCGGAACGGCGTAATAGGACACAAACCCTTCATCGGCGAGCAGCTGCGCACGCATAAATTTCCCATCCATACGGGTCAAATCCGGCACCTCGACGATGCGTCTCTGCATGACTGCTCTGCCGGCGTTGCCCTCGCCGACACGTACGCTGGTTGATTCAATACTGCGCGTGTAAAAACCCTGCCCGGCAACATATTCCAACCGGTTGCTATCAGGTTGGATCAGTAAAACGGAAGCAGCATCTACTTCGAGCTGCTCGATCACTTCATTGATCACTATCTTGAGCGTAACCTGCAGGTCAAGAATATTGCTGATGGCAAGATCGATCGAACGCAGCGCATTCAGCCGCTCCAGCTGCTTGACAGTTTGTTCATGCAAATACATACGATGTATGGAATTCCCCCCAATCTCTGCCAGGGCATTGATGATGCGGATCTCGCCTGTCCTTAGTTCGCGCGGTAACGTGACGTTGATAAACATTACGCCAACCACGTTTTCATCCGTATGCAGTGGGACACAGGCTCCGCCGATGCCTTTCGGAATCTGATTACGATTTTCTTCCGATAGGTTCGGGTCGTTACGAAATTCATGGGCGATGATCGCTTGACCGAGCTTCACAACCAGGCCCGGAATACCTTCGCCAACTTTAAAAGCAGAACCAGTATACTCATCACCCCAACTTTGCCGGATTTTCAATTCAACGATTTCACGGGTTGAATCATACAACCAGATACTACCTGCCTCGCCTGCCACGAGGGTTAAGGCCTGAGCCAGCAATAAGGTGAGCATTTCATCGAGCGTTTTAGCCACCCGTAAAGTCGAACTGACGGAGGCAATCGCCTCCAGTTCGCGTTCCCGCTCCCTGCGCTGGCGGCGTACTTCGGCTTCCTTCAATTCACGCTGGATGGCCGGGAGCAGCCGTGCATAATTTCCTTTAATAATGAAATCATGGGCCCCGGCCTTCAGGGCATTGACTGCGCTTTCCTCCCCAATGGTGCCGGAGACGATAATAAATGGAATGTCGAGCCCACTTGCTTTGAGCAGCTCTAGCGCTTTGGGAGCGCTGAAATGCGGCAGAGAAAAATCGCAAATGATCAGGTCCCATGCCTGGCGGGTCAGGGCCGCTCGCATGGTATCTGCTGTCTCTACCCGCTCAAAGTCAACTTCATAGCCACTGCGCTGGATCTCGCGCATTACCAAACGGGCATCGTCTTCGGAATCTTCGATGAGTAGAATCCGTAAGTAAGGTCCCATTTACCCTGTCATCTTGGCGGAGCCTCATTCAAGATCAGCCAGTACAAACCCAGCTGGCGGACAGCCCCAATAAACTGATCGAAATCCACCGGTTTTTGCACATAAGAATTCGCGCCCAGGCTGTAGCCGTTCAAACGGTCTTGTTCTTCCTTGGAAGAAGTGAGGATCACAACGGGGAGGAGATGGGTATGATCGTTGGCGCGCACGCGGCGCAACACTTCCAACCCATCTATCTTAGGCAGTTTCAGGTCCAGCAGTACGACCTGCGGCAACTCATGAGGGTCACGCTCGGTATAGGTACCTGTGCAGAAAAGAAACTCCAGGGCTTCGGCCCCATCACGTACCACCTTGATTTCATTTCCGATATTATTCTTTTTGAGTGCTCTCAGGGTCAGCGCCTCGTCGTCCGGGTTGTCTTCCACAAGCAGAATCATTTTTTGTTCCATATCTTCTCTCCGTTACAGAGTGAAATAAAAAGTGGCTCCCTTTCCTTCGGCGCTTTCTGCCCATATACGTCCGCCGTGGATCGAAATAATTCTTTGAACGGTTGCCAGTCCTACACCGGTGCCCGGAAATTCGGTGATCGAATGCAGGCGCTGAAAAACGCCAAACAATTTATCGGAATAAGCCATATCAAATCCGACGCCATTATCGCGCACATAAAATGTTCGTTCCTTCGCACGGTTGAGTTGCCCGAATTCGACCCTTGCCTGTGCTTGTTTGGCTGTGAATTTCCAGGCGTTACTCAACAGGTTTTCCAACACAATGTGGATGAGATGCGGATCAGCCTCAACCATCAAGTCTGGGCTGATCGAAAACGTCACCTGCCGCTCCGCCTGGCTTTCCTGCAGGGATTGTGTAATTTCTTCAGCCATCTTACTCAAGTTGATAAACCTGGGCTGGATCGCCGTCCGTGTGACGCGTGAGAGGTTGAGCAGGTCGTCGATCAAAACTGCCATACGCTGCGCCGCGGCTCGCACGCGGTCGAGGTAATTGCGTGCTTCGGCAGGGAGTTGCTCGCCAAAATCCTCCAAGACGACATGACTGAAACCATCGATACTGCGCAGCGGCGCGCGCAGGTCGTGAGAAACAGAATAACTGAACGCTTCAAGTTCCTTATTGGCGGCTTCCAGTTGGGCGGCGCGCTGTTTTAGGTCTTCATTTAGTTTTTGGACATCCGCCTCAATCCGTTTGCGCTCGGTCACATCGCGGATGGCTGCACTGACCAGCAGTCCACCCTCTGTTTCCAACGGACTGAGACTGATCTCCACCGGGAATTCGGTGCCATTTTTGCGCAAGCCGAACAAATCCAATCCGATCCCCATCGGGCGTATCGGATGCTCGACATAATACCCCTCACGATGTTTAACATGTCTTTTGCGAAAGCGCTTCGGCACCAGGACGTCAACGGATTGGCCCACGATTTCAGCGCGGTCATACCCGAATAAATTTTCTGTTTGAGAGTTGACCAGTTGAATCACGCCCTGTCGATCTACCACAACCATTGCATCCGGAGCGGACTCGAGTAAGCCACGGAATTGTGCTTCCGCGCGTTTGCGTTCCGTGATGTCGCGGATTGCGGCGATGATCAGATGATCCTCGTCGCTTTCCATGGGACTCAGGCTGATCTCAACCGGGAATTCGTTCCCATCTTTACGAAGAGCATAAAGATCGAGATCGGCACCCATGGGGCGCACGCGTGGGGTCATTATGTATTGCTTGCGATGGAATGGATGGATATCTCTAAAGCGCGCAGGCACTAAAAGCTCTACGTGTTTGCCTAAAAGTTCATCGCGCCCATAACCGAACATCTTTTCCGTCTGGGCATTGACCATGACGATCGTCCCCTCCTGGTCAACGATCACCATGCCATCCGGGGCTGCTTCAAGGAGTCCACGAAACCTCTTCTCGCTTTGCTTCTGTTGGATCGCTTCACGTACCGTTTCCTCCTGCTGGCGGATCAATTGCTGCTTCGTTTCGAGATAGGCCTCACCGATCACGCTTAGAGCCAGATCAAGCATGGCGTCCATCCCATGAATGGCAGACAGTAAACGCTTAGCAGAGTCGCTGAATGCCTCCAGCAAATGAGGCGTCATATATTTACGAAGTGCGCCAACAATTTCAAACCAGGCGTGAAAGCTCAGCCCCGTCTGGGCATATTGCATCCCCTGGCTTTGCAGGTTTTTCAAATAGGGTCCCCAATCATCGCCAAAAATTGCGTTCCGCTGGATTTCCTGATTCCGGGCTTGCTGTTCGGCAGTCGGTTGTGCAGCCGTATTTTGTAGAATGTATTTAAACTCGGGATGCTGGCTTGCCATCTTCAGCAATTCAGCCGTGACCTCTGCACGATGCCTCTCATATACATTCCAATAATCCTGTAATCCCTGCTTTTCCTCAGGAGCGAGATCAGGAGGAGTGATTTTAGGCAATTGTGCATTCACAGGGAAGGGGTTGTCCATTTTTATACCTTAGCAAAATCATTCGTAGACCCGCGTTGAACTGTCCACAATATTTGTTTTCGGTATTTCATCTCGAGAGAACAAAAGGGGGAATCCTTTTCGATGCACATCTCCGAAAAAACCTTTAAATTTTGTCGATTACTTTACTGAAATTCGTTTTCCCCATGAATCAGCTTGCGGGCACTCAAACACGACCCTCTAGCCTTCTACAGCATGGGTTCTGACTCATGAAGTTGCAAGTGCTGGAGCAACAAGTGCAGAGAGAATTTCTACAGACTAAAACCAGATAAAAATTATCCTATTTCCAGTACTATACTACAACGTTACTTAGAAAAAATCAAGGGTACCTGGGTGGATGGAGGTTACAGGAAGCCGCCAGGGTTCGGATGAGCGAACAATACTGCTCGAGCGAACTCTCGGCACGTTTTGTTAGAAGTGCTTTTCTATTCCCCCAAAACCATATTGCTTGTTTTTCTCGGTCATTTTGATGAAGTACCGTAAGCGTTTTTGGAATTCCGCGGGCCTGTTTCTCGCTCCATCGATAAACCCAATACGAATCCGCTTGTAGGCCTCAGAAAACTTCCGGAAGTTCTTCCAGGCCTCCTTGTTTGCCTTAATTGCTTTCTGAATATCCTTGGGTACCTTAAAATCCTCGACTGACAGATCTCCCAGCGTTTCACGGACTTCTTTAATTACCTTTCGCTTTTTGACCAGGGTCCTAAGCCTTTCCAGGTTGGCGGGAGAGTACTTACTTTTGGGCTTGCGCGGGGAGAATCTTTGGGCAGTTTGTGTTTTGTTAAGGGTTTTTACGATGCTGTCAATCCAGCCGAAGCACAGCGCTTCCTCCACCGCGTCGTTATAGGCGATGCGCGGCTTGCCCGTCTCTTTCTTGTCATAGACCAGCCAGATTTCTTTTTCGGTTTTGTAATGCTCACGGAGCCATTTGCGCCAGTCTTTGCGATCTGTCACATGGAGAGTCTTTGTGATTTCCATGCTCGGTCATTCCGGACGATAAGGTGCTTCTGTTTCGATATCGCCCACATACTCCGGCAGGTTTTTATGCCCAAGCATCTGGCGGATGGCCTGGATCTCGCCGGTGTGATACCAGTAGTGATAGGTAATCCGCCGGAGCGCCGAGCCGATCGTTTGACCCACCGCCTCTCCATTGAGGAGCAGATCATTTTGCAGCGTCTCTGTCGTCAGGCTATCGAGAAAGGGATCGGCGGCTTTCGTCACGGTATGCCATATTTCAAGCATTTCTCGAAATGAGGGTGTACTCATGGGTGCGCCGTAAGCGAAGAGCTCGTTCAGTTGTGGGAAGAGCACCATGTTTTGTGGTCTGATCAGCCAGTAGCGCTGTTCCTGCCAGGCGAGATGTCCCACCGTCCAACTGATGCAGTTCATCGGCCCGAAATGGCAGGCGCCATCTTCTTCAGAGATCCCTGCGAGCCCATGCAGCCATTCGCTGCGCGTAAAGCGGAATTGATCAATGAGTGGGTGGGTCATCATCTTCTCCTCGACTTTTGTAATTATACAACCCATTTATTTATGGTTTTACTGCTTTGCGCTTCACTGCCAGGACAGCGATCTTGGTCGAGTGGTTGAAGGGCGCAGGGTCGGTGACCGGTTGAGCGAGGCGCGTTTCAGAATAGGCGGTGAAATCCTGCGGGACCGGGATCAGTTCCCTGATCTGCAGGTATCCATCTTGACAAAGTGACTCAAGGGTTTGCAGGTACTCTTTGCCGCTGACGTAAAGGGCGTTATTGATCGCGATCAGATGACCACCGTCGTTGACCAGGGGGCGGACCTTGTTGATGAGCCGCGCGCTCTCATTGACCTGGTCTACTTTGCCTTTTGAAGTAGTGGAAAAGAATGGGGGGTCGATCAGCACACAATCAAAGGATTCATTGGCGCGTTTGAACTTGCCAACCAGTGGGAAGAAATCCAGCGCGATGAAATCCTGTTTGCGGATCAGGAAGCCGTTCAACGTATAGGATGTTTTGGCGAGGTTCAGGAACTGGCGGTTGAGGTCATGCTGCACCACACGTGTCGCACCCCCCGCCAGTGCTGCGACCCCCAGACTGCCTGTGTAAGCAAATGTGTTGAGGACCGTTTTGTCCCGCATATGTTCGATCAGCCACTTGCGCAGGTTACGGGTATCCAGATAAAGGCTCGTGTCGCGGTTCATGGTCAGATCAATCGCATACCAAATGCCATGTTCTTTGATTTTCGCAGCGGGCTTTTCACCAAATATTAATTGCCCGCGCCGTTCTTTCTGTGACTCGGCACTTCTGGTCTTTAGGATGCCAGCGCGCAGCCAGGGGAGTTTGTCTTGTAAGAATTGTCCTGCCTGCTCAGCAGGCAGTCTGCCCTGGGTCGGATCAGCAGCATAGTTGTGAATGACAAGTGTGGAAGCATATAAATCAAGCGCGAGATCAGGGTCGCCTTCTGTAAAGCCATTGAAAAGACGAAAGGCGGATTCATGCCGCGCATCGAATAACGCGAGGCGTGCCTGAATGGCTTTTTCGAGCAGAGGAATGATCGCAGGTGATCCCATTTGCCGTTAAATTATCTCACTCTTTCAGATGGCGCTGTAAGATCACTGCCGTGTCGAAGGGCACCCTGCTCGATTTTGGAATCCATTTGTACGATACTAGCCCATATGCGCTAACTTAAGGGAAAGTTCCGGACATCGAGATCTGCTGGATGAAAGCTCTGACCCAAGCGAGTTGTTGAGGTCGAGAGCGCGG
>DATGYJ010000403.1:0-3050 GCA_035298105.1 Anaerolineales bacterium | reverse complement strand
GTCTGGTCCGGGCCTGGCCATTCTGCTGTTCTTCCTGACGCCCTTGTTCTTCAGTATTCCAAATATGCTGATGGTCCGTGAAATGCAATCCATGATGCCGGTGGAGGGAGGTTATTACCATTGGCTCAAAAAGGCATTCGGTCCCTTCGTTGGTTTCATGGGCGGCTGGATGAACTGGGTAGTTTCATGGGTGGATGTATCGATTTACCCGGTGCTGGCCGCGTATTATCTCGGATATTTCATCCCTGCTTTGCGCCAGGGCGCGACAATCGGCAGTGTATTTGTTTCCAGTACCGTGTTGTCTTTCCTCGTAGCAGTCATTTTGATCTGGGGTGTCAGCCTCTTGAGCATGCGCGGGGCACGGCTATCGGGCTTGACCACCAACTGGCTGGGACTTGTGATGCTGTTGCCGTTGATCGCGATGTCTGTGATGGGACTGATCGTCTGGATCCGCAACGGTACGACCGACCCGATGCCATTCCTGCCGGGAGGTGAACCTGTGACGGTTGATTCGTTGATGGGCGCTTTGAGCACGGGTATCTTTGTCGCCATGTGGAACTTCATGGGCTGGGAATTACCGACTGCCGCAGGCGATGAAATCGTCAACCCGAAAAAGACGTATCCGATCGCGATGGTGCTGGTGTTGATTGCAGCCATTGCTACGTATGCCATTCCTACGGTGACAGGTCTGTACGGCGGTGCGGGGGAAAACGGTCAGTATCAATTGTGGGGAATTGAAGAATATGGAAGCGGCGAAGGGATTGGAGCTGTGCTCGACGATTACGGTGTTCCAGCGGAGCAGGTTGCTTCGTGGGGTGTGGACACCTCCAGTTCGGTTGGCTGGGAATTTCCCGATATCGCTCACGCAGTTGCAGACAAACTCACGGGACAAAAGGATGGTGCGCTTGCGCGGACCATGGGTGCTCTCGTGACATTTGCAGCAGTGTTGAGCATGATCGGTCTATTCATCGGCAATGGACTGGGCGGCACACGCGTCCCCTTTGCGATGGCGCAGGATGGCATGATGCCTAAGTTTCTCGTGGGTGTGCATCCGCGCTATGGCACACCCTGGGTTTCGATCCTGTTTTGTGCGTTGGTGTATTCGGTGTTCTCGCTCTCAGCATTTGCTGCATTGGTTGTGATCGATGTCTTCCTCAATATGCTGGTGCTCATGGCAGAATTCTTTGCGATGTGGAAGCTGCGTTTTACCATGCCTCACCTGGAGCGGAAAGCCGTCCCGGGTGGTTGGTTCGGCTTGACACTCGTAACCGTCGCGCCTGCCTTGATCATCGGCCTGGCGATCTACAGTCAGTATGTTGAAGAAGGCATGGCCTCCATTAGCTGGGCGCTCTATGCCATGCTGATCGGTGTGCTGCTCTATTTCCCGGTTCGCAGTTGGGTGAAGCCTGGTGTTCCGGATGTTGATCCCTTTGTGGCCAGTGGGGCTGAAGATTAGGAGCGATAAAACTCAATTATTGATTGCAAGTGTCGATCCGGAAAGAAGCGATCTACAGGGATGCGGATTCCTCCATAAAACGCGTCCCTGTTGTCTGTTTCGGCAAGCTCAGGTTGTGATAAGTCCGGCGTGCTCGTATAATTGGAAAAAATAGAACGGAGGAGGAAGCGATGCCTTACGGTTATAACGGAAAGATCCTACACGTTGACTTGACGAAGGGCGAGCTAACAGTTGAGGAGCCAAGCGAAGCGTTTTACCGCCAGTATCTGGGTGGGAGCGCAATGGGGATGCATTATATTCTGCGTGAAATTCCAAAGGACGCGGACCCACTCGGTCCCGAAAATGTATTGACACTGATGACAAGCGTTACGACCGGCGCGGCAATTTCCGGCCAGAGTCGTATCAATGCCAACGCAAAATCACCGATCAGTGGCGGTATCGGCGATTCACAGGGCGGCGGCTTTTTCCCTGCCGAGTTGAAGTTCGCGGGCTTTGACGGTATTGTCATCAAAGGCAAGTCACCCAGGCCGGTCTACCTGGCAATAATTAACGGTGAGGCGGAATTGCGGGATGCTGCGCATTTGATGGGCAAGAAGACCGGCGAAGTAGATGACATTATTCACAGCGAAGTTGACCCCAAGGCTGAGATCTTGCAGCACGGACCAGCGGCCGAAAACGGTGTGTTGTTCTCATCTCTCGTTTCCATGTCCAACCGCAATAACGGGAGGACCGGTATGGGTCTTGTCATGGCCTCCAAGAATCTCAAAGCGGTCGTCGTGCGCGGCAGGCAGAAAGTGGCAGTGGCCGATCCAAAAGCATTAGCCAACCTCAATCGGACGGGTCCTAAAATTCTGCCTGATAACCCCGATATGCCTGGTCTGGCTGCCGAAGGTACCTCAACGGTCGTACTGTTCCAGAATACGATAGGTTCCTTACCCACGCGCAACTATAATGAGGGTCAGTTCGAATCTTGCGAAGACATCAGTGGCGCCCGCATGGTTGAGACGATCCTGAAGGAGAGAGAGACCTGTTATGCATGTGTTGTGCGCTGCAAACGTGTGGTTGAGATCAAAGAGGGCGCCTATCGCGCGGATCCGAAATATGGGGGCCCCGAATACGAAACGCTTGGCACGTTTGGATCTTATTGTGGCATCAAGGATATGGCGGCGATTGCGCTCGCAAACCAGATGTGCAACGAATACGGCGTTGATACCATCGCCGCTGGCGCGACGATTGCCTTTGCGATGGAATGTTTCGAGAAAGGCGTTATCACCAAAGAGCAGACGAACGGCCTTGAGCTCAAATTCGGCGATGTAGATGCAATGCTCGAGGCCCTGAAAATGACACTCGCCGGCGAAGGCGAATTTGGGAAGACGCTTGGTCAGGGCTCTGAACGTGCTGCAAAAATTTGGGGCAATGGCGCGGACGAATACCTGATTACGGTCAAAGGCTCGGAAGCCCCTGCACATATGCCACAGGCCAAACGGTCCCTGGGTCTCATTTATGCGGTCAATCCGTTTGGCGCGGATCATCAGTCGTCCGAGCATGACCCTTATTACGAAGAAGGCGTTGCTGACCTCAACCTCAATCGCCT
>DATGYJ010000402.1:0-8215 GCA_035298105.1 Anaerolineales bacterium | reverse complement strand
TTCTGGTCGCTCGGACAGTAGAATGGCCCCATGGCGCTGCTGGCCGAGCCACAGGCGGCCTCCGTTGACCCCGTGAACAGGACTGTATCGGCTGGGGTGTACTGGCTCCCGCGGCGGGCAAATTCATCGGTCCAAAACGATTGGATGCTGTTGACGAAGCCCACGATGCGGCAGTCCTGGCGGCTATTCGCGTCTGCCCCGGTCTGGCATTGCGCCTGCAGGTCGTTGATCCCGCCGGCGCTCTCAGTAGCGAGCGGCGCTTGCCCGGCATCACCATTTGGCGAGCCAGTCAGATTCCCGCCCAGCAGCATGATCACGATTGTGATGAGCAGGCCAACTACCCCACCCCCTACAGCAATAGTGGTCCCTGTTCCCCTCCGGCCGCGCCGGTCCTCCACCTGAGACGGGTCCAAGCGGGATCTCTTGTTGAATGACATTTTTTCATCCTTTCATCTGAGCTTCTCCAGAGTGCGAAACTAGCGCACCGAAGCGGCAGATTGTAATGAACTACTGTTTAATAGATCGTGCCCGTGATGCGCACAGATTTGACCTCATGCAAAAGTGTTCCGCGTTTGGCTCAAACTGTTTATCAAGCCTTGAATCCATCATAGGCTGAACGCTCCCCAAGAGCAACCATCGACCGGGGAGTGTTGAACTCCGCCACTTGGGGGAGATCGCCAGAAGCAATTCGTGAGCTGATTTTACGGAATCTTGATTAGGCCCCGGGAAAATCCCAAGTAAGCAAGGTCTTTCCGCTTTTCCTTTCCACTCCTTGATCTGTATGGATCAACCCTCCTTGGTGTAATTCGTTGGCAGAATATCACTCGTACTAAACTTGTTAGCCGATCTTGGTTAGGTTGAATAGTTGCATCGTGCGCCACTTCGCGGTATACAGTAAATCCAAAGCGCGGGTCCGCGCAGCGTTGGAATGAGACCATGGAAGGAGAGACACAATGAGCTCTGAAATGCCAGCCACGGAAGGCTTTATTTCGTTCCACGGCTACAAGGTCTGGTATCGCATTGTCGGCGGGGAGGACTCAGGAAAGCTGCCGTTGTTATGCCTGCACGGCGGCCCCCGAGGAACACATGACTATCTCGAACCACTGGAGGGACTAGCTGGCACGGGTCGGCGCGTGATTTTCTATGACCAACTGGGCTGCGGCAACTCAGACCAGCCGCATAACCCGGCAATGTGGACGGTAGACCTGTTCGTTGAAGAGGCCGGCGTTGTTCGCCAGGCACTTGGGCTTGACCGCGTTCATCTCCTGGGACAGTCGTGGGGCGGGATGCTGGGAATGGAATATGCCCTCACCCAGCCCCCTGGTTTGGAAAGTTTTATCATAGCCGACTCGCCTGCCAGTATGCTCCAGTGGGTTTCCGAGGCAAACCGCTTACGCGCTGAACTTCCGCCTGAAATACAACAAACTCTTCTCAAGCATGAGGCGGCGGGTACTTTCGACTCGCCTGAATATCAGGAGGCCATGCTGGTGTTCTACCGCCGCCATGTCTGCCGTCTGGATCCCTGGCCGGATTGTGTCAACCGAGCTTTCGCAAAGCTGGCACAGAACCCGGAAGTCTATAACACCATGAACGGGCCGAGTGAGTTCCATGTCATCGGTACCCTCAAGGACTGGGACATCGTGAACCGGCTGGGCGAGATCCATGTGCCCACACTGGTCATCGGCGGTCGCTATGATGAAGCAACCCCTGCCATCACGGAAACCGTGCAACGCGGCATCCCTGGCTCTGAAAGGGTCATCTTCGAGAACAGCTCACACATGCCCCATGTAGAGGAAACAGACCGTTATCTGCAGGTGGTTGGTCAATTCTTGAGCCGCGTTGAGTCCCGGTTGTAGTACAAGCCCAGGCCTGTACAGCCTCCAAAATCAAAGGATCATGATTGCTCGATGCGCACCTTCTTATGATGCGTCATGTCCTTCATTGCTTATCCCTTCAACATCTCGTCGTGGCTTTCGCCTTCTGGCTCTGGCGTTGCCAGCGATGGCATCTCCAGGACCGAGTTCAATCCAAAATGCTGTAAAAATTCGGGGGTAGTGGAATATAGGAATGGACGTCCGGGGCCATCGGAACGGCCAGATTCGATGATCAAGCCCTTATTTAAGAGGCTCTTTAGCATACTGTCACTGTTTACGCCGCGAATAGAATCAATTTGCGGACGGGTGACAGGCTGTTGGTAAGCAATGATCGCCAACGTTTCGAGGGCAGCCCGGCTGAGATGCGTTGTGGCTTCAAGACCCAGGAAACGTTCCATTAATTCGGCAAGCTGCGGCGCTGTGGTCAATTGGACGCGTCCCGCATGCCGTTGCAGACGCAGGCCGCGGCTCGAGAGAGAGACATCGAGTTCGTTGAGGCCGCGTTCGATCACGGAAGGGGCTACATCGAGCACCGTAGCCAATTGCGCGGTCGTCACCGGTTCGGGCGCCACGAACAAAAGAGCTTCCAACTTAACGGAAAGTGGCAATTCGGTTTCGGAATTTTCCCCTGCGATAGGTTCAGAGTCGCTCATGCTATAATTGCTCCGCTTAACGATTTACGATTGGAGATTTACGATTTTCGAATGGTTCAAAAACAAGTAGCTTTACCTATTTTCCTAACCACACTCATTCTCGCATCGCTTGCATGTACCGTCTTCGTCGGTGGGCCTGATTACTCCAGCCTGCCGCCGATCCCAATTTCTGCTCAATCCGCCGATAGCATCAAAGATGAAGTAAAAAGGGCCTTTGAAGCTGGGGCGCAAACCGGCGTTGTAACGATCAACCTCACCGAACCGCAAATCACATCCTATCTGGCGGCCCGCCTGCAATCTGATCCAAGCCTTCAACAATCCAATAAAAAACCGTTTATCACTGATCCGCAGGTTTACCTGCGAGATGGACAAATGCAAATTTATGGCAAAACCCAGGAAGGTCTATTCACCGCAAATATCGGTGTGATTGCGAACATGGGTGTGGATGCAAGCGGTCAACCTCAGATCGAGATTGCCTCAGCCGATTTTGGTCCCTTCCCTGCGCCTAAAGGCCTAAAGGAGGCCATCACTGCCATGGTCAAAGAAGCTTACACAGGTTCATTCGGCCCGGTGGCCACAGGTTTGCGGATTGAATCGATCGCCATCGCCAATGGCGTCATGACGATCACAGGACGCATCAAATAGCGCACGGATTATACAATACTTCGCGCTGAGTCAAAGACGCAGCGCCCATTTGCCACCATGCCACGCCCCTCACTACGCCTCCACCTGCTCACCGTTTTACTGGCATTCGCTTCGCTGGTAAGCTGTCGTTCTCCCCAGGTGAGGAGCGCTGATATCACCGTCAAGATCACGGCAGATGGAGAATCCCGCAACGTAACGATCCCTGCAGGAAGTACAGTCAGCCAGGCCCTTCAATCGGCCGGCGTTACGGTGGGAAGTTCAGACCGCCTCGATCCGCCTCCTTACACCGTCCTGAGCAATGGAAATGCGGTCTCCCTGACTCGCGTCAAAGAAGTGTTCGAAACCGAAGAACAGATCATTCCATTCGAGAGACAGGTTGTCCGGAATGAGTCTCTGCCGGAAGGGGAAACGAGACTGGTGCAGGCCGGTGCCAACGGGAAGGAAGAATTGACCTATCGGCGTGTGCTCGAGAATGAAGTTGAGATCAGCAAGAGTGTCGTGAAGTCTGTTATCCTGCAAGAGGCAGTCCCGGAGATTATGATGGTTGGCGCGCAATCCTCTTTTGCACCACTACCGATCCCGGGACACCTGGTTTATCTCGCCGGCGGCAACGCCTGGATCATCGATACGTCCACAGCAAACCGTACCGCCCTGGTCACTACTGGTGATCTCGATGGACGCATCTTTAAGCTTGCGCCCAACGGCAATTATTTGATCTTCACGCGTAAATCAACCAAGCCCCCTGATAAGGAAATCAACACATTATGGGCTGTGCGCACAAATGGCGGCAAGCCTTTTAGCACCGGCATTTCCAACGTTGTCCACTTTGCCGATTGGATACCGGGCACGAATTCGATCGCGTATTCCACCGTCGAACCACGCGCCACTTCGCCAGGCTGGCAGGCAAACAATGACTTATACCGTTACAGCGTTTCTACCGGAGAAAGACGAAAGATATTGGATGCGAGTAATGGTGGGGTTTACGGCTGGTGGGGTATGACCTTTGCCTTCTCACGAGACGGCCGTCTCGCCTATGCTCAACCAGACGGCATCGGCCTGGTTGACATAGATGGGAAATACCTCAAGCCATTGTTGAATATCACGCCCCTTAACACGCACAGTGACTGGGCCTGGCTGCCGTCCATCGCCTGGGGCGCCGATGGGAAAACTCTTTACTTCATTTCTCATGCCCCACCCCCCAGCCTGGTGAGCCAGGAAGATTCGCCCTTTTTTGACATCAGCGCAACTTCATTTGATAACAATGCAACCATCCAGATCGTTCAACAGACTGGCATGTTTGCCTATCCTTCTGTTTCAGCCCTGCAATCCAGCGCCAGGGAAAAGCAGTATCAGGTCGCGTATTTACAGGCGATCTTCCCCTCGCAAAGCGAGACCAGCCGCTATCGTCTTGTCGTGATGGATCGAGATGGGTCGAATCGCCGGACCATATTCCCTGCCAATGACGCACCCGGCCTCGAGCCTCAGACACCGGTTTGGGCGCCCGATCCGATTGATGGGCAGACCGGTGATTTTATTGCGGTCATCTACCAGGGCAATCTTTGGTTGATAGATAGCGGCAACGGCCAGGCCTATCAAGTGACTGGAGATGGGCTGGTCACAGGAATTGATTGGAAATAGATTTTACGCGCTGAGCGGACACTGAGCGTAGGCGAAGTGGCAGTCGAAGCGCAGATTGACAGAGGAAATCAAATGCGTATTTTGATCACCGGAGCAGCGGGGTTCCTTGGCTCGCACTTGTCCGATTGCCTTCTTTCCGAAGGGCACGAGGTGATCGGGTTGGACAATTTCATCACGGGCAACCGCGACAACATCGCCCATCTTTTGGGAAATGAGAAGTTCTCCTTTCGCAAGCATGATGTCTCGAACTATATTTTCATCTCTGGCAAGGTCGATGCGGTCCTGCATTTCGCATCACCGGCCAGTCCCAACCCTCAATCCCCATCGGGATATTTCAACCTGCCCATCCAGACCATGAAGGCCGGGGCATTGGGCACACATAATTGTCTGGGGGTGGCACGCGCAAACAAGGCGCGCTTCCTGCTCGCCTCGACCAGCGAAATTTACGGTGATCCAGTTGTCCACCCACAAGCGGAAAGCTACGCGGGCAATGTGGATCCGGTTGGACCACGGGCAGTCTATGATGAAGCCAAACGTTTCGCCGAATCATTGACCATGGCCTATCACCGCGCTCATGAAGTTGATACGCGCATCGTGCGCATCTTCAATACCTATGGTCCCCGCATGGATCTGGAGGATGGTCGTGCCCTGCCCAACCTGCTGAAGCAGGCATTGCTGGGCCAGCCGCTGACTGTCTATGGCGATGGAAGCCAGACGCGTTCATTTTGCTATGTTGACGATCTGATCAATGGCATCTACAAATTACTTCTCTCTGAGGAACATTTGCCTGTCAATATCGGCAACCAGCATGAAATGACGATCCTGCAATTCGCAGAGACCATTAACCAGATTGTGGGCAACAAAGCCGGAATTACATTCGTCAAGGACGCGCGCAGCGTCCGTGACCCACAGAAGCGCCAACCCGATATCACGCGCGCCCGGAAGATCCTGAACTGGGAACCGAAGGTCTCGCTCGAAGAGGGCATTCACAGAACCATCCCATATTTTCAGAAAAAACTGGGGCTGGCATGATCCTGACCCAAAGCAAAGAACAAACCCGTTTCCTGAAATTCGCCACGGTGGGCGCCATTGGCGCCATGATCGATTTCGGTGTGATGAACCTGATGACGCACTTATTCGACCTGAAACTGATATATGCCGGAACCATCTCGTTCATCTGTGCAGTCATCAGCAACTTCACTTTGAACCGCTATTGGACATATCCCGATTCGCGCTCACGCCATCTGCTTCATCAATTAGGGATGTTTTTTCTCGTGAATGCAGCCGGCATTGGCATCCGCCTCCCCATCCTGCACTTTGGTGAACCTTTTATAACCGCCATGTTCGAGAAGACAGCCCATCTACACTCTGCAACGGCTCAATTCCTTGCCAGGAACGCAACCCTGGCGTTGGCCATTGGACTTGTAATGATATGGAACTTCTTCATCAACCGCTATTGGACGTATAATGATATCGATTGAACGCGCTAAGCAGACACGGAGCGCGAGCGAGGTGGAAGTTGAAGCGCCTATTAACAGAGGAAAATCTATGTCACAACATCGCATTATTCCAGTCTACAGCTCACGTGGCGAAGTAGAAGCATTTTTGGTATTTCCTTATCTTTTCAACCGCAGCGGGGAATGGATTGGGTGCGTTACGCCTCAACGTGAAGTCTATTCGGTCATGGGCTACTACGTCGGATCTCTGACAAACGATCCGCGTATCGTCCGCCCACGCTCCGGCAATCCGGCCAGACCACGTCTCAAAGTAACTCCACCGCCCGGGCGACTCACTACCCCTGCAAACCTCCCCTTAGCGCCTCTGATGAGCGACCTTACACACAGCCTGGTGGATGTTCTCGTCGAAGAACCAGAGCGCTTGCATACGATTGACAGCGGCGAGTTTCGAGAAGATATGGATTAGGATTGCTCTCGTAGAAAGTTGTCTCAGCAATCTCCAGGGGAGATGCTATGGAACGGTTGCGACAACTTCCTCCTTCACGTATACCATTGACATGGTAAACTCCTGTCAGATCTTATTACTATGACCGAATCTCTCGCCCCCAAACCCATGAGCGCTTCGCGCATTACGCTTTCGCAACTCATGCATCCGGAACATGCCAACTTGCTCGGCAACGTTCATGGCGGCTGGATCATGAAATTGGTGGATGAGGCTGGCGCGCTTTCCTGCATGCGGCACGCACAAAAGAAAGTGGTCACAGTTTCAATTGACTCAATGACTTTCCGCCAGCCGATAAAACTCGGTGACCTTGTGATCCTCAACTCTGAAGTCACTTATACAGGACATACTTCCATGGAAGCGGAAGTACAAGTAGTTGCCGAAAACCCGATCACCGGTGAACGCACACATACCAATACCGCTTATCTCGTCTACGTGGCATTGGACGATGAAGGCCGACCTACTTCGGTCCCGC
The DNA here is from genome assembly GCA_035298105.1 of Anaerolineales bacterium. Lineage (GTDB taxonomy): Bacteria > Chloroflexota > Anaerolineae > Anaerolineales > Villigracilaceae > Defluviilinea. Next base: position 971 of record DATGYJ010000402.1, on the reverse strand, counting down.
CAGTGAAGGCTGAGACTGAAGAAGAAAAACAAAGAATCGAGCAGGCACAGGAACGCCAGAAACGACGATTGAAGCGCGAATAATTGCATCCTGAGTGAGCTTGGAGGATTATTGTCAATCCCAAGCGCGCTTCGACTACGCTCAGGAGGCACCCGTCGCTCCGCTACCCTGCGGGCACGATGTCTGCGCGAAGGTTTTCATGACCGAACCCGAAGTTACCCAGCCCGAAGAAAAATCTGCGCCGAAAGAACGCGTAGCACACTCATTCCGCAATCTGCGTGAATTGGTGGACTACGTGGCTGGCAAGTCGCTGCCACCGCTCCCTCCGGAAGAGGGCCGCGTTGTAGAGGCGTTGCCATTTCCATTTCTTGCAATTGTGGGGCAGCAGGAGATGAAACTAGCCTTGTTGCTCGGGTTGATCAATCCGAATATCGGCGGGATCTTGCTGATCGGTCCGCGTGGCACAGCCAAAACCACTGCGGTCCGCAGTCTGCTTGATTTGCTGCCACAGGTCGAACGCAGTACGTGTTTCTACGGATGCTTACCCGAAGATATTGAGGTCGGGGGGATCAACGCCGTCTGCCCGGATTGCGCGAAGAAATATGGGGAAGGACAACCCCTCACTGCGCCAGACCCGGTGCGTTTAATTGAGCTGCCCCTGAACGCGAAAATCGAAGATGTAGTTGGCGGCATAGATGAGCGAGCTGCCGCCCATGAACGGATGCGCGTCCGGCGTGGGATCCTGGCGCAGGCTGATCGCAACCTGCTTTATATTGACGAGATCAATTTATTGGGCGATGACATTGTCGACTCAATTCTGGATGCTGCCGCGCAAGGCTCCTACACGGTGCGGCGCGGTCCCATTGCCGCGACCTATCGCTCGCGATTTGTCTTGATCGGCTCGATGAATCCGGAAGAGGGAAGACTGCGCCCGCAGATTCTGGATCGTTTTGGGCTGCGCGTCATTGTGC
>DATGYJ010000401.1:0-29669 GCA_035298105.1 Anaerolineales bacterium | reverse complement strand
CTGGACTCTGAGCCTGTTTGCGCTCCATTCAGGAAACCGGTCACCCAGCTCCTTCCAGCGGCTCCAATCTACGCCGCCAAAGATTTGGAATCGTTCAGGCGCTTTCGCTTTAAAGATAGCGAGATGCCGGAAGAGAATCTCTTCACCCCAGCCGCCGTCCAGATCGACATACTGGGTGACGCCGGCTTCATCTAAAAGATCGAGCAATTGATCGAGTGGCTTCTTATCCCAGCCACCGCCGAATGGATCTGCCAGATGATTGTGCGCGTCAATAACCGGGAACTTCGGTTTACTGACCAAGGTCGTTTTAGTCACCAGTTTTGATTGAGGGCGGAAGTTTTGGAGCAGCATAATATTTGAAATTCTGATCTGATTTTTATTAAGCCATCACCACTTGGATCTTTTGCTGCTTTAAAGCCTGAAGGAATTTCTTATCCGCTCCTGAATCGGTCACAAAGGTATGCATACTGTTCAAGGGCGCCAGCAAGACCGTGGAAACACGATTCACTTTCGTATGGTCGGCAACGATCATGACTTCGCTGCCACTCTTCATAATGGCGCGATCGGTCAACGTCTCCTGCAAATAATCATTCGTTAGTCCATGCTCAAGACTTACACCGCGGGCTCCCATAATCACTTTGTCCACCCGGATGTCTGTCAATGCCTGCTCGGTAATATGCCCGATAAAGGAAAGCTCGCTCTCACGCAACATCCCACCCAAAGAAATGACCGTGATCCCTTTGGCCCCGGCCAGCATATTCAATACAGGCAGCGAATTGGTGATCACAGTCAGGTTTTGATGATCCCGGAGATTGCGCGCCACTTCCAGCACAGTGGTGCCGGAGCCAAGAAATACAGTTTCTTTGGAGGCGATCAACCTGGCGGCTGCGCGGCCAATACGGATCTTTTCATCTATTTGTTCGTTTTCCCGCTCGAGGATTGGCAATTCGGGTGGAGCCTGTTCGACTGCGATCACACCGCCATGCACCCGTTGGGCCTTGCCCCGGGAAGTGAGCGATTCCAAATCGCGCCGTGCTGTGGCTTCACTGATGGAAAACTGCTTTACGATCTCGGTCACGCTCAAGCGCCCCTGCTGCGCGAGCAGGGAAAGGATCTGTTTCTGGCGCTCCGGGGTCGGCAGAAAATCAGTCATAATCAATCAAAACCGCTCATAAACAATCATAGCACTTTTAGGACAAATTTCAAGAGGGAATTTTCCCTCGGCTCCCATGTGGAGGCTGGCCTCGTTCCGTGCTTCGGCCCTAGGAAGCAGGCAAGCTAAGGATTATGAGTAGGGTGGTCAGGTTGCCAAAGATTACTCATCTTCCATGCGGGGGATGCTGCACACCACTGAAGGTGGCGATAATCAACTGGTCTCCGGCCCCAAAAGTGTGGAAGTGCGGGATATTGGTTTCGCGTATACTATATCTAGAGTCTATGAACAAAAGGTTTCCCCATGAGCGAATACCAATACTACGAATGGGGCGATTTCAAGCACGATCCCACCCAGGTGCTGGCGAAGTACTTCGATGCACATCTCTATCTCACCAACTGGGGCACTCGCCACCTCGCTTTCCGCTTCCCGAAGGGGCTTGTGGACGCCAGGGCCGTTGAATCCTACTGCGATGAAGATCACGTCAAGCTCAAGGTCACCGGCAGTGTTCAAGTGCTGGAATTCGAGATGAACGAAGAAGAAGCCCTGGCAGAAAAATATAAAGGGCGTACCTCGCTGATTGGGCGCTGGAAGAAGAAGGGTTGGTTGTAGATCTTGATGACCGGATTTACTGGCCGAGTGCCGATCAGACCATGGTTAAAACAAACTTGGCTGGCTGGGTGGCGCAGGCACACTCGCCGCCTTTTCCTTTAACCACTCAGGCAACTTGACCGGCGCATCCATGAATGGATGTGGAAATGCCAGTCCGCCTTTTTGCAGGAGCAATTTGTTTCCCTCCGGCATCTGCTCATGTTCCAGGACAAAAACAGGCACCCAGCCGTTCTTAAGTGTCTCGGTTGCGCCAGCCCAGGTGCCGCCCGTTTCAGCATCTGAAGCAACGACAATCGCGTAATCTGCCAATGTATAGATCAAACGATTGCGACCCATGGCTGTCCCGACGGAGAACCCTGCATTGGGACCGTACGGCGTGACCAGGCATAAATCACCTCGCCTCAATGCTTCTTTCGAAGCTCGGACTGCCCGCTCCAAACTATCTGCCAGCACATTCACGGCTGTGCCGCGCGCCTCGAGCGCCGAGGTCATGCTAATCGTATCCACTCCCTTTGCACCACCTGAATACAAAACCATGCCAGAAAGACCACATGCGTTGCCCACAAATGCTGCACATGCCTGTCCCTGGTCGTCGAGATGGCGTGAACCAACCACTGCAATCCCAGGTTGCCCAAGCAAAGCCTTTTCACCTGCGTAGAACAAAATAGTTGGCGCAGCATCTTTCAGACGTTGGCGATAGCGTTCGGGGTAATCTGTGTCCGCCCGAGTAAGTGGGGAAATACCGAGGGAGGCGAGACGATCCAAATCGTGTTGAATCTCACGTGAGAGCAAAGATCTGATTCGAGCATGTTCATCAGGAGAAAGTTCAAGCGGAGAATCGCCTGTTGCAACGGCAAGCAAGTCTCCTGGTCGGAGTGAGGCGCCTTGTAGTCTGCGGGCGAGGGGATTCCATTCGCGTACGGTCAACGGTCTGGTGGAGTTATTATCCAACCCGAGTTGAGAGCAGAGGAGAAGCAGGGTGAGGGAGTCAGGAGAGAGTGTCATATGTCAGAAATTTAGGCATCGGCGTGGATAGTACGTGTGAGCGTAAGAACGTTGATACATGCCGCCTCGTGTTTCAGAAGCAGTTGCGTGATTTCCTCGAGGGTTGTGCCTGAGTCGAAAAGATCATCTACAAGGAGCACACGTTTGCTTTTGATTTCGCCGCATAGGGCAAATGCCCCGGCGACGTTAGCGCGCTTCTGGGCTAAAGTCTTCATCTCTTTTTGCGGCTGGGTCTGGCGAGTCTTGATGACACAAGTTTGCATGGGTATCTTAATTCTACTCGCCAATGTTTCGCAAAATATGTGGACAGGATTTACCTTGCGCTCGGTCGAAGATGGGACGGGAATGATGAGATCATTTTGTCGCATTTCGGGATGCGCTTGAAACAGGTTGAGTGTGTGCTCGATCAACGCAGGTAGTACGGTCGTATCCGATTCATATTTCAAGCGATAGGTCAAATCACCGACGCCGCTGCGCGACCAGGCGCCGCCTGTGATGCGTGAATGAAATCCAAGCGACCAACCTGTCTGCCAGGAACCAATAAGCGGGCGTGGGTGAGGCTTGGTAAGGAAGGATTCGACTTCATCATGTTGTATGATCTTTGCTTCGTGCTCCGTATTGCATGATTCGAGAGGGGCGGCCAGTGTTTTCCGGTTGTAGCCTGCGACAACGCATTTGATGATATTGAAATCAATTTCTTCGGAGAGGAGGGCCTTGATGGGAGAGAGATATTGGGTCGTGCCGGCTTTTCGAATGGCATTCTCCACTTCTTGACGAATGCCAACCTTTACAACCTGGTCTACCGAAATCCTGCCGTGCTCGATCAATTGCGCCAGATGCCCGTAAATCGTTGTTAATGCGAAGCCGCGCTCACGCGCAATTTGTTCGGGCTTCAATCCATCCCCAAAAAGTTGGGCGGTGTATTCCAATGTGCCGCCTGCTGCGAGTCTGGCTTTCGCTCTTCGTATTTCTGCTGCATCCAGTGATCCTGGCGCTTTCAAGAGGATCGCCTCTTTTTGTTTAATCGCATTTTCACCGCGCGGTGTCAGGCTCAATATGGGATACTCCCCGCCGATGACTTTAATATAGCCCATCTCAACCAGCTGCTCAACCAGCTCCTCGATATCGTTTTGCCTGACGACTGCCAGCTTGCCATAGTATACGTTCTTGTCGTGTCGAAATTTAAGAATATCCTGTGCCTTCGAGCCATGCAAAATCTGCGCCAGTTTTTCACGCCCGACCTTGATGTGGACTCTGCGGACGCAGTCCAGGATCATGAGTGCGGCGCGTTCTCCGTGCGACATCTCACTTGCTTCTTTCCTGATGCCTGCGCCTGATTTCGTTGTTCGGCAATTGTCGCAGCAGTCAGTCGCTTCTGCTTCTCCGGCATCCCCGAAGTGATTCAGAATGATCTTGCGCCGGCAGCCATTGGATTCTGCGTAACAGACGATCCCATCCAATTGCATTTGACGATGCGTGAGGTGCTGTTTGCCGTGCAAGATTGCTTTTTCGATTTCCTTTTGACACCAGATCCCTTTGCGGAACAACATCCGAAAACCCTCATCACCGAGATGTTCAACCGTGCCGGCACGTTCCAACTCTGACAATCCGACTTTGATTTGAACGGGATGCAAGCCTGTACTGAGTGAAAGCTCATCGGTGGTTACCCACCTCTGCGGGTTATTGGGGAGAGAATTATGGATGAGGCGCAGATCCTTTTCGGCAAGAACACTGCTGGCAATGAAAAATTCGTGTAAAGCGCGGTCTTCCGGGTCGTAGAGCAGAGTCGCGCGTGCCGGTTGACCATCCCTGCCCGCGCGTCCTGCCTCCTGGTAATAGGCTTCCAGTGAACCTGGCAGGGAATAATGAATCACCTGGCGCACATCGGCCCGGTCGATTCCCATGCCAAAAGCGTTGGTTGAGCAGATCACATTGAGCTTGCCAGAGATAAAATCGTTTTGGATGCGCGTCCGTTCTTCAGAGGGCAGACCTGCATGATAAAACTCAGCAGCACGGTGGATGACCTCACACACAAATTCCGTAACTTCTTCGGCATCGCGGCGCGTGCCCGTGTAGACAATAATGGAACCTGGGGTAAGGGGAGCTAGAAGTTCGTTCAACGCCCGCAGCTTCGCGGTTGGTCCTGAAACGTATCTCACATCGAGGGTCAGGTTCGGGCGGTTGAATCCTGTCACAATACGGGCCGAGTCCCCTAACCCGAGATGTTGAATAATATCTTTTTGAACCTGAGGCGTAGCAGTAGCAGTCAAAGCAACCGTGAGCGGATTCCCCAAGCAAACGCGAGCTTGTGCAATATATAAGTAATCAGGGCGGAAGTCGTGTCCCCACTCCGAGATGCAATGTGCTTCGTCCACAGCGAGGAGACTCACCTTCTGTAATCGAAGAGAATCGATGAACGCGGCATTGCGAAGACGCTCAGGGGCGACATATACCAGGCGATACTTGCCTTGTGAAAGGTTTTGTAACCGTAGATTTTGTTCGGAAAGCGTCAGAGCGCTGTTGATATAGGTGGCAGAGATGTCTCGACGGGTGAGGCTATCCACCTGATCTTTCATCAAGGCGATAAGCGGCGAAATCACGAGTGTAATGCTATCGAATTGCAGCGCAGTGAACTGAAAAATGAGTGACTTGCCTGCGCCCGTCGGCATGACCGCGAGGGTGTGATGTCCTGCAAGGAGGGATTGGATTGCTTCTTGTTGGCCTGGGCGGAAGGATGTGAATCCGAAGTGAAATCGCAAAACTGCGGGGAGATCTAGCGGCATTGTCATACCCTCTTTTATTGTGATGATGACGCGTAATAATCTGCATTATACAACTTTATCTATAAATAGAACCGCGCTGTCGAACGGCAGAACGGCTTGGTAACGCGTTACAGAAGGCGGTGGAACTTGATAAGGGAGATCTTCTCGCTGAGATTTATATGAATGGATGCTCACTGAACGCGAGTTGAGACGTGGTCAATTTCCATCGGCGGCGTAGTACTGATTCGCTGGCCCTCATGTCCGCATGGAAACCCGAATTTATATCCATAGACCAGCTTTTTACCCTACACGGCACATAACTCTCCAACTATGATTAGAATCTAGCATGGCACTCCGGCTTAATTTGTCTTACATTCGCTCACACGGTACAATTTGTTAAAGTATTGGCAGAAATTTCACTTGAGGTTTTGAAAGGAGTCACAATGACATCACTACTTGAAAAAGGCTTTCTTGCGGGAATCGGGTTGCTTTCCATGACGCGTGAAAAAGCCCAAAAGATCGTTGAAGAACTCACCCATGAGGGCGAACTTCAAAAAAACGAAATGAAAGATTGGGTCGACCAACTCTCTGACCGCGGTGAGGAGGAACGCCAGGCCCTGCGCAAGTTGATTCGGGATGAAATTAAGAAGGTTCTGGACGAAATGGGATTAGCCACCAAGGAAGACATCCAAAAGCTGCTGGATAAACAGGATTAACTTGACCGGCTCGGAGCCGAGAGTCTCAAGGCTCAAGTGGCCCCTCCCGCTGTGAAGACTCGCGGTCTCAACGTTTTCTCTTTGAGACATAGCGGCCGCGTGTCTTCTCGGCAGAGAAATCGAACTTTTCAGACAACCGGCTATTAATACCGGGTTGGATACTCATGTTCAATTCCAGACGTTCCATTCGTCATCTCCAACGTTACACGGAAGTCGTTTCCATATTTGCCCGACACGGCTTCGGGTTTCTATTTAACCGCCTGGAGCCCGGTCCACGTGCCTGGTTCAGAGTTCCGTGGCGGTCGTCTCAAAAAGATGTGCCGCAGCAGTTCGATGATCTGGCAGTTCATTTTCGGTTGGCGCTGGAGGAAGCGGGTCCCACCTTTGTGAAATTTGGGCAGATTCTCTCCACCCGTCCGGATTTATTACCTCTGTCCTTTATCACCGAACTGAGCAAATTAGTGGATTCTGTTTCCCCGGAGCCCTGGGAGCTGATGCATGCACTCCTGACCCGTGAGCTGGGGTACGAGCCGGAACAGGTGTTTGCCTCCATCGACCCACAGCCAATCGCATCCGCCTCACTATCACAAGTCCATGCCGCTGTGCTGCCCGATGGGCAGGAGGTTGTCATCAAAGTTCAGCGCCCGAATATCACCGCCATTATCGATACCGACCTTGAGATTCTGTCGTCACTGGCGGCAAGAGCGCAGGCCACGTCGTTGGGAAAGGTCTCAGACTTTACAGGCATTGCAGATGATTTCAGTTTCACGCTGCGCAACGAGCTGGATTACCAACGTGAAGGGCGCAATGCGGACCGTCTGCGGGAAAGCTTTGCTGGTGAATCCGATCTCCTGTATATTCCAAAGGTGTACTGGGAATTAAGCACCCGGCAAGTTCTGGTGATGGAACACATTCATGGCATCAAGATCAGTGACATCCCAGCGCTGGATGCTGCCGGCTATGACCGTCACAAGGTGGCGCTCCACAGCGCCCGCGCGACGGTCAAACAGGTGCTCGAAGACGGTTTTTTTCACGCCGATCCCCATTCCGGGAACTATCTGATATTACCTGGAGAGGTGATCGGGCTTGTGGATTTCGGTAAGGTGGGTTATTTGAGAGAGAAGGACCGGATGGACCTGATCCGGCTCTATATCGCTGCCATCGAGATGGATGTGGATGGGCTCATCGACCAATTGATGCGCATGGGCGCTGTGAGGGAGGATGTAGACCGGAACAGGCTGGCGTACGATCTTCACCGTTTCCTTAACAAATATAATGGCGTTCCCATCAAGTACATTCGGGCGCGTGAATTGATCGACGAAATCACAGCCATCACGTTCCGGCATCATCTGCGTCTTCCCTCCACCTGGTGGCTGGTGGGGCAGACCATTGTCATGCTGGAGGGGATTGGCTTGCAGTTAGACCCGGACTTCGATGTATTCAAAGCAGCTGAACCGCACATCCAAAGGCTCCTAAAAGACTTGTTCCTCCCTCATGCGGGCTGGGCTCGAACGGTCCTGATGGACGTCACGAATTGGGGCGAGCTGCTTCACCGTCTACCGCGGGTTGGCAATCGGATGCTGGAACGTTTGGAACGAAACGAGGGATTCCGCATGGAGATCAAGGACACAGACCGTATCCTGAGCAGGATCGACCGGTTGGCAACGCGCCTGGCACTGAGCATACTGGTTGCCGCCTTTGTGGTGGGCCTGCCGATCCTGCTGCAGCTCACCACTCCTGGCAGCCTGCCCAGATGGTTGCTCCTGCTCAGCTTGATTCCGATCATTGGCACCGGATTGTGGCTTGCGATTTCCCTGCTAAACACTCCAAGAAAATAAGCTTTAGCACACAATTGAATAACTGCTTGATCTCCGCTGCACTCAAGCCGTGACGGTATGATGCCTGGTGATATCCCCACCTGCGACGTTCACATTCCCGCTGATGTTGGAAATGTCCCCGACGCGTACACTGGTTGGCTTGCTGTTCGTGTTTGCGTGTTTTTTCTTAGGCATGGTACACCTCAATCGGTACAATCTTTATGGCATTACGCTTTGTGTTCCTATGGCCCAACTGTGATCAGGTTTTTGATCCTCTCATATACGCCAGGACCAATGCCAGGCACATTAATGATATCTTCTATATTTAGAAATGGACCGTTCTGCGTTCGATAATCGATGATTTTCTGTGCTGTGGTCGGACCGATCCCCGGCAGTGTTTCAAGTTCCTCAAGCGGGGCTGTATTAATATTGATCAATGTAGAAGAGTTCACGCTCATGGTTGCTGTTGGTTCTGGAGACGGGGTTAACGAAGGAGTAGTGGGTGGTGTCAGAGAAAGTATAAATGCTTTGGTAGATAGCAGTTGCTGGGTCACCAGTGCGGTAGCCGTCGCGGCTGTGATTTCTGGTTCCAGAGGCCATTGATCGCAGGTTTTACGATAGTCTTGATTGGGGAAATACTGTGCCCATTCCGCATGGGTGAAATTTCGCCCGGCTCGCTGACAGGATTTTCGGATCCAAGCTTGCGGATCCACATCCCATACGATGACATCGCCATCACGATTGCTTGAAACGAGCGCTTTGCCGTTGGTACTGAAAGCAAGGCTATATTCAGCATACGAAAGTCCAAGTAGGGGTTGACCAATAGGCTGGCGAGTTGCAACATCCCAGAGGATGATTTGGCTCCCGCTACTTGAGGCCAGTGTTTTGCCATCAGGACTGAAGACAATGTTATTGACAAGACTTGAATGACCCCGCAATGGCGGACCCATAGGTGCATGGGTCTCTATGTTCCATAGGATGATAGACCTATCCCAGCTGCCTGAAGCTAGTATTTTGCCACTGGGGCTGAAAGCTAGAACAGATACGTATGCTGAATGTCCCCATATGGGCTTACCGATGGGCTGATAGGTTTTCAAATCCCACAAAATAATGGAACCGTCTGAACCACCCGAAGCAAGCATCATGCTGTCAGAACTAAACGCCACGCTGGATACACCATTCAAATGTCCACGCAATGGCTGACCAATCGGTTCGTGAGTCGAAGCACTGGAAAGGACAATGGTGTCTGCTCCGCATCCCCAAGCCAAGATTTTGCCATCAGGACTGGAAGGGTGACAAGTGTCGGCAGAAAGTTCAACTGGGGTGTCACTGATCCGCTGACGCATTACGACGTTCCACAAGATGATATTGCTATCCCAACTACCCGAAGCCAGTATCTTACCATTCGGGCTGAACGCTACGCTGGACACGAGGTCCGAATGTCCAGATAAGGGATCGCCAATAGGTTCCTGTGTTTGCACATCCCATAGGATAATAGTTTTATCATAACTGCCCGAAGCAAGCATCTTGCCATCCGGGCTAAACGCCACGCTGGATACGCCACTCAAATGTCCCTGCAATGGCTGACCAATCGATTCGCGGGTGTCCACATTCCAAAGGATGATAGTTTTATCGCCGCTGCCTGAAGCTAAGATTTTGCCATCGGGACTGAAGGCCAAGCCAGTTACCCAAGTGGAATGTCCACGTAAGGGATCGCCAATGGGTGTCTGTGTCGCTACATCCCATAGGATAATATTACTATCTACCCCGCCGGAAGCAAGCATCTTGCCATCCGGACTAAACACTATGCTATCTACAGAGCCACTGCCCAAGGGCTGACCAATCGGCTGGCGAGTTAGAACATCCCAGAGAATAAGTTTGTTTGCGCCACTCGAGGCCAGGGTATTGCCATCGGGGCTGAACGCTAAACTATTCACCCAGTTGGAATTTGCGCGCAAGAGCTGACCAAGAGGTTTTCGAGTTGCAACATCCCAAAGAAGAATGACGCCGTCGCGGCTGCTCGACGCAAGCATCTTGGCGTCGGGGCTGAAAGCCAGGCCCATAACAGACTCTGAATGTCCTTGCAAGGGTTGACCAAGAGGCTTATAGGTTGCCATATCCCACAGAATAATGGTATTGTCCTCACCGCCCGAAGCGAGTAGCTTGCCATCAGGGCTAAATGCCACGCTGTAAATAATATCTGAATGTCCGCTAAGGAATTGCTCAAGTTGTGCATGAGTTTGTGTGTTATCCAACATTACACTTTTCTCTTGAGCCAAATCAAACAGTTCCCCCGAACTTCTAAATGATTCAACACCTAACAATAACGAGATTTGAAAATTCTTTTCCCGGAAAGATACCGCTTGTGCTGCCAATTCCCCGGCACGGGCAATCCTGGCCTGTTTCTGCGCATCTTCAGCATTTGCTTCTGCTGTTCCCTGTTGTGCCACTGCTAATGTGCTGGCGGCTTGGGCAGTGCTCGCAGTTTTTGCATTCGTTATCGATTGGTTACTGAATACAATCACCGCTATAAATAACAAAACAATAGTTGCAGAAATTCCGGCAATCAAAGTTATTTGGCTTCGTTGTCGCTGTGTATTGCTCGCCTTCACAAAGTCATAAGCATTCCCGCTCAATACGAGTTTGTTTGCTTCCAACTGCTCACGCGCATTCGCGAGTCTTGCGCCCGTATACAAATAACTTGGATCGCGCCCATGATCTTCCCACTCTTTGGCATCACTGGCAATCTCATTTTGTAAGGCGATTACATCGCGATTGTCATCTACGAGTTTCTTCAGCCACGGCCAGGCTTCGATCAATTTCTCATGGGAGATCGTGACCGTGTCTTTGCCGGCCTGCTCATCCGTGATGATCAGGCGCGCATCGGCAAGCTTCTGCACAATCGCTAAGACCTCTGCTGTGCTTGCATTCGCAGGGACAAGCTCATCGAATAACGCCGTACGCTTTGTATCCTGTGTGCCGCGCCCGATCTCGATCAAGCCACTGAAGATGGAGCGCGCCAGTGCCTGTCCTTTCTCGTCCAGTGACGCAAGGGAGGCATCCGCATGGCGTTCCAGGGACTTTTGAATGCCGCCGTGCCGCAGGTAATCTGCCAGTGTCAATTCGATCACGCCACCCTTCTCCCGTTGTGAATCAAACAAATCCTTCAGGGCAAATTGCATCAAGGGCAATGCGCCGGGCTCGCCTTTCATGTCGTTGATGATGCGTGCGATCAGCTCGTCTTCAATGGGCAAGCCGACTTCTTTGGCGGGTAAGGCGATGGCTGCCACCAACTCCTCCGGCTGCATGGCGCCGATTTGACGGAATTCCTGGCTGAGCAATTCATTGAGCGCCGGGTACGTAGCACAGTTCGAGATGAAATCAGAGCGCATGGCGAACAACACGATCACACGTCCGTTCTCTACTGTCCCGGCATGGGCTAGCATGTTGATGAATGCCTGGCGTTCCTCTTCCTGGCTGATTTGGGTGAAGGCCTCCTCGAACTGGTCCACAAATAAGACGAAGCGCTGGTCCTTCTTCCCACTCAGCACCGACTCGGCACACTCATTCAAAACATTGATTTCGTTTGCATGAGCCTGAAAGTAATTTGCCAGCTCTGGTGATTTCAAGCGTGAGAACGCCAATGAAAGTTCCTTGACGGGTTCGCGTCCCGGCTTCATGGTCTCGTACAGCCAGCGCTCGCTGCCCCTGATCGTGCCGTCCTTCAAGGCGTGGATCAAGCCCGCTCGCACCAATGACGACTTTCCGCTCCCCGAAGGACCGGTAATAAAGACCGTCCGGGATTCCTTTACTCGACTGATGAGGTCTTCCACCAGTCTCTCGCGCCCGAAGAACAGATCGGCGTCTTCCTCTTCGAAGACCTCCAGCCCTTTGTACGGACAGCGTCCATCGAACGGTTTGCGTCGATAGTCGGTTGTGATTTCTTTCAGGAGAAGCGAGACTTGCTCAACGGTGTAGCCTTCATAGACATTCCCACCCGCGATAGTGACCTTCCCGCTGACACGGGACACATTTCCAACCCTGACTTTGCTGTCACTTGCTTTTCTGCGTGCCATTAAGTGTCTCCCTGGACGAGAGGGTGGACCATTAATAAGATGAGATAAGTATACTCCAAAGAAAAAAGATCCGATCTTTTGCTCGGATCCTTTTTTGCCTGGAGTATTCGGAAATGGGAATACTGAGCAAAGGGGTCGCACCGTTTTCACAGACCGCTTGAGACCTGCGGTCGTGTCGAGGCGGGGTCGCTCCCACGCCGAGCGGAGAGATCGATGGCACGTGGGGAAGCGGGTCCCTATTGCGTTGGCAGGGGAACGAATGAGGCAGATTCAAGAGCTCGTTTTTCCCACTGGTCAACATTGACACCTTTAATCAGAAGCCACAGGGGAAATGCAATCTCTGCAATGGCGATCGGGAGTGCCAGATAGGCGGGTCCTGTTTTGTAGCCAGCGATCAGGACGTGCGAAAAGCCATCGATGAGATAGCCAAAGGCTGCCACCATGAACAAGACGCCCAGAACTTTGGGAAAATAACCCGACTTAAAAATCAGATAGGCAAGGGTGAAGGTATGCAGGGTGAAAAATACGATTCCAATGGTATATCCGTAGTTGTATGAATTGAGAAATAACGTCACCAGCGCATTCAGCTGATCGGGCTGGAATACGGTCAGGTAACCGGCACCACCTACCAGCAGCAAAACAAAAAAATGATTGAGCAGATTGACGCCATGGATCGTGGTCATGGCCAGCCTGGAAACTGCCGCAACCAGGGAAAGTGTTTTGTTCACCGGCTTGAGTAATACGTATAGAAGTATCGACAGCACGATTTCACTCAACAGGATCACTAATTCGCTGGCAATACTCATACGGAATAGTCCTTCAGAAGCCAGGATATTACTGGCCGTGATCCCCGCATCGCCGGACACAATCAGTTTGCCGGGAACATAAAAATGAACGAAGCCGGCCAATCCGGCCACAAGCAGATACAGGACGCCGGCAATTTTTGCGTTCTTTTGGATCGAGTTCACTTCTGCTCTGGTAGTCATGGTTTTCTCTCCTTTAGGTGAATGATCTTGATAAGAATTCTTGAAATGTACTTGAACAAAAGTAACACTCTATCGTCAGCCCATGGTCATTGTATGCAGCAGACCAACACGCTCCCTGCCATCGTGAGTCATTGCATCGCACCGACCCATTTCTGTTTTGGGATGGTTTTGCTTAACATCGAAATCACAATGCCTGTCCTCAATAGTCCCCACAGGACAGCGAAGATGCCACTGATCACCGCTACCCATCCAACATCTGGCTGGAACAAAAGAATGGCTGGCAAGTTCGCCCCGAAAGCAATCGGCAAAAGAATAAGCAGCAAATAAGCGAGGAGGGCATTCCAGATCAACGGCAACGCGATAAAGCGCGCCGCTTGCCACTGCGTTAAGTGCTGCCCGGTCATCCGCAAAGAACGGATACGCCGGAACGTGGTGAGGACAGCAATTAAATGTAATAACGGAAATAACATCACACCAGCATAGATGATCCGCATATAGGGAAATTCATACCCCGGGACGACCGGCTGATCCAGCAACATTCGCAAAACACTGCTCGGAACTCTTGAAACGCGGATCCCCAACATCGGGCTGTAGGTGTTCATGACCATCGCAATCGCCAGGTTCTTCTCAGGCACGAGGAACATATCGGTTGTATATCCTGGCACTGCGCCATTGTGCCTGATCACCTCCACATCTTGAAAGTGTTGCACTTCCCAGCCCATGGCATAATCATCGGTTGAGCCTGGCATCTGGACAGCGGGCTGATGTAATGTTGCAATGCCGATTGGGGAGAGCACCGATACACCCTGATAGCTTCCATTGTTCAACTGCGCGATCAGATAATGACCAAAATCCTCTGCACTCATATTGAGATAGCCAGCCGGGAGTGAACCGCGTGCGAAAGGCAGATTGGGCGAGGCCACCGCAACGCCAAACCATTTCTGGTAGCCTACGGCGAGCCCATCTTGTTGCGCTTCGGTTTTCGATGTAAAGCTGTTCTGCATATCCAGGGGTTGGAAGATATGTTCTTTGATGTAAGTTTCATACGATTGACCACTCACCGCCTGGACGATCATGCCCAACGTCACGTAGTTGGCATTGGAATATTCATAACGTTGACCCGGCGGTGCACTGAGTTCCACGTTTGCCAACGCTCGTACGTTGTTTTCAATCGCAGAATCACTCAGGTCTCTATTTGCCACCTGCTTCTGCCCGATGGATTGTGGAAGACCGCTGACCTGGTTTAGAAGCTGGCGGACAGTGATCCTTTCAGATGCATTCTTATCTGCGACTTGAAACCATGGCAGGTAGGTCTGTACCGGATCATCCAACTTGATCTTGCCCGCTTCGACTAATTGCAGGATGGCAAGTGCGGTGAATGACTTGCCGGTCGAACCGCTGAAAAACGGCGTCTGAGGTGTGACCGGACGTCCGGAAGCATCCGCGACACCAAATGCCTTAAGGTGCACGATCTGATCGCCTTGCACAATGACAAGCGCGGCACCGGGAATGCCAAGTTCTTTCATACTCGTGCTGACGTATGTATCCACCGCATCAAAATCGGTAAGACTAGTTTGGGCAAAAGATCGCCTGACCCCAAACGCCACGGAAAGAAGGACCAGGATCATCACGCTGAAAAAAGAAATTCTGCGGAACATACCGGCTACTCCCTCGCCGTCTGGCGGACCTGCTGGACCATCTGGAGGATTGCCGCAGCCGCGGCATCCGGCTCTTCGATTTGAATAACGTGGTTGCCGTTTTCTGCAAACAACTGCTGGCTGTTGGAGGATAGTTGGAGCAACTCGGTCTGCCAGGTCTGCCAGGCCGGCGGGTCGGTATGCAGCCGGCCGGTTAGAACGATCAGCGGCAGATCGCCAAAGGTCTTCACGGTCGCTGCTTCCTCTTCGGAAGCTGCCAGGCCCTGAGATTCGTCCTTAGAGGCTTGCATACTTTGTGGGCGCACAAATCGGGCGTAGTAGGCTTTCTCATTCGGTATGATGGCGGGACTGCTCATACGCGTAACCGGCCTGGCGAGCAACCGCGCAACGCCGAAACGCGCTAACCCGGTAAGAACGGAATAGTACCGGGATTGCGGGTTTGGCTGACCCCGTTCCTCTGTCGGCAATTGGGATATTTGTTTGGGATTCATCGATTCGATCAATACAACCCCGCTGACCTCTGAAGGGTAATCATGCACAAATACGCGTACTCCAAGTCCGCCTAAGGAATGCCCGACGATCACATAAGGTCCTGGAATATTTGCGTTTTGCAGCAGGGTATGAAGTTCCTTTGCGAATTGTCCCGCATCCCGTGGAAGTGGACCTGCCTCGCTCCACCCCGAGCCGGCCCGATCATAGGTGCAGACCCGCGTCGTCTTCGCCACTTCCGATTGAACAAATCCCCAGGAGGTTGACCAATCGCCCAACCCGGCCTCGATCACCACGGTGGGACTCCCGCTGCCGGTGCAGTTGATGTGCAGGCGATACCCGCCAACATCCACCAATTGCCCGGGCGGCGGATATGCCTTGGCATCAGCCGCTTCTGCCACCGGCTCGAAAATGTACCCCACCAGCAGAAGACCCAGTAAGACAGCCAAACTTGCCCCCAGCCAAAATAAGCAACCTCTGCCCCGACGCCTGGAAGTACGTGCTGTTCCGATTTGATTTTGATCGTTCATTCTGAAGACTCCATGATTAACAATAAATATCCATCCATCCCTATCATCCAAAGTAATAATAAGGAAAGGGGTCGCACCGTTTGCACAGGCCGCTTGAGACCTGCGGTGATATCTGGACCGGCATCATGCAGCTAAGCTGTACGGCGCCGCATTATGGATCTTGTGGTTTGCCTGACGTTTTCAATCAGCTGGAAGGTTATACAAACAGTGAACAACGTATGTGGGCTGTTCTCGATTGCCTGTTCCCCTAAGATCATTCTTTCCCGTAATCAGTGCACTGAGCGGAAATTAGAGATCCGGAACAGGACACGAATTCAATCGTGACAGTGTATCACCCTTTAGAGAATTAGCAAGTTTAGGAATGTTTTCACAAGAAACAGGCATGAACGTATGAAAATAACATGTCTACTTTCCTCTCGTTACATATAGTGAAATCCTGCCGAAACTTATGCGACCTATTGACATGGCAGGGAGAGCTGGCGTAACCAGCGGTTGCGACCAGCCATCTTAAGATACAGAAGGCCGGCTCTGTACAAGAGGGGCGATTGAGCCGTTACCTGAGCGCACTGCTGGTAGTTATGCAAGCAAGGACATTTCTATGAATCGTGATCTATTTGTGCGTTCTAAAGCCAACCCAATTATTAAACCTACAGATTTGCCTTTCAATGTGAATGGCGTGTTAAATCCGGGTGTCGCCCTGGTTGACGGGGAAGTCGTGTTATTGCTGCGGATCGAGAACCGGCGAGGGATCTCCGGGCTTTATGTGGCGAGGAGTGCGAATGGTGTCGATGGTTGGCGTATCGAGGGACAGGCACTCCTGGAGCCCAGGCTCGCCCAGTATCCGCATGAGAAGTGGGGTTGCGAAGACCCACGTGTGACTCAAATTGGCCCACACACCTGGATGATTGCCTACACAGCGTATTCACCCTTTGGTCCCGGCGTGGCGCTGGCAAAAACAGAAGATTTTATTTCTGTGGAGCGACTTGGGGTAGTGATGGCCCCCAACAAAGATGCCACGCTCTTTCCAGAAAAGACCGGTGGGTCGTGGCTCATGCTACACCGCCCAGAGACCGCCTCTGGCGAGCACATCTGGTATGCCTCTTCCGATGATCTTCTCCATTGGGCATTGCCGGATGTTCTGCTGCCGAAGAATGGGGGACCATGGTGGGATGGCTTGAGAGTTGGCACCGGTGCTCCTCCTATCCGTACTGAGAAGGGCTGGCTTCTGATCTATCATGGCGTAAAGGAGGCAGGTCATGGACACCCGATCTATCGGTTAGGGCTGGCACTCCTCGATCTGAACGATCCGCGCAAGTTGCTGGCGCGGTCTGCCGATTGGGTCTTTGCACCGGAGACTGAATATGAGCAGCGCGGACTGGTGCCCGATGTTGTTTACACTTGTGGTGCATTGGAACGCGCCGGCGAGATCTGGATGTATTATGGTGGCGCCGACACTGTCATAGGATTGGCAATCGCCAGGACTTCCGATTTGCTCGACTTTGTCCTGGAGCACGATTTTCTGCATGAAAACGAGCGCGATCGGTAAATTGATTCACTGACAGCAGCCGCTGACAAAAAAAGAAGAGATTGATCATGGTGATGATAAACCAAGTGTTTCCGGTGAAGAGACAAGTGCCACTGGAAGGCTTGTATCTTGACCAAAGGCTGATGGATAGAGCCGCGCAGATTGGCAGGAGTCTGGTTCTGACTAATTTCCTGACGGACAAAAATGGAGTGATTGCTAAAGCTACCCAAGAGGGTCACTTTGAGATTCCTGCGGCATTAAAAAACTCTTCCGACTGGGGCCGTTACCAGGAGTTGATGGCACAGGCAGATGTAATCATCAGCAGCGGCTCTTATTTCAAACGCCTGGCAACGTCCCAGGATGTCCTTTACCAATTCGAGCCTGGAAACGCGTTTGAAAAATTAGGACAATGGCGACTCAGCGCAGGCTATGAAAAAAGAAGTCCAGATGTGGCGATCGTCACCCGTGATTTGGATTTTGAGATTCCTGAAAAGCTCATCCAAAGCGATCGCAGAATCGTCATCTTTACAACCGATTCCACAGCGAAATCCGACAAAGCCAGGTCTCTAATCAATGTAAATACAGCGATCAGAGGAAGTGGCGAGGGGAGAGTTGAGGGAGGCCGGATGATCGCCACGCTCGCCAATGAGATGGGCTACCGCGTGATCATGATGGTAAGTGGACCACATATCCTTGATCTTCTGCTTAAGGCAGAACGCCTGGACCTTATCTATGTGACCGAGGCGCAAGTGGAAATTCCCTTTGAAGACCCCGCAACTGTGCAAACTATTTTATTGGGAGGAAAGAAAGTCGGTGACCTTAAAGACTTCAACCTCGCTCACCAATTCATTCAGGAAAATGTGGTTACTGAGGATGCCTCACTAATATCCCAGTCATTTCTCAGATACGACAGGAAAGACCTTAAGGACTGAACACGATTCGGTGAACCTTGCCGGCCGAGCCCTTGCTGGCGCAAGGTCTTCGCGCCAGCACCCTGATAAGGCTGACCAGGGCGTAAAGGGCCGACCTGCGCCACAATCCTGACCTTGCTGGCGCAGGGTCTCCTCCCGCCGGACGAATTGAGGCATACGGAAGACCTGACTCATAATCGTGAGTTCTGGGAGATTCGGTGCGAATCGGACGAGATGGGCATGCCCTCCCGATGGTATCGTATCCCAGGCGGGCATCCAGACCGGGACCTGGGCTGCTCGAAACATCCGAAGGCAATTGGCGGGCTAGGGACCGCTGCCGTTTCGTTATCACGACTATGGTACCTGGGATGTGATCGGCCGCAACTTTGCAGGAATTGAGATGAAAGCTTACAGATTTTTAACACCATGGGTATGCCTTCTGCTGGCAGGCATCAGCCCACTCCAGGCGAACACTATGGCCAGCAGCAATAAGACAGACTACGCAGCGGTTGACGAGTACATCACCGCTCGCATGCGCTCAGACCACATCCCCGGTGTGGCTCTTGCGATCGTAAAAGGCGATCAGATCGTCTACCTGAAGGGCTACGGCCGGGCAGATCAGTCCGGGCGTCCGGTGACGCCACAGACACCTTTCCTGATCGGCTCCATCACAAAGACCTTCACGGCGCTGGCAGTGATGCAACTGGTAGAAGCTGGTAAGGTCGAGCTCGACGCGCCGGTCCAGCGTTACATTCCCTGGTTCCGCGTCGCCGATCCAAAGGCCTCAGCTCAGGTCACAGTGCGCATGCTCATCGAGCAGACCAGCGGGCTTCCTCAGCTCCCAACATTTGTTACCTGGACCTGGCCGAATGATCCCGATGTACTAGAGCGGCACGTTCGTTTAATGGCGAATACGAACCTGGTCTTCCCGCCTGGGCAAGGCTTTGCCTACTCCAACGCCAACTACGTAACCCAGGGAGTGATCGTGCAGGCCGTGACCGGACAGTCCTATGAAGACTATGTCCGGCAGAATATCTTCGCCCCACTCGACATGCAGCATAGTTATGTTTCACAAGAGGCAGCCATGCAAGGCGGGATGGCGATGGGGTACCGCTGGTGGTTCGGGTTTCCCATTCCGGTCACGCTCCCTTACAAGCGCTCCAACCTTCCTGCTGGATTCGCCATCTCCAGCGCTGAGGATATGGCCCACTACCTGATCGCCCAGCTGAACGGCGGACGGTACCGGGACGCCTCGGTGCTCTCGCCCGAGGGGATCGCTCTAATGCAGGCCGAGCCGCCCCCTGGCACCTACGGCCTGGGCTGGGAATCAGTTCGCATCGACGGGCGCAGGCTCATCAACTTCGATGGTGCGACAGGCAACTTCCAAGGCTCGGTCTTCATTGACCCAGAGGAACAAGTGGGCGTGTTCGTCGCTGCCAATGCGATGAGTGCCCTGGATGGGCTATCTTCCTCCCGCAGTTCGTCGTCCCTGGGTGCAAGCTCAGCCCAGGAGCTCGTCCGCCGCTTATTGGGTCGAGCTGAAAATAAAGGTCTCCTGGTCAGCGCCCTGATCACCACCCGCGGCATGGCGCATACTGTGCTGAATATTGCCACTCAGCGGCCCATGCCCAGGCAGGGCCTGGGTCAGCGGCGGGTAGCCCTGATCGTCGACCTGGTGATCCTGCTGTTGACCGGCGCGCTGATCTTATCGCTGGTCCGCATTCCGGATTGGTACGGACAGCTGGCGATGCACGGGATCCCCAGTCTGTCTGACCTGACCTGGCGCATGGGACTGATCGCGATCTTACATTTTATTTGGCCGTTAGCACTGCTGTACATGGTGCTCAAAATCCCCTACTGGATCATTCTATCCCTGTACCAGCCTGACCTGGTGATCTGGCTGGAGGCAATGGCTGCGGTGGTGTCCCTCAAGGGATTACTCGAAATCGCCCTTGCCTGGCGGGTGTTCTGGCAGAGCCACTAGGTTCTGTTGACATACTCCTTGGTAATGACCAATGGGAAAAGATCTACGCTTTCCTCAAAGACCGTCCCAGAGCTAACCACCTCGAACGAAGACACACAATTCTTTCCGATTGTCACACGCTATGCCTGGCCGGTAATTGGAATAGAGAGCCGATTACAGGCACTGAGGGTGAGATGTGCCCCCAAAGCTCAAGCCATGAAAGAGGTCATCGTTGAACCGCTTGCTCAGGCGAGTGCGGAGGACCACTTAAGGCGGAGCAATGAAGCCTTATTTTACCGAGCCTGGATACTCCCAGTGTAGTATGCAAAAGGCTTGCTGCCACCCTATAATCAGATTAAACTCGATCGTCGCCTGTGTCTAAGCATCTCGGATGAGTGGCCGTATTTGAACTTGTCTTCTCTAATGAAAACAGACACATACCCATTAAGGAGTTGATGTTATTGTCATGAAGATTGGGAGAAGGCACCCCATCCTACAATGGATTGGCTGGTGGCAGGATAGCCATTGGCGTGCAGACGTGGCTGTTGCCCTGATTGTCGGTGCTGTGGAGATAGTCGGCACGCACTTCGCTGGACAGAACCAACCTGACCATCGAGCGCTTGATGCAGTAGCTTTTGCATTGCTTGCAGCAGGCGCGGCAGCGCTTGTTTTCCGCCGTCAGTATCCAGGTTGGGTACTCATCTTCGTCAATGGAATAACCCTTCTCTACCTGCTCCTGGATTACCCGAAGGGACCAATCTTCCTGACCACGATCATTGCTTTCATTACAGCGGTGATGCAGGGTCGCAGGCTGATCGCATGGGCAGTCCTCGCTGCGGAATTTGTGTTGTTTCCCTGGCTGCCGTACTTTCTTGGAAACGAACCTGCGCCCACCTCCACTGCGCTTTTGGTGATTGCAGGGTGGCTGCTCGTGCTTGCAACTGTCACCGAGTTGGCCCACCTCCGCCAGCAACGTATTATGCGTACCCGTGCAGAAGAGGCGCGTCGCCGTGCAGGTGAGGAACGGCTGCGGATCGCGCGTGAGCTGCACGATGTGCTGGGACACCATATTTCCCTGATTAGTGTGCAGGCTAACGTTGCACTCCACCTGATGGACAAGCAGCCGGAACAAGCGCGGGTCGCGCTCTCGGTGATCAAGGACGCTGGCAGGGACGCTCTGCGTGAGCTGCGTTCGGTGCTGGATGTGCTTCGCCAGGTAAATGAAGAACCACCCCGCTCCCCATCCCCAGGCCTCGCCAGTCTCAGCGATCTCATCTCACGAGCTTCAGAGGCTGGCTTGCAGGTGCATACAGAGGTTTCGGGCGATCTCAAGAGGTTGCCAGCCAGCGTTGATTTGGCAGCTTTTCGAATCGTTCAGGAAGCATTGACCAATGTCATGCGCCACTCAGGTCGGACAACCTCGAGCGTCCATGTGAGCTGTAACGAGCAGGAACTCACGCTGCAGATCGATAACGACGCCGGCAAGGCGGGCAAGGAAGGCTCCCGTGACGGAATCGGGCTTGGTCAGGGAATTCTCGGTATGCAGGAGCGGGCGACTGCCCTGGGTGGCGTGGTCGAAGCCGGACCCCGTCCCGACGGCGGGTTTCGGGTATTCGCACGGCTGCCGCTGGATGGCAGCCCTTTGACCACTCCAGGGGCAGGGGAATGATCCGAATCCTGCTCGCCGACGATCAGGCGCTTGTACGCGCTGGATTCCGGGCGCTGCTGGAGGCCCAGGGGGATATGAAGATCGTGGGCGAGGCCGCAGATGGGGACGATGCCGTCAGGCTTGTAACGAGTCTGATCCCTGACGTGGTGCTCATGGACATCCGAATGCCCCACTGCGACGGCCTGGAGGCTACCCGGCGAATCGTCGCGGACGAGCGACTGGCCCAGGTAAGGATCATTATCCTCACCACCTTCGATCTGGACGAGTACATTTTCGAGGCCATTCGAGTGGGCGCAAGCGGCTTCCTGGTCAAGGATACCGAACCAGTTGACCTTATCCGAGGGATTCAAGCAGTTGCCCAGGGAGATGCGCTGCTGTCTCCTGGTGTTACCCGGCGGCTGATTGCCGAGTTCGCAACGTTGACGGGCAAAACTGGGTCAGTGCCTGGCCTGGAGGCGCTGACCGAGCGAGAGCGTGAAGTGATGGCGCTGGTGGCTGGCGGTCTGTCCAACGATGAAATCGGCGAACGGCTCGTCATCAGTCCGGCGACCGCCAAGACGCACGTGAGCCGTGCGATGGTGAAACTCGGCGCCCGTGATCGCGCCCAGCTCGTCGTATTCGCCTATGAGTCCGGTCTTGTCCGACCTCGCTAGTGCGACCAAACCGCCTACTCTGTACGCAGTAGTTCATTCCCCACAAATACGCCTCCGGGCGCACATCAAAAGCCTCCGCTGAGACGACGACATCTCCGCCTCCGCCTGCTACGATTTGCTCAGACATTTTTAGTTTAAAGGAGCATACGTATGCAAGCAACTCAATCGAAATCACGTGTAGTCGAAAAGAAAACCGGTACAAACCCGAAGCACGACATGCTCGTACGGGCTATGAATCAGATCAGGATGCTTACCGCGATGTTCGTGCTAGGCATGGCCGTGAACCTCGTCGGCTTGCCGCAAGAAACGACCGGCTTTGCCAAGACTGCCACCCTCATATTCCTGGGATTGCACGTGCTGATTGCAGTGGGCCTGGTGATCGGATCGGTAATCACGCTCCGCCTGACGCTTAGAGCTGCGCCGCAGTTGGGCCGCCTGGCCTGGATCGGCTTGGCGCTGATCGCAGTGACTTTCGGCGCCGGCGTTCTGACGGTGTGGCTGAAGAGTGATTGGTGGTCGTACGTCATGGCGCTTGGGTTTATCGGCTCATTCCTGATCTATGGCTCTCTGTGCATGAAGGGCAATTCTCCGGTATCCGACGACCGCTGAAACAAGCAGCAAACAAAACAACTGCGGTTCAAAACGTGTCCATAGAAGCTGCGCCTAGCTCCACGGTGCCAGACGGACTGTGGTGTGAGATAATCCGTTGTTAGGCCGCACAGAGAGGGATGCAAGCAAGAAGGACCATTTCTATGGACAGAAAGGAAACCACAATGGATGCGACAGAGAAACAGCCCTTCGTACTGGGGCTTTGGGGTGTTAGATATCAGGTCAGGGATGTTCAGCGCTCGATTGCCTTCTATACTCAAACACTGGGCTTCAAATTGGACCAGCAAAACTTGCCCGCTTTCGGACAGGTTTCAATCGGAGATCTCAAACTTATCCTCAGTGGCCCTGGGACATCTGGCGCCCGGCCTATGCCCGATGGCCGTCAGCAGGAGCCCGGTGGCTGGAACCGGGTAGTCCTTCAAGTGAGGGACTTGCCTGTACGCATTGGTGAACTCAAGAACCAGGGAGTGCGCTTCCGCAATGAGATGGAAGTTGGCCCCGGCGGCAGACAAATTCAGGTGGAAGATCCCGACGGTAATCCGATTGAGCTGTTCGAGCCAGCCAGACGATAATTGGATCCCTGCGGGTCCCCGGGATATGTGCAAAGACCCCCTCCACTAGCACTAATCCCCAGTCACGAACGATGGCTTCTGCTTCTCCATGCAAGAGATATCCAACCCATCCACCGAACCCTGCTCGATGTATTGAGCGACAATCTCCCAGCGGCATGGGGAAGCGGAGGTGTCGTGGCCTTCGGTCGGCTCAACCACCACACGACTTTTCGTGAATTCTTTTAACGCCAGATCCATATTGGAAGGCGGGTTCTGCGGGTCGATCAGGCTATTGAACATAAGAGCGCTTAAGGGGACGGGCTTGCCAGGGCCATAGATCAGGGCTGGATCCGGTTTCGGCAGGGCTGCGCAGAGTTTCTGCTCGTTTTGCGCCCATTCCTCTACAGCACTACTGTAATAAGATCCGGGGCTGAACCGCTCTACCTGATCGGGCTGGATGCCCCAGGCGGGCTCAGAGCAGAAGATCACGTGCGGCATCAACAGAAGACGGTCCTCTCCGCCGCTGCTGCCGTACTGCTCCTGGTAGCTCTTTACGATCGGTCCCCAGTCCTCAGCGGTTGCCAGGGTGTGAAGAAGGGACGGGATCTGGATATACGTTCCAGACTTGTACATCAACTGGTGTATTCCATCGGCGAGCCCTTCCAGGGTCAGGCTCGCAGGTGTATCCATGCCCGGCGGAATATAGCTGGTCGCGACCGGGCCATCCGCGAACCGGTCGAGGATCTTTTTCCAGTCGCCGCGGATGTCCGGGTAAGCCGCATGGCATTTTTCATCCTGTTCGCAGTAGGCAAGGACCTGGTCAAGGGCATATTGGCTGGCACGCGGCTTGACGTAGAAGAAAGGCAGGTCCAGAGCCGTGCCGTGATCCATCACCACGGCGCGCACATGCTCGGGGAACATGCGCATGTAGACCTGTTCTGCCGCCACCCCGTAGGAAATGCCGAAGAGGTTGATCTCCTGATAGCCCAGGGCTGCCCGGGCATCGTCCAAGTCACGCATGGCGACGGCGGTGGTGTAAAAACGTGGGTCGCCATCCAGGCTCGCCAGGCAGTTCTTCTGGAACCAGTCATTCAGCTTCTGCTGGGGTCCGTCGAAGATTTCATCAGGGATGAAGTCGCACGCCAGACGGTGCTTGCCGTTGGTCCCCCGCTGGTCAAGGAAGACGAGATCCCGCCGGGCATTGACCTCCCGCAGCAGGTAGGCGACGCCGGATACAATGCCGGGATCTGTGTCGGCGTTACCGGGCCCACCTGCGATGTAGAAGACCGGGTCAGGCTCGTGGTCCGCTGCGCGGGCGTGCACCACCACAATATCCAGGTCAAGGTTGCGACCCGCCGGGTGAGTACGGTCTTCGGGGACGTGCAGTGCGCCGCATTCCGCCTGGACCGACCCGGCGACTGTGCAGGGTTTCAGGGTCAGGGCTGAAGGTGGGAGAGCAGTGGAGGCCGCGGGCCGGCAGCCGCCGAGCAGCAGCGAGAGAAACAGGAGCAGGCCTATCGAGTTGCGCATACTTCCTCCCCAGAGGGGTATCAGATTTTTGAAGAGAGTGGTCGTGGGTTGAAAGCGGCGATGGAAATTTGAAAACGACAGATCTTCTTTTTACTATCATTTGCATTTTCCATCTGAGAAAGCAAGTCCCATTTATCACCCCCGGAATTGACGATCATCACGGGAGATGGGGATATAGATGGGTAATCCTGCCCGCGTGGCAGGAATTGAGGTGGACGCGATCATGGATCCAGGATAGTACGTGTCGTTGGTTTAATGCCTCTTCGAGAAAATTGGAAATCATCAATTGAAATTCTAATCACCTGACAGTTTCAAATTTCAACCAATCACCGGTGGTCGAGTAGCCCCGTGTCCGTCGGGGCGTACACCTGCACTGCGTGCCGGCGCGAGTGTCGAGACCACCATGCTATGAAGTCATCTGCTTACTTGTTGGTCTCGATACGGCGGGAGAGCACCGCCTACTCGACCACCGGGTTGCTTTTGAAACAAACTGTCCGGTAGCTAGTTGAAATTTTGTTTTTTGGATTGTTCTACTTCGAGAACTGATCTAGGGTGGTTGGCTTGCGCCGGGGACAATGGCCATGTCCGCCATGTAATAGGCATGTTCATAGGCTGTCACCGCCCCGCCCTCACCGGGAATTGGTTCGATCTGCTCATTGCCATTGACGTCAATGCCATTCCTGATCTTGCCTGCCAGCGCAACAACTTCACGGATCATGCCCTCCAGCTCCGGCGAATCAAACGAGGCGTTCAGGATATCACGCAATCGATCGCGCAATTGAGGCGTCCATAGGTCGAGATTGGCTGCACAGTCCTGTACGTGCTTTCCATGGATGAGCATATTCTGGGTTGCGTCCGGTGAGGTGAGCGCCAAACCTGCGTGTGTCAAGGTACCCTGGATATATCCCAGGTTTTCTCCGTTGAGTAAAAGACCGTAACCATCGCCGGGGTCGTCAATGGCGCCATCTCCATTCCAATCCTTGTATTCTTCACTCTGGCTTCCGAGGATCACATTCAACATTTCTTCGGCATGTCGGTCGAGACCTGTCTCATCCCCGGCTTCAAAGGCAGCCAGCATCTGCTGCGCGGATTCGTTGAGCAGGAGCGTGTCAGCCTCCAGGCCGCGTAGGAACCCGACTTTCCCGGGCGTCGCGTTAAAGGAAAACAAGAGATGCCGTACGTGAGTGAGACCCCCGGGCGGGAGGCTCCCCGAAAAAGCAACCTCATTCGAGGCATTGGGGCTGGGGTCAGGATCCGGCTCCCGCGTGATCTCCAACCTTCTGTATTTTCCGACCAGGTTCTGGCCGTCACCCGCGACAAAGGTCAGCGATCCCTGGTTTTGCTGGTCGAATGTGATCACACCAATATTGATGCGCTGTTCCCCATCATCCTGGATCAGCCAGGCTTCATACTGGCTCCCCTGCGGAGGAGGCTTCAGGCTCGACGTGGAAATCGTCACTTGATCCCCGGGCGCAGTTCCATCCTGAAAACGCAATAGACCGACAGCCGCATCCTTTCCGGTGTGCGGAATCCCTCCTGCAGGTGAGAATCTCAAAAATCCCCAAATGGCGAGGGCCAGGACAAGGAGCCCGGCGAGTGAATACAGGGCGGCCCGTTTCCACGTGAGCCGCGCGGGTGAGATCCGTTGGGTGGAGGCGATCACAGGCTCCGGCTGAGGCGTAACGGGAAGGGATGTCCCCGTCCGCACGGTCTTTGCCTCCGAAACCATCCCGATCGCAGCCATGTAATCTGCCGCAAGTTCACGGCAGGTCTGGTAGCGGGCCTCCGGATCCTTTGCCAGGACGCGGTCGATCACTTTTTGCACGGACGGCGAGATCCCTGGAATGGGAGGAGGGGGGTTGTTGATGTGCTTGTAAATGATCCCCCAGATTGTTTCCGCTTCGAAAGGGACGTGACCCGCCAGCAGCTCATAGAGAACGATCCCAAGTGAATAGATGTCGCTGCGATGATCTACTCTTAAACCATGGGCCTGCTCAGGGGACATATAGGCGGGCGTCCCGCTTCTTTTGCCCGCCGACGTTTGTGTTGTGGTATGGATGCGGACCAGACCGAAATCCGTGATGGCGGGCTCGGTGTGTTGGCTGAGCGGCAGGTCACTTGAAAACAGGCCCGTTTTGTTGTGCAGGATAATGTTGCCCGGCTTGATATCGCGATGGATGACACCCTGCTCATGGGCATAATCGAGGGCTGCTGCAATGCTGCTTAAGAGCCGTGCCACTTGAGCGGGTTGTAGTTTTTCATTGCGGCTGTTCAATTCGCGCAGATAGACAGCCAGCGATGGACCTCTTAGAAATTCCATCACAATGTACGGGTGTCCTTCTGCGATGTCGAAATCAAGGACCTGTACGATGTTGGGATGACGTAATGCCGCAACCACCCTGGCTTCGCGCTCGAAGCTCGACTGCATCTCGGGATTCGCCTCAATGTAGCTATGCATCACTTTGACGATGACAAGACGATCCAGCCTGAGATGCGTTCCGACGTAGACTTCCGCCATGCCCCCTTTGGCGAGTTCCTTTTCGATCCGTACGTTTCCAATTGTCTTGCCGGTCCACTCTGGCATGGCAGAATTATACAGCAACCAGGAAGATCGTTAGCCGCTCGATCAAACGAGTACGGACGACCACTTTAGGCGGAGGTGGCGGGGTGTAGAGTTTCGCGGCCAGAATTGCCACGGCTTCCTCCTGGACGACGGAAGAGCCATGCTCCCAAAGCTGAGGCCGTGAAAAAGGTTATTGTCCAGATGAAGGGCAGATTGGATGACGTGTCCGGTTCTTATGGAAGATTCTAGTTGACTCAGGAGTGGGAAATTTGTATAGTATTGATAACCAACCCTTATGTTTGGTCGATTTCTCGTGGCTAGCTAAATCAAGAATGGGACACCTATCACTCTGTTTTTGAGGTATGACTATGGACAGAGATGAAAAACTTAAGCTGGATTATGAGCAAACCGTAGCCTACTATCATCATTTGGCGGATAGTAGGTTTAAGCTGTTAGCACTCGTTCCTATCGTTACAGGCGCAGCGATTGGTTTACTAAGTGAAGGTGCTCCACCCGTCTCAGTATTAGCCATAGGGGTCCTTGGATTTGTCGTAACCATTGGACTCTTTTTCTACAATCAGCGGAATACCCAGATTTTCGATACCATGATATTGCGAGCCAAGATGCTTGAAATTCTGCTGAAGCTAGAATCGCTAGACGATAGATATCAGTACGCAGGACCATTCTTATCTCGGCCACAACGTAACTTAAGATTATTTGGGACGATCAGGGTTTGGTCAGATCGAGGCCTAGCCATGATTTATGGAGCCGCACTAGGTGGTTGGGCGTTTTTGATTACAAACTCTATTTTGCAGATTGCTAATAAATCTTCGCCGTTGTTAAGTACACTCATGATTGGGATCCCAGTGATTGTGGCTATCGCCTTCATCTGGCAGGTACACGCCTGGGACAAGGAAACTGAAAACCTATATACCCTTCCCCCAAAGATTCAGAAGTTGATGGAAGTCGAACCCAAGAAGAGGTAAATCTCGGAGTTGTAGAACTGGGAAGTGCAACGAGCCTTTCAGGTTTTTATTTACCGAAAATCAAGGCTACGATTAAAAAAATGGGTGTGGTTCCCGAATTTGGAAGGCAACATCCACTGTGCCGACGAATATCTGGACCTGAGGTTTCCCAGCTCTACATCGTGCCGCGGAACCTGGCAAACCCAAGTTTCAGCTGTAGGTCAAACTTCAAACTTCAAGTTTAAATAATTATCCGAAGGAGGCACCGTGTAATGAAACGAATGCGGGTAAAATCGCGGCAGGACTTTGTCAGGTATGCAGCCTCGCCCCTCGTTCGACCGTGCACTTCTGATCCCTATTGCAATTGGCGCCGTTTCGATTCTTGGAATTGGGTGGATCTTATTGACAAGCGATCTCGGTAAGTCACTCATCCCTCCGACGGCGATTCCATCCAGCTCCAGTCCCCTCGAGGCAGGGACGCTGACTCCTCCTCCCCTGGCGATTCCCAGCCAGGACGAGGCTCTTCCCACCGCCACTGAGGCCAGTCCCGCTGCTTACTCCACCCCACCTGCTGAAACACTTCCTTCAACAAGCACCTTGGTTACGGAAACCCTACCGCCTCCTTCTGCTACGCAGACACCAGACCAAATTCAGCCACTCCCGGCCGGAAAATATGATGATATGGATCCCAATATTGCCTATGATATGTACTGGACGGTTTTGAAGAATCCGGGAACGAAGAACGCGTACGAAGCCACTCTACATGTCTCAGCTGACATTGGGAGTGAAGCCTCCTTCCGTTTTACAGGGAAACGATTCCGTTTGGGCTATCAGCGCGGGAGGAATTTCGGGACGGTGACGGTGATCATTGACGATCAGCCCTATAGCTTCTACGAGCAAGCCTATGACCTCTTGTGGCGTTCCCC
>DATGYJ010000400.1:0-10639 GCA_035298105.1 Anaerolineales bacterium | reverse complement strand
AATCATGGTGTAAAGCGTGGTGGCGGAACTGATGAAACTGGTATCGAGCGTGAGCTCATCGAACAGGACATCAAAGTTCTTTCCGGTCGAATTTTCGCCAAGTTGAATTATTCCAATTGGAAGTGCACCGAGTGCTTCGGTGTTGCTGAGAGCCGCAATTTTCCCCCCATCCAGCCAGACTTCAACTTGACTTGATGCGCCGTTGATATGAACATGCGTCTGGATCAGATGCCAGGCTGCCTGGCTGACAGTGGTCGTACTCGTTACGCTGGCACCGGACACATCGTTGCGGTAACCTAATTTGCCAGTACTACTGACGAACGTTCCCAGGATCGCGCTGTTCCCAGCGGTGCGGAACCGCTGCAGGAAGACCGAACTGGCACCCTGGCTCGAGATCTTGAACCAGGCGGCGTAATAAAGATCAGTTTGCGCTGCTAACGTTCGGGTGGCATAACTGGCTGTGCCAGCAGTACTCTTCGCTTCTGCATCATATTGACCTTCCAGCACTCCCTGCTGTTGGACGCTCAAACCGTTGTTGGTCCAGGAGGACAGGTTCCCGCTTTCAAATCCCTCGTAGAGGAGTGGAGGCGGGATCGTGACGGAAGCCGCTGTGCTGAAATCGGACAGATTGCCCGCTCCATCGCGCGCTCGAACTTGATACTGGTAGGTCACACCCTGTAGAACAGTCGCATCGCTGTAGCTGGTAACCGCACCGACAGCCGCCAGGAAGGCGTTATCGCGGTAAATATCATAACCAACCACGGCTACATTATCCGTGGAAGCACCCCAGGCCAGGTCAGCCCGGCTACTGCCGCCAGCAATTGCGGTGACATTCGCCGGGATGGATGGCGGCGTGGTATCTCCGCCGGCATTGAACACATTGATTGTCCGACCGCTGGAGGTGGTTGCATTGCCTGAAAAGTCAACTGCCCGTGCGGTAATCGTAACCGGCCCATCGGGCACGCTGCTCGAATCCCAGAGGATACTATACGGTCCCCCTTCGGTATCGGAAGTGCCTACAACGGTGCCGTCGACCAGGAAGTCGACAGCTTGGATATCGACGTTATCACTTGCATCCGCAGACAAGACCACATTAGCATTTACTGTAATCCCATCCGCGGGTGAGGTGAGCGCAACAGTTGGCGCGGTTGTATCGGCTGGTGTCGTGACTGAAGCTGCAGTACTGAGTGCAGAGACATTCCCAGCCGCGTCCCGGGCGCGTACCTGATATTGATAAGTGAACGCTGGAGAGAGAGGCGTGTCATCGTAGCTTGTCACTGCTCCGAGCGTGATCAAAGGCGAACCGTTACGGTACAGATCGTAGCCCGTAACGTTGATGTTATCGCTGGCGGCTGTCCAGGTGAGATGCACGGCATTGGGGGCAGTAGCAGTGGCGGTCAAACCAGTTGGGGTAGTAGGCGACTGTGAATCGGAAGTATCGATAAAGCTGGTATTGACACCCACCTCATCAAGCGCCTCATCAAAGATGTCACTGGTTTGACTATCGCCAACACGGATACCACTGATGGGAACGGCGCCGAAATTGGCTGTCCCGCTTAACGTACTCACGAGCAAGCCATCGTACCAAATTTCAATTTGCCCATTGGCGGGCGTAATGGGATCGATATGCAAATGAGTTTGCACCTGATGCCAGACGCCCTGAGTGACGGTGGGGCCATTCGTAAGGCTTGACCCCGTGACATCGTTTCGATAGCCCAGTTTGTCAGTGCCGCTGATCAGGACACCCGCGATCGCAGTACCACCGGTTGAACCTCCACGGAAGCGCTGCACATAAGCCGAAGTTGAGGTACTCTTGCTGATGATTTTGAACCGCACGCTATAGTAGAGATCGTTATAGGTTGTGCTCAATGTCTTGGCTGCAAAACTGGCTCCCGCGCCATTGCTGGTCGCCCGTGCGGCATAGGTGCCTGCATAAACTTCCTGCTGTTGGATCGTAATATTCGTAACCGACTGATTCCATGCCGAGAAAGTTCCACTCTCGAATCCATCGCTGAACAGCAAGAGCGGCGTCGTGACCGATGCATTATTGCTAAAACTGGAGAGATTGCCGGCCGCATCGCGGGCCTTGACTTGATAATTATAGGTAGTGCCCAGCGTCAGATTGGCATCGCTGTAGCTGTTGACTACTCCCAGGCTCGCTAGCAGAGAGCCATCACGGTAGATGTCATAACCAGCCACGCCAGAGTTATCGCCTGAAGAGCTCCAACTCAGGTCAGCCCGAGTAGCTGAGGAGGCGGTAGCCGTTAAATTGGTTGGTGCGCTCGGCGCGGTCGTATCTGCGGGAGCACCAATGCAAGGGACGGCGCCTGAGTCAAGCACAGTACCCTGGTAGTTTATATACTGAAAACTGGCGCCATACTGATTCAATTCCATGCGCAAAGCGCCAAATGTATTGGGTGAGGTATCAAACCCGGTAACCCTGCGGCTGTCGGTTAGCTTGAATGTCTGGATGCCATGCCCACCGCCTCCCGCGACGAATTCAGTGATCCCTGTGGGGCTGGGATTGCCGAATAGATTTGGACTTTGATTGTTAATATTGCCATCCAGCGGCACCCAGCGCTGATAGTCATGGTCATGACCAGTCAAAACGATATCGACACCATGCTGCACCATCAAGGTCCAGATGTCGTTCATCGTGGTCGCGTATCCTTCATACCCCACATTGAACACGGGGTGGTGGAAATAAGCGATCGTGCAAACGTTATTATGGGCATTGAGATCGTTCAATAGCCATTGGTATTCAGCTTGCCCCGGGGCACAAATATGCAGTAATCCGCAATTGCTGTTAAGCGCAATGAAATGCCAGCCATTGGCATCGTAGCTGTAATAAGTAGGCGAATTTTGGGTCAACCCCCAGTAATCAAGATAACCGGGCGCGACCCCATTTTCATATTCGTGATTACCAATCGCCGGGTCAGTGATCGAGCGAAAACGTCCCCAAAAACTGTTGGTGGTGCCATACCAGTTGTAGAACTCGGCCTTTGAACCTTTTTCATACACGTCGCCCACATACAAAAACAGATTTGGGTTCCAGGAAGCGATCATATCCGTTACAAGGCCGGAGTACAGGGCCCCATCTGCGCCATCACCGGCCGTAGCGATCACGAAGGGCTGTCCAGATGAAGGTGTCGTTCCGCTGGTGGGTGCAAATGTATTGGTCTCACCCGGCGGTGTCGTAATGCCATTGTTGAAGATCAGTGTGATTGAAGAGGGCTGGGAATTGAGACCATCTTTCATCAAGGCCGAGACGGAAAGCACATAGCTGCCATCGACCCATTTCGTTGTGGGCAAAGTGAACGAGTACGGACTCTGGTAATCCGTAATCAAGTATCCTCCATTCAAATTGAAGAGGAGTTTTGCGATGCCAGGATACGCGCCACCAGGAGTGGGTGTTACTGACACAGTCTGTGCTCCGGTGATCGTTGCACCATCTGCGGGGGCATCAATGCACAGCTTAACAGTATAGGCACCGCCATTCATGCTGCTCGTAACACAGTTTGTCCCGGTAGCCAATACCGCCTGAGTCTGAATGGGCGCTGCGATCAGATTGATCAGCACCACCAGCGCTAAAAACACTTGGCCATAATTGCGATTCTGTGTACTGAATAATGCTCTCATCTTTGCCACTTCCTTGTATGAAATAAAAAATGACGTTGTAAAAAATTCTGAAAACTTATCTGCGACTACGCCAAACAATGACAGAGAAACCAGCCAGGACCACTAACCCTAGAAAACCCAGCGCGAAAATTTCAGAAAAACCAAGATTTGTCTGGGTATCACTCGGCTCACTTGAATCAAAGTCGCTTACGGTAGGTGCCGAAACATGCCGGATATTCGCCAGCACATCCAGATAGCGACTGTCATACTTCTCACTGGGTTCAATGTATGAATTCTCGCTGAACTCATTCCAACTGATCAGGCCAATTGCATCTGGCGAGGATTGCAGGGCCGTATTGAACTGGATCTGGAGAGTCTTGCCATCTTTACGATCGACAATACTCTTCCCGCCAATCTGGCGGGCATCAAAGCCAGGCGCCGCTGGCGCAATCCAGAGGCCTCCATTCTTATGAACGGCTTCACTCATGGCTGCCAGCTTTTTGGCATACCCCGGAAACGTGTCCGGGTTGACGGAAGACCAATAGTAGGCATTTCCATCCACCAGATCTGCCAGGCGTGCATAACCATCCACGCTTTTCTCAGAAGCCAGGATCAGGAGGGCATCTCTCTTCCCGAGTACTACATTCTGCACATCTTCCCGTGAATATTCCCAGGTACCAGACCAGATCACCAGCGGCTTTTCATACAGATGAAATGCCGGGCGATCGGCGAAATGATCAATAAAGTAGCTCAAGTCCGAATCGACCTGCTTGGCGGGAAGCGGCTTACGATAAAAATCCAGACCCTGATACATGATCGCAAGCTTGAAATTCTCTTGCTCTGCGACTTGACTGAGCTGCTCAAGACGTTGATTTAGCTTATCGGTGCTCTTCCAGCTCACGATAAAGCCACTGATGCCAGCCGACTTTGCCCATTTGATATGCTGGCGCATTACGTCGATATTGCTGCTGGAGTAACGTCCCAAGATTGGATAGTCAGTCTTGGCGCGATCCCAGGATTGAGTATCGAACCAGATATAGTAATAGGATAGAACGGGAACGGGATCGGATGCTGATTTTGTGGAGTTATTGGAGGCTGGCGCGCACGCAGGTAAAAAGAGCGCTGCGGCAACCAGCCAGAATCTTAAAATGCGAAGGGAGTGAACCATGACTCTCTTCACAAAACCGATCCTCCAGAGAATGATCTCGAATCGCATAACTTGTTCACACCAGGCTCTCAACCTTTCGCTTGTGGCGGCTTCGTCTGGGCCGTTTGGGGCCAAAATTGTTTACTTTTTGCGCTGAATCGGGCTTCTCATCATTGGGTACATGGATGTCAGTTATCTCGCTGTGAGTCACGGCTTCAACGTCTACTGCTGGGCCAGGTGCCAATAAAAGTATTTCCGTCTGAACAGTAGGTGAGGGCATTTGCTGCGCCGTATCGTTCATCTCATCATTCGAGCGGTCAGGCAATACGTCCGGGATCTCAACTTCGGAAATATCTTGTTTATATTGCGCTTGATCGACTATGGGTGAGTGAATGGTCTCCACTCCCGTAGAATCTTGAATCACATCTCCGCTACTATCCAGACGAACATTACCCTTTTTGAATACAATACGAGATCCAAAAGCAATGATTTTGTTATGAAGCTCTTTCACCAGGACCGGTCCGAACGTTCGTATCCCGGATATCGCCCGAGACGGCAAAGTAATTGTCTGCCTGATGAGATATGGATGACCGAACAACAGCAGTCCCAGTGAGAGGAACAGCCCTATGCCGGCAAGAACTCCTATATCGAGATAGCTGAACACCAACAATTGAACATCCTGATCTCTCGATAGAGCGATCGGTGTGGGAGGCGCAATGCCCTTGGCGCCTGTTACAGTGACACGGTAGATCCCCCGAGCCAGTCCTTCACTTTGGTGTTCTTTCTGCGAATTGAAGACGAAAGCTTGAACGTCCCCGTCAGGATACTCCACATGGACCCCTGATCCAACCGGAAAGCCAAATAGAGCATCGTGAGCGGTGAATCGAGCCGAATATAACAACAACTTGACTGACCACAGATCATTCGGATGCACATAGTAACGCTGCTGCGCCTGGCTAACCACATTTGACCCATCGATGACCACACTAATGATGGAGTACAAGATCTTGGTTTCCTGGAGCCCATTGTTCAACCGGATGACTCGACCCGCGGGCAGCCAGTGGGGTTGATGATCTTCAAATGTATACGTCGTCCCATTGCTGCCCTTTAGAGTCACCGATGTAATGCGCGACAAGTCAACTGGTTTGTCGGAAAGATCCACAAATGTCTGGTTCACCAGGTAGCTGACTTCGAAACCAGCCTGGAGTGGCTTATCTAAAGGGACCTTAATATCGCGTCCAGGTTGGAAAATGTCATCGCCCCAGCGACTGAAGTTCATCTGAATATCGGGATCCAGATTCTCCAGGGGGAGGATTTTAAGATGATAATTACCGGCCTTTTTCACTTCCATCCGAGCAACGCCATAACCATCTGAAGAGAATATCTGATTGTCCAGCGAAAATTTCACATTCGGCAGAGAAGGCGTTGTATGAACCTCAACAACTGCCGGCATTACCATTAATTCCGCCGTAGCTTTCGAAGAACCAAGCGAGGGCAGCTTGGAACCTTTAAAAGTCGCCAAAAGTGTGTAAGTCCCAACTTCATCCCTTCGCA
This sequence comes from Anaerolineales bacterium, assembly GCA_035298105.1. Taxonomy (GTDB): domain Bacteria; phylum Chloroflexota; class Anaerolineae; order Anaerolineales; family Villigracilaceae; genus Defluviilinea. Next base: position 4,320 of record DATGYJ010000400.1, on the reverse strand, counting down.
CGTTTATAGAAAGCGTACCAGAGGCATCCGTTCTGCTTCTGCGCACAGATTCACCGTTCACAAACAGCTCAACAGCCTGATTTTCAACTGGTTTGCCCTTCGATGAGATCAGGTGAATGGTCACCTTAGAGATATAACCAACGGACACAGGTTCAAGATGGTCGATGGTTAAAGTAGTACCTACGGTTGCGAAACCCTCCGCTTGAGCAGTCGACGCAAACGAAAAGAAGCTCAAGGCGAATACCGCGAGCACCGTAAAAACGTTAAAAAGAGGATGGTATCTCATGGTCAAGGTTCCCTGGGTTGGGTCCGGCTATTGAAATAAGCTAGCGATTTTTGACGCAGGTCTGAACCGACAGCAGTCCAGATGAACATCAAGATAGCCAGGACAATTGCCCCTCCATAAGCGGCGTAGATCACTATGCGCCGGGGTTCAATGCGCTGTTCTTTGACAACACGTTCGAACGGGACAAAAAATGGCTGACGTGGAGATTGTGAAAAGTCAAAGGCTTTCATAAAACTATTTGACTTGGCATCCCGCTCCGCAATCGGTTCAAGGTTCCAATTCTCTTCGATGAATTTCGGGACTGAGGTGAAATCGAGGACAGTACTGTCTACATAGCCGCGCCGAGCATAGGCACTGACCAATAATCCTGGTACTCGCAGCCCGTAGCCATGTTTATCGACCTGGGGAGGTTTCACATGGTCATACCACCCACCCCAATCATCATATAGGAGCAGAAAGGCAGAACTATCCCATGAATCGCTGCGCATCAATGCCTGAATTAATGCTTTTACAAATTTCTGTCCTGATCGAATGCTCCCCGGTGGATGTTCGCTGGCCCCGGAGGGAGCAATATACGCCACAGCCGGTAGAGTTCCATTTTCGAGATCCTTATAATACTCATTCAGATCGACGATATGGCTCGAGAGCTTTGGATTATCAATAAAACGGTCTATGTTGAGAAGCGGTACCCATATGATCTGGGAAGACCGGTTACCGACAACCTGGCTCGCACTCCGGTAGGTGATTTTCGGATCATAATTTTGAACATAGAACTTCCAGGAAATGCCGCGTTCCTCAAGGCGATCAAATATAGTGATCAGGTCAGAGTATCCATCGGTTGAGATACGGCTGCCACCTGGTTGAGCAGTAACCCAATACATATGGTTTGCGAAACTGCCCCCATGATCTGAACTAAAAAAGCGGTCGAAGAGTACATACTGATCAGCGATATTCCAGTAATACGGCAGATCGGTGCCATCGTAATAACCCATTGACAGCGCACCGTTCTGATTTCTCTGATTCAGGGCATAAACGAAGCCATTCATATTTCCATCGTTATATTGCGACTGGAAGGTACCCAGGCTATGATCCAGATCATCGATCGGGCGATCTCCAATATGATATGGTTCAACACAATCAGTATTGGCTGAATCGAAAGGATCAACCGGCATACACATTCCAGCTGGGATACCATCTACGCCGGGATAGGTTCCAAAGTAGTTGTCGAAGGTATGATTCTCTTGCATCAAAACGATAAAATGCTCGATCGGTGTGTTCGGTTTGGATGCCTGGCTGGGCATGTCCGCTTGAGCACTTGTGCTGGGGAGCAAAAGTGTTACAGCCAGCACGCCCAGGAGATAACGAAATCTTCGAAGTTGTTTCACGGACGCACCTCATAAATAATGATCACCGGCTTATCTACACTGCTTCCATCAGGAAGTATGACCTTTACTGACTCGGCATGAATGACGCGGCCGTGATATCGTTTCGCAAACTTTAAGAGTGATCCTGAGAAAAAAGCGGATCGCTCAGCAGAATACGAATCCCAAACAATATACTGAATATCGCCATTTCGGATCTGCAGGTCGGGATTCAGAATAGGCGGATAGGAAGGATTGCGGCGGAGTGGATTGGGACTGACCGACAAGCCATAAGCCTGCCGATGTCCATAGAATTGCATGATATTGGCCATGGATGGACCGATCGTCATCAGAGTAGACCCGGCCGGAATATTCTCCTGCACCCATTTTCCGGCTTCGCGTCCACCCGGAACTCCGCCCGTCCCGGCTACAAACGTACCAGACGTGCCTGGGCTTATGATCTGCACACTTAAGACAAGAAGCGAGAGCGCAATCATCCCGACCGTTGATGTTTTGATCCAGGCTCTGCTTATCCGTATTCGTTTCTTTAAAAGAAGGATATCCTCAGGCCACCACCGGGCAATTGCTCGACCGGCCAGTACAGCAATGGGCGGTGCAATCGGAAGCAAATATTGAAATCCTTTGGTCGGCCAAAGTTGAAAGAAGGTTGCCGGAACGATAATCCAACAAAGAAGGAGTCTCTCTCGCCAGGATTTCTCGTATCGCAGGAACCACAGACCCAGAAGGGCAGCCAGAATCACCAGGAAACCGATGGCTTCCGGAACCGTGCTTGGGTAGAACTCCCAGGGATGATTGGGACGTCGGAAAAGCTGCCAGACCAGATAATTTTTGCCTGACCTGGTCCCTCCAGCTAACATAAGCGATAGAGGGAAGGGCGCAATCATCAATATCATTAGAACCGTTGACAAGATCAAGTGATTGATCCGCACGCGGATTTCGCGTGAAATGGCTACAAATGCATAGACTGCGCCCAGCATGATGATCCCTGTCTCTTTAGCCAGAAAGGTCAGACCCATCCCCACCCCGGTAAGAAATATCCAGGCAGGGCGGTGTGTCATTGCATAGCGGGCCAGGAAAAAAAGAGTAAGCGTCGTACAGAACACTAAGGGGCCATCTAAAAGAACCTGCCGAGAAACGATCACGTGGTATGGCATCAGTGCTAAAAAGAGCCCTGCTAACAGGCCCGCCTTTTCTCCATAGAGTAGTTTGCCCACTCTATAGGCCAGATAGACCGTGGCAAGTCCGATTGCGACTGCCGCAAATCGTCCGGCTATGTCGCTCACCCCAAAGGCAAATACCAGCGCTAACACAAACTGAAAGAGCAGGGGATGGGCTCGGAAAATGGGGAAGATTTCCTTCAGCGTTGGGTCTTTCGCAATCGCTGCCGCCTGACCAGCATATACCGCCTCATCCGTGTTATATCCAAGCTGGTTCAATCTCCAAACGCGCAATCCAATCGCTACTGCGGTCACGATAAGAATCCCTACCACACGAGCCACAACTGCGCGATCCCAGCTTCTCCAATTTACAGACATTCGTATTCGGAGCGTGGATAATGTACCGGGTATGATCCGGTTACGCGTGGACGATAAATCTTTGATGCTCATATAAATTTTGTGTAGTTGATCTAGTCGTCAGCAGCTGCGAACTGTCTTGATCCTATGGAGAGGTTAGTCACAACAGGAATTCTTTGCCACCAATTGAATTTGGGGTCCCGCAGGCGCACGGTAGGAATTTGCTCAAGGGCCTTGGCTACGATCGCCTGTTCTTGTGGATGGAGGTCTTCTCCATTCCAGGTGCTTAATGAATCAGCCAGGATGGGATAGGGAGGGAACCCATAGGCATCTTCCGCATTCCGCACAAACGTCTCCACCGCCTGCTCATGATGTAGAGACTCTACATATTCATCACCACGCTCAATGATCACAGCGCGGGAAAGTGTTGCATAATTGGCATAAGTGGCCTTGGGAATCAAGCGATGCACCATGTACTTCGGAGGCGGAACGATCATTTGCACAATCGTGTTCATCGTCGCAGCCGGCAGCTTGGACTTGCTCAAGTTCAGTCCTACTTTGCGTCCCGACTTGGAATGCAGACGGCTCTGGAATTGGAGTGCAATCCGCTCCCACCACGTTAGGGAAGAATTGGCATTGACCGCACTCAAGGTATGGTTGCTGATCGTCAGGGGTTTGGGGAAACTCATCACACTGCCATCCTGCCCGACGATCGTCATATCATCCGAGAGGAAGGAGCAGGCGTAGTTGTCCACCGCCCGTAGAATGGTGGAGGTCTTCCCGGTATCTGTCCGGGCGGTCACCAGGACAGCTTGTCCATCAAAAGCAATACAGGCCGCATGGACCAGGGCATAGCCCTTTCGGACAAAACTCCAGCGCAAGATTGGCTCGACCACATTTGTATATAGGACATGCCGAGAAAATCTAAGAATGGGGGAAACCGCGATTTCCACACGATTCTTATTGGAGATCGTTATCTCAAATCCATAACGCCCTAAGGATTCCCCATAATAGATATCATCTGTAGACCGGCGCGGAGAATTACCATACCGTTCACTGCGTCTACGATCCTTTTTGCGTCGGCGCTCGAGGCGGAGGCGGATGTCAGGCTCCTCGATCAGAGCCGGCACCCGGAAAT
>DATGYJ010000399.1:0-2545 GCA_035298105.1 Anaerolineales bacterium | reverse complement strand
AATCCTGCACTGTACGCCTCTTAAGAGTGAGGCGCAGGTCTTACGTCAGTTGGATCTGCTCCTCCATCTCGCTCAAATCACGAAGCAAGCGAATGCTGCATCCTGAAAGGATCTTGATGATTGATGCAAACCTCTAAAGCTGAAGCAGCGGAAAAGGCTATTCAAGAGAGTGGTCCGTGGGGAAAACTAAAAACATATCTTAGAGTATTGGGGCCCGGTCTGATCACGGGTGCATCGGGAGATGACCCCTCAGGGATTGGCACTTATTCGCAAACTGGAGCGCAGTTTGGCTATGCTCAACTCTGGGCAGCTCTATTCACCTTCCCCTTGCAGGCCGCTATTCAAGGCATTTGTGCGCGCATTGCTCTTCAAACGGGCCGTGGTTTGGCAGCCAACATCCGCAAGTATTATCCCAAACCCATCCTCTATTTTTATGTCTCCCTGCTGTTCATCGCTAATACAATTAACCTCGGCGTTGATCTTGGGGCGATGGCCGCCTCCGCCCAGTTGCTCTTTGGACTGCCTGTGTTGCTCTGGCTTGCCGGGATAACGCTGCTTACCGCTGTGCTCGAGATCTTTATTCCTTATCGACAGTATGCAAAAGTATTGCGGGTGCTAACACTCACCCTCTTCGCTTACGTGATCGGCGCATTTTTTGCCTCCCCGAATTGGGGACAGGCATTGCGAAATACCCTTATCCCAACGCTTCATTTTGACCAAAAACATTTGTTTAACCTGGTTGCTATTCTGGGGACGACGATCACACCCTATATGTTTTTCTGGCAGGCGAATCAGGAAGTGGAAGAGGAAATCGAGGAAGGGAAACAGACAGAAACACAACGAAAGGGGGTCTCGAAAACAGAACTAAAGTGGATGCGTACCGATGTCATTTCTGGAGCATTTTTTTCCAATGTTGTTTTCTGGTTCATTGTTTTCACGACAGCCTCCACCCTAAACCAGCATGGGATTACCAATATTGATAGCGCGCCCAAGGCAGCCGAAGCCCTTCGGCCCCTGGCAGGTGATTTAGCCTATATCCTGTTTGCAATCGGCATCATCGGTACGGGTTTGTTGGCCGTTCCAATTCTGGCTGGATCGGCAGCCTATGCTGTTTCTGAGACATTTAAGTTCCGGGAGGGATTATCCCTCAAGCCGAGCGAGGCGCCGAGCTTCTACGGGGTGATCGCGCTCGCCACTCTCCTTGGCGCAGGGATCAACCTGATGGGTATTAATCCGATTTCAGCGTTGTACTACGCGGCGGTGATCAATGGGGCCGCTGCGCCACTCCTGCTGCTCATGGTCATGCTGATCAGCAACAATCGGAGGATCATGCAGAACGAAACGAACGGACGCGCCTCGAACGTTTTGGGTTGGATCACGACAATCGCAATGGGGGCAGCGGCTGTTGCGTTGCTATTCAGCCTGGGAGCCGGCAAATAAGTTTTTTTGATTGCTGTATAATAGTGGTGCCTTCAACGAAATCTCAAGCGAGGTAAAACATGAAACGATACGGCAATCCTTTGCCATCCTCCGGAATCTCTGAAGATGAACTCGCATATCAGCATGGCAGGAGCGTGATCGCGATCTATGGAGGTGGCGGGGTCAGATTTGATCCCTCCTCGAAACCCACAGAACACCACCCAAAACGCAAAACCTTCGATCTGTTGTCTCTTCTCGGATGCAGGCGACACCAAACAGTGGTTAAGTAAGACGCATGAGACAGACCAAGGCTTTTAAGCGACATTACAATTATCTAGAGCATTTACTGGTATCTCGCGTTGATGAATCTCATCATAGGCACGCCGGCTTTTAACCTTTGTATCGAAGCAATGACAGTCATGCTGGAGAGTGTTATCATCACACTATGAATTCATTCTCTGCAATAAAGACAAATTTCCCAACCATTGTTTCAAGCCTGATTAGCGATCGAAAACGATTGGTAGCCGCCATCGCGTGGCTAGTGATTGGTTTTTTGATCCTGCGTAGTTGTATTTTAAACGCAAGGGATTCCTTGCCCCCTGAGTTAACAGAGCAAATCGAAAGTCACTATAGAGTTTGTATCAGCCCGGACGACACGCCCATCTGGCCTGGCGAAACCCGTCAACCTGAATGTGGCAGTGTGGATCTAAAGTTGATCGGAGAAGGCCTCGTCCCTGAGAAACAAAAATCAGAGGGCATCACCCGGGCAATCTGCTATCAAATCAAGGAGCAGAATCCCTTTTGGTCAACGCAGGGTACAACCCGGCATGAAATAAAGTGGTCAGCACGCACGTCTCACCAGGTCGCGATTCTTCAGAATGGAGCCTGGAAAATATTCCCAGATCAGGCACAGGAGAACGAACAGCGCTGGGCGACCTATTCCTGTCCTATCCCTTAGAAATTGCACGATCAACAGCGAGGAGAACAGAATATGAGGGCCATCCGTTTGGTCGAGATAGGCAAACCTTTAGAGTTACAAGAGATCCCCATTCCTTCCTTTGGCGAAGAGGATGTACTGGTACGCGTGCGGGCCTCCGGAATCTGCCATTCGGATGCACATTACCGT
>DATGYJ010000398.1:0-4992 GCA_035298105.1 Anaerolineales bacterium | reverse complement strand
AAGGGCGACGGCCTTCCGCTTGAACACATCGCATCTGGAGTTAGTCCAACTTTGGGCGTGGCTGGAACGACTGGAGCCATTCCTACGTGCCCGGCAGCCACGCCCGGCGCTTGTCTTGGATCTGCAGGGCAGCAAGTGGCGGTTGGGGCAGTTTGCCCCGCTGGAACTGGTCGAAGGGCAGACCATCGAGCTGGTGCTTGCCCCTTCCAGCGACCAGCCGAACCGCCTGCCGGTCCCCCACGCCGATTTTTTCCAGGCTGCCCTGCTCTCCGGTCCTGAGCTGCGGCTGAACGATGCCAAAGTACACCTGCGAGTGGAAGGGATCGCCGAGGAGCACCTGCGTGTCCGCGTGACGCGCGGTGGCTTGCTCTCGGCGCACAAGGGCATCACTTACCTGGCGTCGGATTTCCGCAGCGAGGCCCTGAGCGAGAAAGACCAGGAGATCATCCAGCAGACGAAGGATCTGCCGGGGATACGCTACGCCATCTCATACCTGCGCGACGCCGCCGAAATGCGCCGCTACCGGACCCGGCTCGGCTCGCAGGTTTACCTGATCGCCAAACTAGAGCGGGCTCCGGCGATGGTCGAGGCGGAGCAGATCGCTACTGAGGCGGATGAGCTGTGGGTTTGCCGCGGCGACCTGGGCGCTGAGTTGGGACTGCCAGGCATGGCACGGGCCGTGTACGCCTTCTCAGGGCGGGTACGCGAACTGAAATGCCCGGTGATGATGGCTGGGCAGGTGTTGGAGCACATGACGGCTGCGGCCGCGCCAACCCGGGCCGAGGTGTGCGCCTTGCACGATGCCCTAGCTCTGGGCTACAGCGGCTTTGTGCTCTCAGACGAGACAGCCATTGGGCGCAGCCCACTGGAGGCCTGCCAGGCCGCAGCAATGTTTCGGGACGGCGGAAGCTGAACGATGAGGGTTGTCTGACGGTGTCAGTCGGTATATGTGTATTTGACTGGGAGGCCACCCTGGTCCGAAACAACTATGAAACACTGAGAGCCTGATTGACCGCGGATAGATAATCTGGCTTGTTTTGAGCCGGGGTCTATCATTGTCAGACATGCTTTTTAAGCAGACGAACCTATAATTAACTTTGTATGTTTTAATCTATGGTCAGCCCTTAGCCGTTAATATATTCATGATGGAACTACTCGAACGCGATTCGTTCTTACGTGAGCTTGATACAGCACTGAAAGATGCAGTCCCTGGTCAGGGGCGCGTCGTGCTGGTGAGCGGCGAGGCTGGGATTGGCAAGACGTCCCTTGTAGAACATTTCACTCGTGCGCATCAGGATTCCATTCGTGTTTTGTGGGGGGCATGCGACTCGCTGTTCGCTCCCCGACCTCTTGGCCCTTTGCATGACATTGCCATGCAATTAGAGGGAGAACTACCCACTCTTCTTAATTCAAATGCAGATCGGCAGACCATTTTTTCTGCATGTCTGGTGGAATTGCAGGATCGCCCCACCATCGTTGTCTTCGAAGATGTTCATTGGGCAGATGAAGCCACACTTGACCTGATCAAGTTTCTTGGTCGGCGGATTCGGCGAACACCCTCACTGATTGTCCTGACATATCGCGATGATGAGTTGGGCCCAGAACATCCTTTGCGGCTCGTGTTGGGAGATCTGCCAGGCGTTGCTACCAATCGACTCCAACTATTACCTCTATCCAAATCATCTGTGTATGCCCTCGCGAGTGCAGAGAATCAGGCTGAGCAGGCGAATAAACTTTTTGACATAACCAGCGGAAATCCGTTCTTTATAACTGAGGTATTAGCCAGCAAAGGCGAGGATATGCCAGCCACTATCCGTGATGCTGTGCTGGCGCGCGCTACAAGGCTCTCTCCTTCGGCGCGAGTTTTGTTGGAAGCCGCGGCAGTGATCGGATTACGTGCGGAGCCATGGCTGTTGTCGAATATTACTGGCGCAGAGTCCGCAAAAGTAGAAGAGTGTGTCGCAGGAGGTATGCTTCAATTTCAAGGCGATGATTATGCCTTTCGCCATGAACTTGCTCGGCAGGCCATTCTCAAAACAATTTCTCCTGAACGAAGGCTGGCGCTGCACCGAATGATATTGTCAGTGTTGAAGGAATCTCCTCTAACGCGCGATGATCTGGCGCGGCTGGCCAATCATGCGGAAGGGACAAAAGATGTGTCTGCCGTTCTGGAGTATGCGCCCGCCGCAGCTCAGCAGGCCTCCGCTGCTACTTCACATCGCGAGGCAATTGCGCTTTATGAATTGGCCCTGCGATTCGCTGATAGTTTGCCGCCGGCAATGCACGCACGCATGCTTGAAGCCTACATAATTGAATTGCTTTTTGCGAATCGGGCTGCTGACACCGTAATCATTCTCGAGAAGGCGATTGAACTATGGCACTCGATTGGGGACCGCCTCATGGAGGGCGATAAATGGGCATGGCTCACCATAGTACGTCAGATGATTGGGCAAAAAGCCGAAGCTGAACAGGCAAGCCAGTCTGCGATTACGATCCTCGAAGCACTTCCGCCGAGCGCAGCGCTGGCGCGGGCATATAGGGCTCAGTGTTTTATTCGAATGGAAGATCGAGATTGTGCCGAGGCTGTTATTTGGGGGGAAAAGGCTATCGCGCTGGCTGAGCACTTCAACGATACTGATACCCTTGCCCGCGTCTGTAACTATGCGGGTTGTGCCATGATGGTTATTGATTATGAGCGTGGATGTGCGCTTATGGAGCGCAGCCTTGCAATTGGGCGCGAAGCCAACCTGCCATTTGCTTTTGCTGGTACGCTCACCAATTTTTCCCAAATGTTAGTTGAACTCTACCAATTTGCGGATGCCGAACGTTACTTGGCAGAAGGCATTGCGTATACTACTGAGCACGATGACGACTACCACCATCAAGGGATGCTGACTTTACAGGCTTTGATGCATCTATTCGATGGCCGTTGGGCGGAAGGGATTGAAACTATATTAAAGATATTGCAACAGCCGAATGTAGACTTTGTCACCCGCACTTATGCTCTTCTGACCCTTGGACGTCTCTATGTCCGACGGGGTGACTCAACTGCACTCGCTGTGCTCGATAAAGCCCTTGCCCTGTCAGTTGAGGCGGATGCCATCGTACGCCTTGGAATAGCACGGGCCGCGCGAGCGGAAATGGCCTGGCTTAAAGGCGACAATAACCGTGCTAGGGAAGAAGTACGCGCCGTTTATGATATGGCTGTAAGTAAAGAACATCCCTGGATCACGGGCGAACTCTCCTTCTGGCGATGGCGCGCGGGGGATGACTTTTCACCTCCCGCCTGGATAGCCAAACCTTTTGCATTACAGATCGCCGGAGATTGGCGCGGCGCGGCGGAGGACTGGGAACAACGGGGCTGCCCTTATGAGCAAGCGATGGCGCTTACAGACGGTGATGAAACCGCCCAATTGGCTGCGCTCGAAATCTTCGAGCGGCTTGGTGCGAAACCCGCCATGGAAAAACTTAAACAAAAGATGCGCGCACAAGGCATGCGCGGCATCCCCCGTGGACCGCGATCTGCCACGCGTCAAAACCGGTTTGGTCTCACAACCCGAGAGATGGAAGTACTGGAATGCCTTGTCGAGGGCTTAAGCAATAATGCAATTGCTAAAAAACTAAGTCTCTCCACCCGCACGGTTGAGCATCACATCGCGTCCATTCTGAAAAAGATGCAGGTGCAATCGCGTAATGAGGCGGTTGCGCTGGCATTGAAAGCTCACCTGCTTCTGTCCGAGTAGGCATTTGTTTTCCCAAAAATTTACAATTCAAAATAGGTAGTGTGTTCCACCAATATAGGTGGACATACCGACGAATTTAATCGTCGCAGAGCGTACGATGTGTTCAATATTTACTCGTTCCAAATTGAAAGGAGAAAAAATGTTGAACATTCGTAGGCTCATTCTGTCGGTTATGTTACTGTTTATGCTCATATTCTCCCTTGGGAAAGCTGTTGCTAGAACGATTGCCACACCCCCCCGCGATAGTGCTAACGTGTTTTCGACTGAGCAGACAGAGCAATTAAAGTGTGCCAGTTTACCATCTCGTTATTCGATCCACACTATATATGTGGAGGAGACAGGGAAGCTAGTCTCGTACACAGAAGATGGACCTACAGGTGTAGACGGTGGGTTAATATATCTTTTGTCAGCCTACCGAACTTGTTCGTGATACACAAACGTTCTCTCGAGTTTCCCTAAGACGAGCAGGACATACTTGCTTGACCACTGGGCATTTCTTTTAGGAAATGGATTCGAACCCCTCATTACTAGTTTTGATTGCTTCTGGATCTATATAATATCTCAAAGGATTCACTATTTCGCTTGATCAAACCTTAAGATACACAAAAACCGCTTAACAGCATGTGTTGGCGGTTTCTTTAAATTTTGTGCCCCTGCGCGGATCTGTTCCGAACCACCTTTCCCTAAAAGCAGGGGGAAATACGGCACAATTGCTGGAAATTGCGGAACGGTTAGAGGAGATTTAGTTCACGCGCCTGCGCGATGGCCTGGGCGCGGTTGCTCACATGCAATTTGCCGAAGATGTTGCTGATGTGTCTTTTGACGGTGTTCACCGTAAGCACGAGTTCGAACGCAATTTCTTTATTTGTCGCCCCTTCTACGATAAGACGTAAGACTTCAAGTTCGCGTTGACTCAACGGCTCGATGAGACTACTGGCGACGGGTATTTCGATATTTGCAGATTCCCCGAGCGCATCAAGCAATCTGCGGACATATTCCAAGGCGGACGAACGTGTCAACATACGACGCATTAAGCGCGCCATTGGTGCACCCTCGTCTGCAAAGACGCGCACATACCCTTCTGGTTCTGCCAGTTCCATGGCGTGTTCTAACTTGGCGAATGCCAGCTCCGGTTGACCTTGGGCGTGATACACGATCGCTTGCACCACCATAATGTGAATGGCGTTACCAAGGCGCCCGACGGCTTGAGATGATTCCAGGGCATGCTCCAGCACGGCGAGTGCCGTAT
>DATGYJ010000397.1:0-7491 GCA_035298105.1 Anaerolineales bacterium | reverse complement strand
AATTATTTCATTCGTCATCGCTATAGCATTTCTGTGTTCGTTCTGCTCAACATCGCTTGTGCGGTCGTCATTGGGCTGGTCCTGGCACGTGTTGCCTATAGCGATTCACGCGGAAATATTGGGCTTATCTGGAATCTTTTCCTTGCCTGGATTCCCTTTATGCTGGCGTATTTCGCTCACGCGGTTTCCTGGAAACGTGTCACGCTCTATCTGGTCATTCCATTCATCGCTTTTCTCTGGCTGATCTTCTTTCCCAATGCCCCGTATATGCTGACTGACCTGCAAGACCTGGCGCGCAGAGCAACGGATGCACCCCTTTGGTATGATGTGATCATCATCGTATGGAGCTCATGGACAGGCATGCTGCTCGGAGTGATCTCCCTCTATCTCATGCAGGATATTATCGTCCGAAGCTTTGGTCGCACGGCAGGCTGGGTGTTTGTCTTTGTCATTTCCGCGCTGAGCAGTTTCGGCATCTATATCGGTCGCTTTGTGCGTCTCAACTCCTGGGACATTTTGCAGGATCCTGCGGAGACTGCGCAGGAAATCCTGGGCATTATCGTTGACCCAAGCATGCGTCTTGCGGCATTTACACTCCTTTATACATTCTTTTTTTTGTTCATCTTCCTCCTGCTCTACTCGTTCAGCCACATGCTGCGCGAACAAATTTTGAGCACAAAAGACTCCCCGGAGCAAATGGCCTCCACTCAACCTTCCCATGCACAAAGATAATTCAGCCCTCGTCTTATTGCGCGGAGGTGGCGATCTCGCCACCGGTGTCGCATTGCGCTTACACCGAGCAGGATTAAAGCTGGTTATTACCGAGCTGGCGGAGCCACTGGCAGTCCGCAGAACCGTCTCTTTTGCAGAAGCGGTCTATGAGGGACAGCACACCGTTGAAGGAGTAACGGCGCGGCTGGTGAAGCCGGAGCAGTTACCGGCTCTGTTGAAGACCGCCGAAATTCCCGTGCTCATCGACCCAAACGCGGATATTTTGACACTGGATCTGCAACACTGGAGATTTGCCACCGTAATCGATGGGAGATTGATGAAGAGTCCGCCGGCACCCCTGCCAATCGAGGTCCCGCTTTATATTGGGCTGGGACCAGGTTTCGAGGCAGGGAGGAACTGTCAGGCGGTGATCGAAACCCGCCGCAGTCATACTCTGGGGCGCGTCTATTGGACCGGAACAACTCAACCCGATTCGGGGCAACCGGAAGGTGACCCACGCCGCGTGCTGCGTGCAACAGGCGATGGGGTAATCCTTGCCAAGGCAAAGATTAGTGAACATGTCGAGGAGGGACAGGAAATAGCGGTAGTCAGTAATGGGTTATCGGCGACCAGTGAGAACCATTCAGTCATCAGTGCATTCAAAGGTGTCCTGCGCGGACTGATCCACGATGGCATCCATGTGACGAGAGGTTTGAAGATCGGCGATATTGACCCGCGTGATGATCCGAGTGCCTGCTTTCTGGTTTCTGATAAGGCGCTGGCAATAGGAGGCGCGGTCCTAGAGGCAATATTAACAAAAGATGAGATAAGAGAACAATTCTTCATCCCAAAGGGGGGCTAATAGCGCAAAAGAGCGCCGCTGAAGCAAGCTGGCGTGGAATTGGTTCATTTTCAACTCATAAAGAGCTTGCCGAGTAGCCTAAATAGTTGTATCCTCTGATGAGAAATGACGCTCGACACTGCCTTCAAGCGTTTTACTCTCTTACCCGGCTTCATTCAAACTGGGAACGGAGAACCGCGCAAGGCGCACTGGCTGGGCGACAAGCGTAAGCAGTCCGCCAATTCACAGCAGCAGCCAAACCAGGGCACCCAGGATGATCGCCCACCAGAGCGTCCGGATACACGCGGCTATCGTGACCTTGCCACTATCAAACTCGGTGAGGTCGAGGATGTTTACAACCACTTCAAGGCTCAATTGATCCCCTCTCCTGCCGAGGCCTGGCTGGCGAAAAATTATTTCTGCCAGTTACCCCTCAAACGCAAAGGAGCGGACCGCCCGCCGGTCGTCTTTGGACGGGTCAAGACTTGCTTCCCCAGTGAAGGTTATGTTCAAAATCTCGAAGAGCTGGAAATGTACTTCCCCCGCAAGGATGCGACGCCGGATGTCCTGCATGTCCGCCTTGACGATATTTCTTTGCAAAAGCCAACTCAGAGCTATTGTGTGGGAGTGAAGCTTTATGTTTCTGAAGAAGAGATGAGAGATTTCTCCTATTCTGAAAACATCTTCATCGAGAAGGGGTTTGCACCCATTTATGAAAATGGGTATCTTGAACTGTTGGACCTCAAGGAGCAAAATCAATCCGGGTTAGCCTGGCTGCATGTGATCGGTTCGGGCTGGTTTAGCTCCATTCCTGATTCGGTCCAGGGGGAGATCAGGGAACAGTTACGAAATCTGGTACACTGGAATAAGATGATCTTCAACTATCATCCGAGGCGGTATTCTCTTCAATATAGATCGTTAAATGAAGAACTTGATTTCCAGTATGGGTTTACAGAGAATTTCCTGGTTACCCCGCAGGATACTGCGCAGGTGTTGAGGAAAGTGGATGAAAGTTTTACTGAGATATTTATGCGGGGAATAAAGTAGCCTAGCCACAACTGCTCCAAAGGTACACAAAGATCCAAGATAAAGCCACGGATTATTCTCTCCGTGAGAATCTTGAAACACCTGCATTCCCCGAAACCGCCTGTTCTGTCACTTTTGCGCATCAAGAACAGACCCGTGACTGCGTAAGGCGCAGAAATATATCTCACATAAGTGTTTTCAGGCCCATGTTTGACCTTGACAATTGAATAATTCCTTGTATCCTTGTTTAAGGAGCACATCATGAAAGATAAAACTTTAAAGGTAACCCTAATCAATCACTTTACCTGGATACCTATTTATCAAGAATTGGCAAAGGAATTGACCGGGTGGGAAAACCGACAAGAAGAACTGATTTCCTTTTTGGAAGAACTGCGCGCCGAGGGCTATGTAATTACACCTCTGCAGGATAAAGATGCCGATGGAGCCCGTTTCCTGCTCAGGGAAATCGATCCCTTTACGTTCTTCGGCGTGTTCAACCGGAGGATTGGATATGAGCAGCGACTTGCGATTCTCTCGCAAATGAAGCAGCACTTTGGCTTGCGGAGCGAATTGCCGGAAGACTTCAATGGCGTGCCTGTTTTGAATAACATGAGGTCATGGTTTTTCCCCAACCAGACAGTCAGGGATACCCGTGACATAGCGCGATTATGGCGGGTTTTTCAACTGTCGTTTGAAGAAGACCCCTTGCAGAACAAGACATTCCTGGAGGCCTTTGATGAGGCGCTGAAAGTCAAACAAACGAATATCAACCTGACACTAGGTCTGTTCTGGATCAGGCCGGATACCTTTTTGAACCTTGATGAAAACAATCGAGAGTACCTGGGGATCAGGCTACCAGCCCGCGGCTTGACCGCCAAATTCTACGCCGAGATGGTAGGCTCGGTTCAGGGAGATGGAAAGCCCTTCTCTGAAATTTCACTTGCTGCCTGGGGTGCAGAAAACGAACGCGTCAGGATGATTGCCGAGTCTGAGGAAGCCAAGTACCGCGCCTGGGGTGGGATCAGCTATTGGCTGGTGGGCGCGTATTGGGATGACCGTGACCCAGCCGATCAGACCGATCGCTTCCTGGAAGAGGGCGTTTGGGAGAACGGTTATAAGAACCGCTACATTAATGATGTCATGTCCATGCAGGTCAACGATAAGATCGCCATCAAAGCCGCCTCAACCCAGCGGACCGGCCTGCCCTTCGATGCCCGAAATAAGACTGTTTCGCGCATGACCATCAAAGCTATTGGGACGGTTGTCGCCAACCGGAATGATGGAAGGACCATTGAAGTAGAGTGGGATCCGGGTTTTCAAGAAAAGTCCTGGTACTTCTATACCAATCGCAGCACCATCTGGCGTCTGAGATTGGATGACAGCTATAGGTTTAAGGAATATGCCGAAAAACTAAAAGACTTTGTCTGGCACGGCAAGGAACAGGACTACGATTGGTTTCTCAAACACCTGCTGCAAGCCAGTGAGACCGATCAAATTCTTTCTGAGTTTATCGAAGTCAATAAGCTGCCCTATAGCGTCGATGATCTAATCGCATCCGGAGTGTTCCTGAGCAAAGAAGAATTGGAACATATCCTCGAGCGACTCCAGTCCAAAAAGGCAATGATCCTCCAGGGGCCGCCTGGCGTCGGAAAGACATTCATTGGGCGCAAGTTGCCATACGCCTTGATGAAAGAAATCGACAACGATCGCTTCGAAATGGTCCAATTTCATCAGTCCTATTCCTATGATGATTTTGTACGGGGTTACCGCCCCGTGCCGGGGAAAGCAGGCAGCTTCACACTGCAAAATGGTGTTTTTTATGAGTTCTGTCAGAAAGCCATCCGGGACCCAGATCGTGAATATGTCTTCATCATTGACGAGATCAACCGCGGCAACCTCAGCCAGATATTTGGCGAGCTTCTGATGCTGATCGAGCCAGATAAGCGGGGCCCCGAGTTTGCGCTGCCACTGGCGTACCGCACCGAGGATGAACCTCATTTCTTTGTCCCGCCCAATCTGTATTTGATTGGTCTGATGAATGTGGCAGACCGTTCGCTGGCGATGGTGGACTATGCCATGCGCCGTCGCTTTGTTTTCGTTTCACTGAAACCACAATATGAAAGCGAGCTTTTTAGTCAATGGCTGTCTGAGCGAGGCATGGACGCTGCGTTGGTCCAGTTGATCGTCGAGCGCATGACCAGCCTGAACCGGGAGATTCGAGAAGATCCGCTGCTGGGAGAGAACTATGAGATCGGTCATAGCTTCTTCCTTCCGAAAGGAGATAATTTTGCGGGCCTGGACAAAAACTGGTATGTGAGAGTTGTACGCACCGAGATCATCCCGCTCTTGAAGGAATATTGGTTCGATAACCCAAAACGAGCTGAAGAAGCGGAAAAGAAACTCCTGGCGTGACAACCGCATTTACCTCTCAAGATCCTAACGCACCCATCCAATTCACGGAGTACGGAATTCCGATCCGTAATTTATGGCACATGCTGCTCTATGCCTGGAACGAAGCGCCGCAGAATGCAATGCGCGGCTGGACGATGGAGGATGTTGACAGCGCGCCGACCCTGGATACGTTACTGGCATCGATCTTGATCAAGTTCATGCAGCAGCGTTTGCGCATCGGCCTGGGGCATGACTACATGGAAGAAGAACGAACGCTGCGGGGAATTCGCGGGCGGATTGATTTTGCCGAAAGCCTCAAACAACTCACCTCTGAGCGTGGTCAGATGATCTGTGAATTCCAGGGATACAGCGCGAATTCATTGAAGAACCAGGTCATCCGCACTACGCTCGCCCGGTTGCTCAAGGTCGGTCAATTCGGTTTGGAGACGACTGCTGTTAAGGAATTACAGCAGAAACTGAGGCGCTTGATCCGGGACCTGGACGGCATTGATTTCATCGAGCTCACACCGGAGTTGATCCACCGCCAACTCAGCCTGCGCAATGACCATGATTATCGGTTGATGCTCGCGGTCTGCGACTTGATCGTGCAGCGCCAGATGCCAGGTGCCACCCCGGGTGCAGTAACCGTCCCTGCGATAGACCGCGAGGCGTTGGTGCTGCATCACGTCTACGAGAGATTTGTCGCCAACTTTTACCGCATCCGTTTGAAGGGCTGGGAAGTCAGTGCCCAAAAGCGCCTGGAGTGGCATGCCAAAGAGGCTAATGAACGCCTACCGTTGATGGTCCCCGACCTGGTGCTGCAGGAAAAGTCCTCAGGCCGGCTGCTGGTCCTCGATACGAAATTCACCGCCCATAGTTTGGTCGAGAACCAATGGGGCAAACCAATCTATGATTCTGCTCACCTGTACCAGTTGTATGCTTATTTGAAGTCCCAAGAGCACTTGTCGAAGGCGCATCATAGTGCGGTGGGCATTCTGCTCTACCCTGCGGTGCAATATCAGTTGTCGGAGAGGATTGAATTGCAGGATCATGTGATGCGCATCGAGTGTCTTGATCTCGCCGGACCATGGCAGGAGATTGAAGAACGGCTCGTGAAGGTCATATCCCCCACTGACCCCATCTGACCCGCCGTGCAAGGCGCCTCTCCGAAATGAGGAACAGGTTTGGGGGAGACTGTAGAAAGATTCCCATGCTAAATCATATCCATAAGGAGTCTGCTTTCTACCCGGCGAAACCGGAGAGTTTGGAGGCACACGCTGGGCACATTTTTCAGACCCTGAAGGGAACCGGCTGGAGGTCAAAGAAGCGCCATCAGTGAGCAGATCCAGGGCCTGATATAATAGAACAGATGTGCTTACAAGCCATTGCAGGCCAGCGCACAATTCGTCGGGGTCCTGCGTTGTAAGGGGGTTGCCTGTCTTCGCCACAAAGCACCGAGATCGTAAAGCTTTATTCGTAGGGAGCAGAGAGATGAGTCTTGTTTATGAGCAACGAATATCGGATTCGCCCTATATAGATAAGGTGACGCGAGGTTGGACGGCAAGTGACGGTTCTACCATCCGCCCGGCCGAGATCAACTGGCATATGGTCTTCACGAAAGTAGCTGGCAATGTATACCCATTGGTTGTCGGACCGTTGGCTGCAGCCGGCATTGCGTCATGGGGAGAAGGTGCTGAAATTTTGTGGATCAAATTCAAACTTGGCGCATTCATGCCTCATCTACCCACACGAGATTTTCTGGACTCAGAGACGAAGCTGCCAGAGGCATCCAGCCAGTCTTTCTGGCTGAAGAGTGCTGCCTGGCAATTCCCTGACTATGACAACGTCGAAACGTTTGTAGACCAACTCGTGCATGAAGAGGTGCTGGTCGCGGATCCACTGGTGAACACGGTCCTGGAAGGCTTCCGGCCGGAGATGTCGTTGCGTACGTTGCGTTACCGCTTCCTGCGAGCCACCGGCTTGACGCAAAGCCACATTTATCAGTTTGAACGCGCCCAACGAGCTGAGGCACTCTTACAGCAGGGGCATTCGATCCTCGACACGGTTCACGAAGCCGGCTATTTCGACCAGCCGCATCTCACCCGTTCGCTGAGACAATTTATCGGCTATACACCTGCTCAAATCATCCGCATGAGTCAGCCTGAGAATTGCCATTCTGTACAAGACACGATCCCTTTGTCTGAGTATGATACAAATGTTCTAGCGAATAGCTAATCACAGACAAAAGGAGAGTCGATATGGGAAAAGTGATTTTCGACATTACTGCCTCGTTGGATGGCTTCGTGGCGGGTCCTAATGACAGCCCAGAACAGCCGATGGGCGAAGGTGGGTTGCGGTTATTTGATTGGTATTTCGTGGACGAGGAAACCGCGCGCTCACCTGAGTCCATCGATCCAGAGATACGCGATCAAGCGGCTCAAACCGTTGGGGCGATCCTGAGTGGCAGGCGTACTTATGAAAATGCCCACGGCTGGAATGGCGAGCATCCTCTCCACGTACCG
>DATGYJ010000396.1:0-3003 GCA_035298105.1 Anaerolineales bacterium | reverse complement strand
GGGCTGAATATCCTCAGTTGGCTTGCATTGAAGCTCGGACGTTATGACGAAGCGCGCGCCGCGTTGGAAGAAAGCGTTACACTGAATAGTTCGGTCGGTGATCGCTGGGGGCTGGCTTTTGCGTATCGCGGACTTGGTCTCATCGCGCAGGCGCAGGGCGAGCACATACAAGCTGTGGAGATCTTCCGCAAGAGCCTGGACATGCTCAACGAACTTGCTGCACGTCCCGATGTGGCACGTTTGCTTGCAGAGATGAGCCGCAGTGTTTTCGCGCTTGGAGACGAAGCCGAAGCGGAACGCGGCTGGCGCGAATCATTACGCATCGCTAACGAAACTCGAGCAGCGTGGGTAGCTTTGGAAGCTCTGGTTGGAATTGCGAGTTTGAAAGTCAAAAGGGAAAAGACTGAGCAGGCGCTTGAATTGCTATTACTTGTCTTGAATCATCCCGCCAGCATTCAAGAGACCAAAGACCGCGCGGCGCGTCTGCGCGCCCAATTGGAAGCGCAGTTAACTCCATTACAAATCGAATCCATCAAAGTTCATGCGGGAGAAATAACTCTTGAGTCAGTTGTGGAAGGTCTGTTGAGATAAGTAAAAAAATCTATCTGCTTGGGTTACCCATCATCATCTTCGGACGACCGCGCAGCGTGCAGCGGCTCCGCCAGATGGACAGATTGGATCTCGTCACGCCCCACCAAAGCTGCAATTGTACGTGCCAGCTTCATGCTTCGCGTGCGATGAAACCGCTCGCGCAGACAGATTCAGCTGGTTCATTGCTGCCCACATCAAACTCTGACCTTCGGCCTGCAACTGGCAATATTGCCGGATCTCCCCAACGTGCGGCTCGGCATTGCAGATGATATCGGACGAACTGCTGCCAGTGAACCGTTTGTTTTGGATATCTCGTGCAGTATGGACTCTGGCACGAATCGACGCTGAGGTCTCCCCGATTCGGTCTCCGCTCAACTTTTCATAATCCACTCTGGGCACGTTGAGATGAAAGTTACGCCGCCGAAAATGCAAGAGAAGCAATGCTCCCTGGTATAATGAAGAAACAAACTAAATCACTAGGCGCCCAAGTAGTTACGCGTCGCGAACCCTAATCCCGTCGTGACCGCCTGTCTAAACACCCTCGACTTTGGCTCTTTAGGCAAAGTTGAGGAAAGGAAGTACAAGCAAAAAGGGTACACAAGTGCTCTTTTTGGATTAAATGCGAGTGGAAGCGGCAATGGAATGGGCGAGGCCGATGAGGAAGGCTTCCTTTTTGAGCCAGTTGTCGGGGGTCCGTGTCGAAAGTGCCTGAAATTGCGGTGTGCCCCAAAAAGCAAAGCGAAATTGGCGCCAAAGGGTATTGAAAGACCAGCGCTTGGCGCCGTGCCACCAGCGAGTGGGGGTGTGGGGAGCATTCAATAAGCCCCAAGCCCGATAAGCAGACAGCAGGAGCAGGGCATAGAGCCACACATTCCATTGAACGGAAGCGATGGCAGCACGGGAATTCCAACATTGTTTTTCACCGACCCCAAAGCCAGACTTCATTTCACGATGAGCGACTTCGAGTTCCCATCTTTGCCAGAGCCAGGCGAGAATGGTTTCAAGGGGCAAGGGCAATTGCCACTCGCCATGGATTTGCATAGCAGAGACCAGGTAGAACGAGGGTTTGCGATGCTTCCAGCGCAGTTTTCGTTTGCCCACTTTGCGGTGCATCCCTTTCACGACCAACAAGAACATCGGGATCTGCGGCAAGCCCTCCCGCACCAAGGGTCCCAGGACTTGAAACTTCATCAAGATCGTCTTGCCACGAATGGGGATGTCCCGTTTTTGCCAGGAGAGATGTTTGTGCAACCATTCCCAAGGATGAGGGGCCAGCGCTCCATAACTGGCTGGGCGTCCGGGTCCTTCTCGTTTCTCAGGTAAGGAATACAAACGCCGATTGCGAGCGGTGCGCACAGCCAACACCGTTCGTTCAGGCAAACCCCGCCAAAAGTTCAAGGTGTCGAAGGCACCATCCGCTAAGGTCAGAAGGATTTGTTGCGCTCGTCCTGCCTCATCCAGTCCTTGTCTGGTCCAAGCCAGAAAAGACAAGCCGGCTTCCCATTCGGTCTGGGCAGGGATATGAGCTGGTTTGGCTTTCGGCGGAAAGGCAGGTAGAAATCGCAGCGGGATGGCTCGGCTGTAGCCCTCTTCCATGGGTGTCAACCAGGAACCATTGAGAAACCGTTGTGCTCGATGGATCCCGACTTTGAACACCGGGGTTCTCGCTGCTTTCAGCCAACTCGTCCCCGGCATTCTCAAACTGCTTCTGGGAATTTGCACTCCATCGGCTCCCACCACATACGGCTCTTCGATGGAAGAGTGGGCCAGCGTTTCTCTGAAAAAGATCCTGGCGACCTTCTGTTCGGCAGAGCGCCCCTGGCTGAACAATCGATACCACCCACTCCAGTCCCCATCCGTGACCCCCAAAGCCATTAATCCCTGGGTCACTGTATGTCTGCCAAAATTGAAGATCTCCCCCAGCACCATCCCCACTGCTCGCCAATAGGTTCGTTCCTGTCGAAAGGCCTCTCGATGCCTGGCCAGTAACTCCAATAACTTTTGTAACAGAACTGGTTGTGTGCTATTCTTAACCATAGAAGCCTCCTGGGTAAGCTTGGTCTCGCAACCTAAACTTTACTCAGAAGGCTTCCTATTTTCAACTACCCACTCCAAACAGCCAAACTCGAGGTTGTTTTTCGTTCGTTCCAAAAGATAAAAGTAATCTCTGTAGGGACAAAGAAGCCCTTGCCGCCAACGGACGAGGGCTTTCGTTCATTTTGTTTTGGATTGACG
This sequence comes from Anaerolineales bacterium, assembly GCA_035298105.1. GTDB lineage: Bacteria > Chloroflexota > Anaerolineae > Anaerolineales > Villigracilaceae > Defluviilinea. Next base: position 177 of record DATGYJ010000396.1, on the reverse strand, counting down.
TTGTTTAAGAACCTGCCGCCCAATCTCGCGGACAGATTTCTTCAGCAGCAGTTTCTTGTGGTTACGCGTGTAATCTCCGTGACCGGATTCGTATTGCTGAATAAAGCGAATCGCGCCTGCAGGTCCTAGCCGTATTGCATTTCGATCCCGAGACAAAGGAGATCATGGTGATCTCTG
>DATGYJ010000395.1:0-4326 GCA_035298105.1 Anaerolineales bacterium | reverse complement strand
GGTGACGATTTACTGATTTTTATCAAACGGATTTAGGCGCGGTGCATATCTTTGTACTGCGCAATTGATTGTTGGCTCGATCTCCAATGCCTACCAGTATCACTCCTCCACCCAAAGACGATGAAGTCGAATGCGGCAATTGCGGTGCCTATATTTATGCCGGGCTGGTGAAGTGCCCGAATTGCGGCGTCTATCTGCTTGACCCAGTGGATACAGAACAAGAAGCTCGTCCCCAGTTTCGCCCAAAGAGCAAGTTCGCACTCGTCATTGAGTCGATCCTGCGAAAGCTGCGCAGAGAGCCCCATCCGGCCGAGGAGTTATTTACCGGAGCGATGCGGGAAGCCATATTATTTGATGATCTGCTCCGCAAGGTTGGTGGTGACCGGTCTGTAGTGGAGCGGCTCATAGAATATGAACGGCAAAAACGACCTGGCGCCACACGACTGATATGTCTGCAAAATGCGATCAGCCGCTTGGAACAGGAAAACGGATAGCGGAGACCTGTGGGTCTCCGCTACTGATTCAAACGAGGGGATGAACGTGACCTCAAAGAGTTGTTGAAATTGAAAGTCACAACCGAAAGGGGAAGAATGTAACTTCATCTGGAAATCATGCATAGATATACTATTCCCACTAAAATGGTCTTATTTTGATGTATTATCGGTTGAGTAGCAGGATAGATCGCATGAAAGCCCAATCAAATATTCGTTTCCTTTCCCTTTTGCGGTGGTTCGTGAAAATTGCCAGTCTGATCGCCTCTGTCGTAGGCGCTGGCGTGCTGATCGGCTGGCTCTTCGATATCCCAACTCTCAAAGGTCTGTTCTCTGGACTGCCCGCCATACGATTCAATGCAGCTTTGAGTTTTCTCCTGCTGGGAAGCTCATTATGGCTTCTGCAGGATCAAGAGGGAGGCCCAAGGAAAAAGCGGATTGGAAATATCCTGGCAGGTATTGTTCTCATGATTAGCCTGCTCACGATCTGCGAGTATCTGTTTGGATGGGATCTGGGCATCGATCAGCTTTTCGTAAGGGACGTAGACAGCCCGCTGAACCTGTTTCCAGGCAGGATGTCACCCATCGCAGCCCTGGGAACTGGCTTTTGCAGCGTTGGTCTCCTGAGGCTCGGTTCGAAAACATCCCAATACCTCGCCATGAGCGCCTCCGGTCTCTCGCTGGCAACAATCTTAAGCTATGCATCCAATCTTCAACTCCTTTCCCAGAGACCGGAATACACCTACGTCGCATTTTATGCCGGTGTGACTTTATTGCTGATCTCGCTTGCGACCATCGCTGCACGTCCCACCTATGGAATGATGAGAATCCTCACCTCAAACTTGCCGGGAAGCAGGGCAATGCGCCTGATGCTGCCCGGCATGCTCATACTCACGTTATTGATGGGCTGGCTCGTCGAGCAGGGTCAGAGTCTTGGGGTTTTAGATTCCAGTGAGGAATCCATACTACTGGGGCTCCTATTGGTTTTGGTCTATTCCCCGCTGATCTATATTAGCGCAAACAGTATTAACAAGGCCGAGGAACGCATCCTTTATTTGAACCGGCTTTATGCCACGCTGAGCCAGGTCAACCAAACCATTGTGCGCGTCAAAAGCCAGCAGGAATTATTTGAATCGATTTGCAGGGTGGCTGTGGAATTTGGTCAGTTTCGTCTTGCATGGATTGGACTTTTCAACCACGCAACGGGTCAAGTTACGCCTGTGGCAGAGCATGGCCAGGGGCAAAATCAATTGCCATTCCAGAATATCAATGCCATTGAAGCGCCTTTTGATCAGGGGCTGATCGGTATCTCACTGCGGTCCGGGAGTGTCGCCTATAGTAGTGATATTCAAACTGACCCCCATATGAAGCATTGGCGAGAGCTGGCGCTGAAAGGTGACTATCATTCTGCAGCGGTGGTGCCTGTTCAACAGCATGGACAGATTGTCGTGCTGCTGAACCTGTATGCTGCTGACGTGGGTTATTTCCTCTCTCACCAGGAACAAAGTTTGCTCGAAGAGATGGGACGGGATATCTCCTTTGCGCTGGATACGTTGGAAAGTGAGGCTGAGCGCAAGCAGGCGGAAGAGCGATCGCATGAAAGCGAGGAGCTGTTTAGAACGGCATTCCAGTATTCCCCGGTGGGGATGTGTTTAACGACATTGGATGGGAAACTTCAGAATGTGAATCAAGCGCTGGCAGATATGCTTGGATTTATAAAAGAGGAACTTGAAGGAAAACATTTCAACGACATCACACATCCTGAGGACATGGAAATTGGCAGAGACGCTCTGAAAAGGATGGTGTCCGGCGAAGTGCCAAGTATTTCCTTTGAAAAGAGATATGTTCGAATGAGCGGCGAGGCAATTTGGGCATATGTGGGTATTGCCCTCCTCAGAGATTCATCCCGTAAACCCCTGCATTTCATCACGCAAATTCTGGATATCACGGAACGCAAGCGGGTAGAGGCTGCGCTTTGGGAAAGTCAGGCGCGCTTGAGCTTCGCTCTCGAAAAAAGTCGCATGGGTGGATGGGACCTGGATTTGGTGGATCATACCGTGCAGCGTTCGCCGCAACACGATCGTATCTTCGGATACGAATCGCTCCTTCCGCAGTGGACGTATGAGATGTTTCTCGATCACGTCATTCCCGACGATCGAATTGAGGTCGATCGGCGCTTCCAGGAAGCTGTAGCGATGCAAACAGACTGGAATTTCGAGTGCCGCATTCGTCGGACAGATGATAAAGTGCGCTGGATATGGGCGACCGGCGGACATCAGTACGATCATACAGGTCATTCTCGTCACATGGCGGGATTTGTACAGGACATCACCGAGCACAAACAGGCAGAAGCTGAATTGCGCGAAAGCGAACGTCAAATGCGAGCACTGGTGACCTCCCTGGATGATATCGTCTTTGAATTCGACGAACAGGGAACCTATCTCAATATCTGGGCAAATGATGAAAGCCTATTGGCAGAACCAAAATCTCAATTGATTGGGAAGCGAATTGTGGAAGTTTTGGGTGAGGTGGAGGGCAGCCGCTTTGCGGATGCCATCAAGCGTGCACTGGCAAGTGGCATTCCTGAAAGCATCGAATATGCATTGGAAGTGATTGGCGGGCAGCGCTGGTTCATGGCCCGGATTAGTCCGATCGTTGATTCTGATGGAACGTATCGAACTGCTTCGATGCTCGTCCGTAATATCACCAAACGCAAGCAGGTCGAAGAGGAATTGCGCACCCTGAACGATCAGCTCGAACAACGAGTCGCAGATCGTACTGCAGAACTTAACCAGACCAATGCGGAGCTTGAACACGCCAATCGGGTCAAGGATGAATTTCTGGCAAACATGAGCCATGAGCTTCGAACACCGCTCAACAGCATTTTGGGGCTGTCTGAATCAATGCTGGAAGAAAGACGCGGTTCGTTGAACGATTACCAGCAGAAATCTCTGCAAATCATCGAATCCAGCGGGCAACACCTGCTTGAGTTGATCAATGACATCCTCGACCTCTCTAAAATCGAGGCAGGAAAGTTTGATTATTATCCTCAGCTCATCTCGGTGAACGAAATTTGCCGGTCTTCCCTGACTTTTGTCAAGTCTCAGGCAGCCAAGAAATCCATCACGGTCACTTATAACAACGCAGCCTCGGTCACTCAGATTTACGCCGACCCGCGGCGCCTCAAACAAATCCTGGTCAATTTGCTGACTAATGCGGTTAAATTCACATTTGAAAACGGAAATGTGACTTTGCAGGTTAGCTGCGACCCGGTGGAGGAACTCATCCGGTTCTCGGTCATCGACAACGGGATTGGGATCGCATCTGAAGATTTACAGCGGTTGTTCCAGCCTTTCGTGCAGGCAGACAGCAGTCTTAACCGCCAGCATGAGGGTACCGGACTTGGATTGGCCCTCGTCCAAAAGTTAACAGATCTGCACGGCGGCAGCGTGCACGTTGAAAGTGCAGTTGGCAAAGGCAGCCGCTTTACGATCAATTTGAGCTGCAAGCAGGCCAACACTACAAAACTCGAGCAGTTTGAGCCGGGTCTTCAGTCGACAGGCGTTGAACGGAGCGAAAAAGAGAGCATTTCATCTGAAGCCCCTGCTCAGCATCCTGTGATTGTCTTAGCAGAGGACAATATGTCCAACATCCTGACTGTTGGCGAATACCTGGAAAGCCACGGGTATGAAATTATCGTGGCACATGATGGAATGGAAGCCATAGCCAGGGCGGAGGAGGCCAGCCCGGATTTGATCCTGATGGATATCCAAATGCCAACCATGAACGGATTGGAGGCCATGGCTCGCCTGCGCGGCAATCCACGCTTCGCATC
>DATGYJ010000394.1:0-3180 GCA_035298105.1 Anaerolineales bacterium | reverse complement strand
CCGTAAGAAACGATAGCATCCTTCCCCTGGGCGCCTGCTTTCCCAATTGCTAAATTTCTCAGGAGACCTCGTAAAGCATGAAACATCTTTCCACTCTCACCATAGTAGTTGCAATCTCGATGATCATCAGCGCGTGTGGGGCACAAGGCACGCCAACTGCCAGTCCCGTGGATGTACAAAACACGGCCGTGGCTGCCGCATTCACAATGATCGCAGAAACTCAAGGAGCGATCCCCACTACCACCCCCTTGCCGCCGACGGAACCACCTACACAGACACCGCTGCCAACGAATACCCAACCGCCCCTGCCAACCCTGGAAGCCTCGCCTACTGCTGCAGCGGCTAGCGGCAATGCAGGAGGCGATCTGTGTGATTCCTTAACTAATATACTTAAGGCCCCATCGGGGCAGCCAACCAGGATCAGAATTGACAATACGACAAAAGTAACCGTTGTAGTATCTGTTTACCTCAACAAAACAGAGTTTGGGGAGTGCGGATTCAGAAGTTACACCCTTCCCAGGAACGGCTCTGTTGTGATTGATGATCTGGTGCAGGGATGCTACGACCTGAATGCATGGAGTGACGACCCAAAGGGCAGATTTAGATCAAGCGGGTCTGGCTGCATTAACAACACCGATAAGTGGACATTTGAAATTAATAAGGCAACCGTTAAATTCATAGGTCCGTAAACTATTGGGCGATCAATTAATTTAATAACGAAGAGGTGAGCAAAATCCAACTCACCTCTTTGTAATCTACTTGCCTCTTCAGGGGGATTCTTTATGCTTAATGCTCGTCGGCGACCCTGCTGATTGAAGCAATACGCGCATTCGTCAACTTGATCAAATCAGTCACAGGCAATTTGAGATTCAAGCCTCTTTGTCCGCCTGAAATATGAATGTCAGAATAATCTTGGGCCGCCGAATCAACCACTACCTGGAATCCCTTATTGATCAATGCCAGCGGCGAGATCCCGCCCGCCTGTAATCCGGTCAATTGTTCGGCTTCGCGTTCGGTCGGCAAAAAGACCTTTTTCTCGCCCAGAGAGGCAGCCAGCAATTTCAAATCGACAGTATTTGTTCCAGGGATGACCGCCAAAATTGGCTTTCGGGGCTTGTCACGTGTTACAACGATCGTCTTAAACACTCTCTCGGGCGGCACACTTAGGAATTCCGCGGTCTCCAGGGCTCCAAGCTTTTCGACCGGGGTTTCAAAAACCGTGTAGGCAATTTTGCGGGAATCTAAAAAACGGGTGACATTGTTTACAATCGGCATCCTGACATCCAAAGTAGTTTGATCTTGAGCATTTTACCGCTGTCTATGACCTCCAACCAAAGCGCTTCCTGAACCATGAACCCCCTCCGCCACGGGTGGGGTGGTTTGGGCATCAGGTTCAGAGCGAACTCAGTGCGTTCCACGGCCTTAGGGCGGGTAGCGGGCTCTCTCCAAAAATTCATAATAGGTTTAGCGCACGTAGTACAATTACATGATACCGCATAGATAACTTAACGAGAAATTTGATTGCAGCCCATGAGCTGGTCAAAAAAAGTTAGTCATCTATGCAGGATCCGGTATTCCGAATGAAAGCATCCAAAACTGCCATTCCACTTGAAAGACTGTTGGAACAACTTCCTGAGAACTACACGCTAGCCGACAGGGAGTTGATCCATCGCGCCTACCGGATGGCAGAGGAAGCCCACCGTGAGCAGAAACGCCATTCGGGTGAGCCATATATCAACCATTGCCTGGCAGTTGCAAGTATTTTGGCTGATCTGCGGGTCCCGCCGGAGGTAGTGGCAGCCGGATTACTCCATGATACGGTTGAGGATACAACCATCACCTTGAATGACATTCGGCGGGATTTTGGCGAAACGATCGCTATCCTGGTGGATGGAGTCACAAAACTGACGAATCTCCCACGTGTCTCGCGTGATGACCAGCATGCAGAGACCCCCAACGGCAACAACGGAAGTGAACCATCGGATTCGGCTCCGGATGAGCTTATCCTGGGGCGCAAACAGGATTTGGTTTCTGAAACCCTGCGCAAGACCTTCCTCGCCATGGGTGACGATGTGCGCGTGGTGCTGATCAAGCTGGCCGATCGTTTGCATAACATGCGAACTCTGGGCTTTATGCCGGAGGCTAAGCGGAAGCGGATTGCAAAAGAAACGCTTGACATCTTTGCCCCTTTGGCAAATCGACTTGGCATCTGGCAGATCAAGTGGGAACTCGAAGACCTTGGGTTCCGCTACGTGAACCCGGAAAAATATCGGGAGATCGCAGAACAAATTCAGGAGCGCCGCCCGGACCGCGAAGCCCAGATAGAGACCATCAAAGGTGATCTCACCAGGCTATTGGAGAGCCATAATATCAGGGCAGAAATTAGCGGTCGCCCCAAGCATATCTATTCCATTTATAAAAAGATGACTCAAAAGGGAAAACCTTTTGATCTGGTCCGTGATGTGAGAGCGGTACGCCTCATCGTCCCGGATGTCCCATCCTGCTATGCGGCGTTGGGTGTCATCCATACCCATTGGCGTCCCATCCCTGGCGAATTCGACGATTACATTGCCGCGCCGAAAGATAACTTTTATCAATCCCTGCATACGGCTGTCATTTATGATGACAAGCGCCCGCTCGAAGTGCAGATCCGCACTGCAGAGATGCACCAGAACGCGGAATATGGGATCGCTGCGCACTGGCGTTACAAGGAAGGCGCGCATCGCGACAAATCCTATGAACAACGCATCAACTGGCTTCGGAACATGATGGAATGGCGCACGGACGTGAACGATGCGCAGGAATTCGTGGAAGGCATGAAATCGGATGTCTTTCAGGATCGCGTCTATGTCTTCACGCCGCGCGGCGACATCATTGATCTTGCTGCCGGTTCCACCCCCATTGACTTTGCTTACCACGTTCACACGGATATCGGCCATCGCTGCCGGGGCGCGCGAGTGAACGGGAAACTTGTGCCCCTGTACCAGGAGTTGAAAACCGGTGACCAGGTCGAAATCCTGACCGCCAAGCGCGGCGGACCGAGCCGGGATTGGCTGAATCCAAATCTTGGATTGGTCAAGACCCAGCGCGCCCGCAGCAAGATCAAAGCCTGGTTCAAGAAGCAGGAGGATGAACAGAATCTCGCTCAGGGACGTGCCACTCTGGAACGTGAATTGCAGA
>DATGYJ010000393.1:0-19071 GCA_035298105.1 Anaerolineales bacterium | reverse complement strand
TGATGCGTAACCGGGCAGCGGTTATGGGCGGCACTATTATTATTATTTTAGTGTTGGCTGCGGTTTTTGCCCCCATAATAGCACCCCGCTCATATGACGAACAGGTGCTTGTTAAGCAGAACACGGCGCCTGCCTGGATTTTGAAAGTATTCCCGAATATGAAGCCCTATGTCAAGATTGATAACGATTTTCCACTAGGTGCAGATTATGTAGGCAGGGATCTTTTCAGTCGTATAGTTTATGGAGCGCGAGTCTCTCTGTCCGTGGCGTTTATCGGTCCATTGATCAGTTTGATCGTCGGCATATTGTATGGAAGCATATCCGGATTTTTCGGGGGATCAGTTGACAATATTATGATGCGGATTGTGGACGTTTTGTATGCATTTCCACAATTGCTGTTTATCATCCTGCTGCTGGCTTTCTTTCGAACGGGCGCCACTAATTTTCAGCCAGGCAGCTTGCCATATACGCTTAGCCAGGTAGATAAAAGTATGGGAGGTCTATTTTTCATCTTTATCGGTATCGGTCTGACTGCCTGGGAAACAATGGCGCGTTTGACACGCGGTCAAGTGCTGTCTGTACGTGAGAAGGAATTTGTCGAAGCGGCGCATACCATTGGTGCAACAAACAGCCGCATTATGTTTCGCCACATTCTTCCCAATATTATTGGGCCATTGGTCGTGGCCGAAACCTTGGCGATCCCGGGTTATATCTCCACGGAGGCCTTTCTCTCATTTATTGGGTTGGGCGTCAACCCGCCAACGCCCTCCTGGGGCTCCATGATCTCAGATGGCGCTCAGGTAATTCGGACTTATCCGAACCAAACGATCTTTCCAGCGCTTGCGCTGGCAATAACAATGTTCGCCTTCAACTTCCTCGGCGATGGTTTACGAGATGCGCTCGACCCACGTCTGCGAGGCACACAATAAGGGATTGGCAGCCCTTCCAACTTATAGGTGCAGGACAGGATTCAGGCATAATTATTTCTGAATCCTGTCTTTTTCTTCTGCTGACTTGATGCAATTGGTAATACCAAATTCAGGATTGCAGTTTCGTTCATAAGTTGGGCCCCCTGATCATCAGGTAATTGAATGCGAAAATCGTACATCTATTTTCTTTTGATTTGGTTTACACTCCCACTTTTTGGATTACTGGCGCTCACTAAACTACCCTCCTCTCTTGATCGCAGACCTCCTCAACAAAATGCGCCAACTCCTGCTATGCCGCCATCTGCTCCCAAGAAGAGTTGGCTCATCCTAAATCTTGCCTCGAATGCAAGCCAGTTGGAATATGGGGCAGAGATCTATCGCCTAGTTTGTAAGGCATGTCATGGTGACAAAGGTCAGGGCCTAACTGATGAATGGCGTGCTACCTGGGCACCTGAGGATCAGAATTGCTGGAAGTCCAAGTGCCACGCGGCGAATCACCCACCAGACGGTTTCTCAATGCCTGCTGTACCGCCTGTGGTGGGTACAGCAGCAATGTCGCGCTTTTATACAGCTCAGGATCTTCAGACCTTTATATCCACCTATATGCCTTGGCAGGACCCTGGAAGCCTCACTGAAGAGGAGTATTGGCAAGTAGCCGCCTATATCCTCAAGTTAAACGCCATTGATCCGGGGGCGCGGCTCAATGCCATAACTGCTGCTCAGATCCGATTGGGCCGAACCCAACAAACAGTATCCTCAGAAAGTTCGAAACTTGACGGCAAAAACCTATATTATCTGTCAGCCCTGATAATAATTCTGGTTATCTTGCCGGCAGGGTTATTACTTTATCGGAGATATATGGTTCGCAGATGAAATATGTTATCAATTTTCTCTATACCCCTGGGAAGCTATGCTTGTTAGAACGATCAGGATAGAGTAGGATTCAGGTCTAACCTGAATCTTGCTTTATTTGGGAGAAACGCCATGAGCCGTCGTTGTTCTGCCGCTTCCATTCTCGTTCTGATCATCGCATTGATTCTGCCCGCTTGTGCGCCGCAAGTGCTCGTAACCCCATTTAGTACCAAGCCATCCACACCGACGCCTCCCCCCATCACGTCGACGCCGGCCGCGCGCTCGCTGACAATTTGTCTTGGCGAGGAGCCGAATACCCTCTATCCTTACGGCGACCTCAATTCTGCTGCGCACAGTGTCCTTTCGGCGATTTATGATGGTCCTATGGATGTTGCGGATTATGGGTATGAGCCAATCATTCTTGAAAAAATTCCAAACCTTGAAGATGGGGACGCACAAGTCAGCCCAGTGACCGTGAATGCGGGTTCAGAGATTGTGGATTCAAGTGGCAATCTTGCCGTACTGAACACAGGTGTAAAAGTACGTCCGAGTGGTTGCCGGAGCGATGACTGCGCGATTACCTATGATGGTTCCACCAGTATCCAAATGGATCAAATGGTTGTTACTTTCACCATGCTCAAGGGCCTGATGTGGTCAGACGGGGAGCCGCTTACTGCAAGCGATTCCATTTACTCATTTGGGCTTGCGTCCAATGCGGCGACCCCATCCTCAAAATTCCTTGTAGACCGCACTGCCACTTATGAAGCCGCAGATGATCAAACTGTTCAATGGTGGGGGAAGCCCGGCTTCATTGATCCGGAATACTATACTAATTTTTGGATGCCACTACCGGAACATGCTTGGAGTGAATTTCCACCCGCCGATCTTTTAAAAGTGGAAGTGTCGTCCAAACTGCCGCTTGGATGGGGACCTTATATCATTGATGAATGGGAACCAGGCAAGCGCCTGCATTTCATCAAAAATCTTAATTATTTTCGTGCCAGCAGTGGTTTGCCGAAGTTTGATGAGTTGACTTTCCTTGTCTTTCCTGACGCCAATGCAGCAGTCAGCGCGCTTGTCGATGGAACCTGCGATCTGCTGGATCCATCCACGCGGCTGGATGGGCAGGTGGGGCTACTCCAGCAAATGCAACATGATCATCGTGCACGTTTATTTACTGCTCCAACGATGACTATGGAATGGCTGGGCTTTGGGATTACTCATGCGTCTTATGATGATGGTTTCGATATTAAGAAAGATCGCCCTGATTTCTTTGGCGATAAGCGTACACGTCAGGCAATTGCTTTGTGTCTTGACCGCCAGAAGATCGTGGATACTGTTCTTTTTGGTCTGTCAAAGGTACCTGATAGTTACCTTCCCCCAGATCACCCGTTACATAACGCCAATCTTCAAACATATGAATTTAACCCTGTCTCTGGTAACCAGATTCTCCAGCAGGTAGGCTGGATCGACCATGATAACAATCCCTCGACGCCGCGCCAGGCTTTGACTGTTACCAATGTCCCTGTGAACACACCCTTGGTGCTTAACTATTTCACCAGCTCGGCAACACAGCGTCATCAAGTCGCTGAAATCATTGCACAGTCGCTGGCTGAATGCGGCATTGGTTTGAATGTTATCTACTCCACCGCCTCTGATTTATATGCACAAGGTCCTGCGGGGCCACTCTTTGGACGTCAATTCGACCTCGCTGAGTATGCTATTGGCGTTGATAGTCTTGAGCCGCAATGCAGCTGGTTTACCAGTTCGCAAATTCCCAACGAATCGAATCATTGGATTGGCACCAACGTGACCGGCTATAAAAACCCCAATTTTGACGCTGCCTGTCAGAAAGCGCTTCAATCAGTTTCGACCGACCCGGAATATGCGTTTCATCAGGAGGCGCAGGCTATTTTCGCTGCTGACGCACCGGCGATTCCTCTTTATCTGAGGCTCAAAGTTGCGGCCAGTCGTTCCAACTTTTGCGGATTCACGCTCGACCCATTTTCGACCTCCGCTTTAGCAGATATAGAGACATTCGATTATGGAGAGGGATGCGCGCCGTAGGTATCTTTATAGGGGCATGCTGCGGACTTCGTAGCCCTGAGGCTTGCCGCTTCATTGAATTAATCTCCACTGAGTCTTTCTTTATAATCCTAGAAAAAGACAAAACTTTGCTATAATGCGCTCATTCCTAAACATAGGAGCACCTTGAGATGACTAACAACAAACCTTTACTGGAAGTAAAAGGACTCAAGACTTATTTCTACACCGAAGATGGTGTTGTTCGTGCAGTGGATGGAGTGAGCTTTGAAGTGTACCCTGGCGAAGTTCTCGGATTAGTAGGGGAGTCGGGTTGTGGCAAGAGCGTTACGTCACTTTCGATCATGCGTCTGATCTCTAAACCGGGAAGAATAGATGAGGGTGAAATCCTATTGGATGGCGAAAACCTGCTGGAATTGCCGGAAGAAGAAATGATCAAAGTACGCGGTAACCGCATCTCGATGATCTTTCAGCAGCCACAGACCGCACTGAATCCTGTTTTCAAGGTAGGCGATCAACTGGCGGAAGTGCTGAATGTTCATCAAGATATGGGTAGGGAAGCCGGCTGGAAGCGGGCAATTGCTCTGCTAAAAATGGTCGGCGTGCCTGACCCTGAACGCCGGGCAGAAGCGTATCCACATGAATTGTCCGGCGGGATGGCGCAGCGCGTTATGATCGCGATGGCACTGGCTTGCGTCCCTGAATTGTTGATTGCCGATGAACCTACTACAGCGTTAGATGTGACGATCCAGGCCCAAATCCTTGATCTCATGCGTGACCTGCGCCGGGAAATGGGAACATCGGTCATTCTCATTACACATGACCTTGGCGTCGTAGCGGAGATGGCTGAACGCGTGGCGGTTATGTATGCGGGCGAGATCGTGGAACAAACAGATGTCAATTCATTGTTTGATGAGCCTTTGCATCCATACACTCAAGGTTTGATCGGTTCGATCCCTATTCTTGGTGAAATTAAGGAGAGGCTGGATGTAATCCCCGGCTCAGTGCCAAACCTAATTAATTTGCCGCCCGGCTGTCGTTTTGCGCCGCGTTGTCAGGCACGTTTCAAATACGGATGTGCCATCTGCGCCGAAGTCAAACCCGAACTGGAAGAAATCAAGCCGGGTCATTTTGTACGGTGCTGGCTATATCAAAACGCGGAGGGACATGTCGCTCCGCTTAAAGTAAGCTAATCACGGCCTTTTACTGGAGCATTCAATATGCCAACAAATAACAACCACAAAGGGGAAGTTCTTGTAGAAGTTGACAATTTGGTTAAATATTTTCCTGTACGCGCAGGTTTGCTTCAGCGTGTCGTCAATCATGTTAAAGCAGTGGATGATATTAGTTTCTTTGTGAGAAAAGGCGAGACGCTTGGCTTGGTGGGTGAATCGGGTTGCGGTAAGACCACCGTGGGGCGGACGATGCTCCGCCTTATTGAGCCGACCGGGGGCGCAGTAAAGTTTGACGGTAGCGACGTTTTTTCCCTGAAGGCCCGCGAATTGAAAGTTGTGCGGCGTGATATGCAAATCATTTTTCAAGATCCGTATGCCTCACTCGATCCTCGTGTTCCGATCGGCGAATCTGTAATGGAAGGGTTGCATATCCACCAGATTGGTACGCCCAAAGAACGCGTGGATATTATGTTGGAGACCCTCAAGAAGGTGGGGTTGGAAAGTTATCATTCGCGGCGCTACCCCCATGAATTCTCGGGTGGTCAACGTCAGCGTATTGGCATCGCGCGTGCGCTAGCTCTCCGCCCTAAATTCATTATCTGTGATGAGCCCGTCTCTGCATTGGATGTTTCGATTCAATCCCAAGTCCTAAACATCTTAAGAGATCTGCAAGCTGAATTCGGACTAACGTATTTGTTCATTGCTCACAACCTTTCTGTGGTAGAGCATGTATCGAATCGGGTTGCAGTGATGTATTTGGGTAAGATGGTGGAAATGACCTCACGTGAGGAATTGTTCCGTAACCCATTGCACCCTTATACACAGGCATTGATGTCTGCCATCCCTGTCCCAAATCCACGGTTGAAGAGACAGCGCACCATTTTGAAGGGCGATGTGCCTAGTCCACTCAACCCGCCAAAAGGTTGCCGCTTCCACCCACGCTGCCCTGTAGCGATTGAAAAATGTTCCCATGAGGAACCACCATTCATTGAGGTCAGCCCCGATCATTGGGCAGCTTGCTGGCTGGCACAATAGTAGTAGAAAGTGATCTGTTATGACCACGCCCACTATCCTCCTTGTTGACGATCAGCGTGATATTGTTCGCCTCCTGCATTCAACCCTGCAAACCCTGGGCCACCAGTTGGATATTATCGACGCGCCATCTGGTGAAGAGGCCTTGCTCGAGGCTTCACGTCGCAAGGTTGACCTGCTGGTGACAGACTATCTACTTCCGGGCATTTCCGGCGTTGAGCTAATGCGCAAAATCCGGGCTCGCAACGCAGAGTTAAAAGTGATCATTATCTCCGGAGTGACGGAACGTAAGGCGCGCGGTGAAATGCTCAGTGCTGGCGCACTGGCAATATTCGATAAACCTATCCCGTTGGCGGATTTTCTGGATGCGGTTGAGAGGAGTTTGGGACTGGTCCGCACGATTTTCCCACCTGAATCAAGTAAAGAGGTTGAGGAGCATCGTCAGACGCTTTCTGAGTTGTTGACAGGCTTTCGCCAAAAGATCAGAGCGGACGCAGTCTTTCTCATCAGTGACCGTGGCAGAGTGCTGGCGCGCGCCGGCGATCTGTATGATAGCAGCATGGAAGTTTCACTGCTCTCTGCATTAATGGCTATCTACGGTGCAGGTTTGAAAGTTTCACGGTTTATTCATCAGGAAAACCTGGACAATTATCACGTCTTCCGCGGTGGGGATCATGACCTGATTCTTATTCCGGTGAATTCAGCGCATGCGTTGCTGCTGGCTGGTAAGGAACTGGCCAGTTCCGGGCGTATCTTGCAAACTGTAGAAGGAATGCTCCTAGTGCGCGGCGCTATTGAGAATGTGCTCCAATCGTTAGGAGTAGCGCCCACGCCCATCGTAACCGAATCGACTATTCCAGAGCCTGAACTGCCGAGCTTTGAATCAGAAGAACCTGAACCGGAAGTCGACCTCGATGCCCTGTTTGCAGATGCAAACAAAAAGTCGACAGTGAAAGATCTAGACGCGTTTTGGAATGAAGCGGTGGAAAAGACCAGCAATATGCCGACCAGCCCGGATGTAATCTCGTTTGATGAAGCACGTAAATTGGGTTTGACACCAGGTAAGACCATGCCAGTCAAATTAACAGGCCCCTTGAAAGACACGGGTCCGCTCAAGAAGAAGTGACATTGCTCATCCCTAGTCGCTGTGATACAATGTGCCACGCACTGGGGCGTGGTGCAAGGGCAGCACACCAGCCTTTGGAGCTGTGGATCTTGGTTCGAATCCAGGCGCCCCAGCCAATTGCCTGATGCAGGCATCCCGCTTAGGCGGGGCTTCTTTTCTACTTCTGCGTTTATGCAGTACTGTGTAAAATAGGATTTTTGGCGAAAACAAAGCCCCGCCGATAAATCCTATTTTTGTTTGCCCCTCGCTCTTTTGGAAGCATTCCTCATTTTCTGTGAAAGATGATGGGCGGGGCTCTAGAGGTGACATCAATGAAGATAACAGCTGTTCTTCTTGCCGCAGGGCAGGGCACTCGCATGAAGTCTGATCTACCGAAGGTGCTGCATCCTTTGTGTGGCAAGCCGATGATATGGCATGTGCTGGAAGCATTGAAATCAGCCACAACAGAAAAACCTGTGGTCATTGTTGGTTATGGTGCTGAGGAAGTGAAGAAATATGTTGGGGACTCGGCTGAGTGTGTTCTGCAGGAACCGCAGCTGGGAACTGGACACGCAGCAATGCAAGCGGAATCTTTGCTCAAAGGCAAAACGGATTATGTCATTGTGACTTATGCGGATATGCCGCTGCTGAGCGGGGAGACCTTCAAACGCCTCGTAGAAACACAACGCCTCAGCCCCGGCCCCTTTAGCCTGTTGACCGTAATCGCAGACGATCCGCGTGGCTTTGGGCGGATCGTCAGAAAAGGCGATGAGACCGTGGAAGCCATTGTCGAGGAATATGTTGCTACACCTGAACAGCGTGAGATCAAAGAATTGAATGTGGGCGCGTATTGTTTCAAAGCGGATTGGCTATGGGATGCCTTACATCGCATCAAGAGAAACCCAAGGAAAGGTGAGTATTATTTGACGGACGTGGTTGAACTTGCTGTGAAAGATCGTTTACCTGTGCAAGCTGTCCTACATGATGACTTTATTGAGACGATTGGAATTAATACGCGCATTCATTTGAGTGAAGCAGAAGCTGCGTTGCGGATACGAATCAATAGTGAGCATATGTTGGAAGGGGTAAGCTTACTGGATCCTGCCTCGACATACATAGAAGTAGGTGTCAAGATCGGCAGAGATACGACCATTATGCCGAACACCTATATTCATGGAAATACGATAATCGGTGAAGGGAATATGGTTGGTCCCAATACAATTATTCGGGATTCGCGAATTGGGAATCGCTGTAAGATATTAGCTTCAGTGCTGGAAGGTGCAGTGCTTGAGGATAACGTGGATATGGGTCCATTTGCACGCCTGCGAAAAGGTGCACATTTGAAGAGTCACGTCCATATGGGAAATTTCGGCGAAGTGAAAGATTCCACGCTGTCTGAAGGTGTGAAGATGGGCCATTTTTCTTACATCGGCAATGCAACCATCGGCACGAACACAAACATCGGTGCCGGAACGATCACTTGCAATTATGATGGTGAGAGGAAGCATCCAACCGAGATCGGTGAAGATGTCTTCATCGGTTCGGATACCATGCTCGTTGCTCCCATAAAACTGGGAGATGGTGCCCGTACCGGCGCGGGTGCTGTCGTGACAAAGAACGTTCCTGAAGATACACTTGTTGTCGGTATTCCTGCCCGGGCAATTCGGAAAGTGGAAAGAAAGAAGAAAGGATAAGATCATTGCCAGAACTTCGTGCTCCTGCAGAAACGCCAGGACAGGTGTGTGAGAGGAGGGGTGTTTTGGCGCGAGTAGTCGAAGCCATGAATGAATCGACTCCTATGTCACTTAAGAAATCGCTTTGACCCATTCAGAGCCCCACCATAACGAGTAGAACATATGTCCCTTACTCAACATGAAAAGCAAGCCCTCATTGACCTGGCGAACACTGCACGGCAACGTGCTTATGCTCCATATTCGAACTATCCTGTTGGCTCTGCGCTCCGTACGAAGACTGGACGCGTCTTTACGGGAGTGAATGTAGAGAATGCCGCTTATCCACAGACTATGTGTGCAGAACGTGTGGCAATCTTCAAAGCAGTCTCCGAGGGTGAAAAGGAGTTCGAGGTGATCAGTGTCGTCACAGATAACGGCGGATCGCCCTGTGGTGGATGTCGCCAAGTCATGGCCGAATTTGGTTTAGATACCATTGTCCTTTTGGCAGATGGAGACGGAAAGCTTCTTAAAGAGACGACCGTAAGGGAACTTTTACCCGAAGCATTTACGCCGGAACATTTGAAGTCGTAGGGGAGACCCTTGTGGTCGCCCTGGCCAAGGACATACCCCTTCGGGACACTTAGCCTTACCCCTACACCCAATACCATGCCTGAAACTAAATTTCGTTCTTTTCGAGTGGATGCAGTTGTTCTC
Organism: Anaerolineales bacterium; assembly: GCA_035298105.1. GTDB lineage: Bacteria > Chloroflexota > Anaerolineae > Anaerolineales > Villigracilaceae > Defluviilinea. The sequence goes on along the minus strand of DATGYJ010000393.1, from coordinate 9,548 downwards.
CGTCACAGCGATTATGGCGAAGCAGACCGTTTGTTGACTCTCTATACGCGTCAACTTGGGAAGACGCGCGCGCTTGCCAAGGGTGCACGCAAAATCGCCTCACGTAAAGCAGGGCACATCGAACCGTTTACGTATGTCAAATTGCAACTTGCCAAAGGGCGTGATATGCTGATCCTGACGCAAGCTGATACTGTGGAGGCTTATCAGCCCCTGCGCGAGGATCTTATCCTTACCAGCCATGCCTCTTATGTGCTTGAACTGCTGGATCGCTTCACATATCAGGACGAGACCGAGAACTCAGCCATCTTCCGCCTGCTGACCGACACCCTCGCGCGCCTGGCTTCGAAAGCGAATCCATGGACAGTCGTCCGATATTACGAGATGCGCCTGCTCGATCATCTTGGTTTCCGCCCTCAACTCTTTGAGTGCGCCAATTGCAGGCGAGAGATCCTCCCTGAAGATCAGTTTTTCTCATTCAGTGCAGGTGGCGTAATTTGTCCGCGTTGCGGGCAGGGGTTGCGCAATGTCAAGCCTATTTCGGTGGAAACGCTTAAGTATTTGCGTCACTTCCAGCGCTCCAGCTACCCGGACGCGGCACGTGCGCATCCCAGCCCTGAGGTCCAGAATGAATCAGAGAGCCTTATGCAAGGCTACTTCACTTATTTGCTTGAACGCGAACTGAACACGCCCGGCTTTTTGAAGAGCATTAAAGAATAGATTGCGTTCTTTCCCCAATTCAACACAAATATTGATACCATCCGGTGTTCAGACGTAAGCGGCAGACCATGTCTCGAAGAGTCTGCCTGCGCGTTCATCGTCTTTATAGAAAGTCAGATAGGTGAGGGTTTGATAGCGGACGAATTTCTGCTCTTTAGGGTCCTTGACAGCCAAATCATAATAAGAGCGCCATGTCCCAGAATTGATATAGAGTTGGTTTTGTTCATGGGGCGGCTCGCCATCTAAATCCAACGGAACGATCTCGTGATGATGGGTATGCCCGTAAATGATAAAGTGGGCCGAGTTATTGAGGAAGGCTGGTTCCTGTAAAGCATGATCTGAGAGCGAGCGCTCGTTTTCATGCAAACGTTGACGGATCCAGACTACGATATCATTGAGAGTTTCAAACGACGTGCGCCTTGAGATTTTGATTAGCAGCTGCAAGGCGTCAACGATGTCAAACTTAAATGCCTTGTCTTCTTCGCGGACGATATCGAGCTGGAGGAACTGCTCACAGAGATCATCCCACACTTCCTTGAGTTCTGTTTCCAGGGCGGTGCTTCTCGCATGGCGTTTCAGCTGTCCGCTGATCCAAAGCGGGGTTGCCAGGGCTGGGCGGACATTTGTAATTCGACGCAGGCTATCTATGATCCCAGCGGACAGTTCATCACCATAGCGCTTTAGCACTTCGACCGGATAGCGATTGCATACATCCATTGTGAAGGCGTCGCCCAGGGTGGCGTGGTTGCGGCCTTTTTCACGATTGAAATTGAATTTGTCGTAACAATCGCCATGACGGACAAAGACCCGATAGGACTGCAAAATTTCGCGCAGGGCAGGATGTTCTTCCAAATCATAGGGGAAGGGACCGAAGTCGTTGCATAAACCCAGGGACTCAATGATATTCTTGCGGATCTCATTGAACGCCGAGCCTGGTAGGTGGTAGTACCAGTCGTGGTTGCCGATCATGTAATGAATGCGGACTTTGATGGGGATGCGCTCTTTTGAATCGGTGTCGGGTTTGCCGCGAGCGTCAGAGGGAGGCAGAAGGATGATATCACCGCTGGCACAACGTCTAAGGACTTCGAGTGACTCATGGTTGACGCTGATAATGGACTTCGTCGTCTCCGAGAGTTTGCTAACAAACGATGGGCTGCCAATGTCAGTCCACGGACGGGTGTAGTTGAGTGCTCCGAGGGCGGTATCCAGCCAGAGCGTGGAATGAAGCGGGTCGAGAATGTCACCCATTAGTAAAAGGTCCAGGCTTTCGATGGGCCGATAAGTACCATCCTTGCGAAAGGAAGCATAATAGGCTGTTTCACATAGACGGTTAGAGAATAGTTCGAAGGCACTCGGTGAAATGGAATTGGCGGTGGTACCATCTCCCAGGTGAACATCACTGATAATAACGAGCATCTTGATTCTCCTGAACGATATCGATGACCAATGATTGAATTATAGCCATTAATCTGGCTTTGCAGCAGGTTTTGCTCGATCAGGAAGGCCTGACAGCGAAGCCATCCAGTTTTGTCGCTCCTTCTCATGCTCTCTTCAGGGATGTAGAGGAATATTGACGTATAATTTGAACGACTCATTTCTGGTGGGGAAGCAGATGGGTTTTTCTATGTGGTGTATTTCAAGCAGGCAATAAACCCTCTATGGCTTTTGATAGGCTCAACTTGATAGATCAGGAGGTCATATGGCTCGTAAAATTTTCGCAGGAATATTGATCGCGTTGAGCGCGATATTTTTGGTTTTGAGTCTCGTGGGCATAGGCGCAATCTGGTTTTATAAAGAGCCGTTGACGAGCGAGGCGACCCATCGCTTAAAGGAAATAGATAGCCAACTAGCCCAGGCGGAAACTACTCTGCAAAGTTCTGAGAAGGAATTGCAACGGGCCTTGCGCATTGTGGATGCTGCCCAGGCAGCGCTGGAAAAACTCACCCAGCAATCTACGAGCGCAAAAGGTCTTTTTGATAGTATCAAAAGTACATTGGATGATAAATTACTGCCAGATCTAAAGACCACCCGCCAGAGAATTGATGCGGCGCGCACTACATTATTAAATTTACAATCGATTCTTGCAAGCGTCGGTCGTTTCGTTCCCGGCATGGACTTGAAAGCACCCGATAAAATATTGACAGATCTCATTGCGTCTACCAGGTCATTGGATGGCGAAATCGCAAATGTAGAGACATTAGCAACGCAGGCCTCCACTTTCGTGAGTGATACCTCGTTTCTTTTGGGAGGTGATTTGAGTGAGACCCGCAGCAGCCTGCAGAGTTTTCTTGCCTCGATCCAGGATTATGAAAAGAAAGTGGCTGGTTGGCGGAAACAGGATCAATATCTACTTGCAGCAGCGCCTAAATGGATTGACCAAGCCTCGATCATTTTGACAATTTTCCTGTTGTGGTTCGCTCTTTCCCAGTTTGGACTGCTCTTGCACGGGCGTAATATCCAGGCTGGAGGCGATCCATTGATGGCATTCAGGCGGGAAAAAAGGCGTAACCCTTTACTTAAGAACGAAAGGGATTTGGAGCTTGAAGAATAGAGATTCCTTCCAGGTAGGAATAAATAACTAGAACACCCTGCTTGACTTAGAACACGCGTTCTAATATAATATTATCATGTCCCTTTTTCGACGTCTTATCCAATCCCTGCTGCAAAAGAAACCGAGGGCAGAGAGATCGCGCGTTTTTCTACAGGATGAGGAGTTGATCGCGGTCATCAAAGATGTTGCAAGACAACAGAAGCGCGCTGAAGAAGAAGTCATTGCCGACCTGACCAAGGTTGGATTGAATCAGTTCTGGACTCAAAATGAATTGGAAGATCGCTGGTCATCTCTCTCCCGACGTGAACAGCAGGTAGTTGCATTGATTTGTCTGGGTTACAGAAACCATGAAATTGCGAAAATGCTGGTCATTACACCTGAGACGGTGAAGAAACATTTGCAGCGTATATTCAATAAATTCAACCTGCGCAGCAGTAAGGAGTTGCGTCTGGCTCTGAAAAATTGGGACTTTCATGACTGGTGGGATCATAACCAGCAGGAGTAGGACATAGATTATCCTTAGCCCAATATATGGGTCCACCAGGGGGTTACCCTCAGAATTCCCCACTAAATCCCCCTCAGGGGGATTGTTATTTAATTTGTCCTGCCTTAATCTGAATACCCACCCCGCCGATAAAAAAGGGATGGATTAAATGGTTCCTTTCGATTGGTTTCCCAAGGATGTACCTATGGCACTGTCAAAACAACTCCAAATATTTCTTCTCTATGCACGCAGCGATAAAGAGGTCGTTCATCGCCTGTACCTGCGCCTTATCAAACAAGGGGCCAACGTTTGGTTCGATCAGGAAAAAATATTTCCTGGTCAGGATTGGGAGTCCGAAATCCATAAAGCACTCTACAGCAGTGATATCGTGATAGTTTGCCTTTCGAGGCAATTCAACAAACAGGGAGGTTATCGTCACGAGGAACTAAGGATCGTACTTGAAAAAGCCAATTCTGTTCCCAATGGCGAAATCTACCTGCTTCCCGCCCGGTTAGAAAAGTGTAATATGCCTGAACCCTTGCGCCGATGGCAGCGTGTCGATCTATTTGAAGGAGATGGATATAGAAAATTGATGAGCGCTTTAGAGAAGCATATTGCGTCAGAATAAGATAGGTCTTTCACCGGTGCTTCAGCAAACAGCCAGTCAGCTATTTTGGTTTACCGCTTGTCTCATTATCAATTAAACTTTTTCATTGCGGACAAACCGAAATCTAAACTTCAAGTATAAATAATTATGCGGCAATCCGCAGTTGCTGTATAATGATTCCAACAATTATTGGTGGAGGTCCCTATGGCCCATATTTTTATTAGTTACAGCCATAAAGATACAGATTATGCTCATGCACTTGGGGAAAGCCTGCAAGGTATGGGGTTTGAGGTTTGGATCGACGAGCGCCTAGACTATGGATCGCAGTGGCCACAGGAACTACAAAGACAACTGGATAGCTGCTCAGCGTTTATTTTGCTCATGAGTCCCCATTCTTATGCCTCTGAATGGGTGCAGAGCGAGTTACAACGTGCCAGGCGCAAGTTGAAGCCTGTCTTTCCGCTTTTGCTTGAAGGGGATGAGCCGTGGCTTTCGGTGGAATCAACACAATACTATGATGTGCGGGGAGGGGTTTATCCAGATGCCAAGTTTTACGCCGATCTCAAGAACGTAATGACTGCCACTCCGGTCGCGCGCACACTTAAGATGCCAAAGGGACCTGTGAGAGTAAAGCAGGCCGGTAACCGGTCAAAATTCACCATAGGAATTGCTATTGCAGGGGCTGGTGTTCTACTCATCTCTTTCCTGGGATGTGTGCTGCTACTGCTGAGTCCATTATTGGAGAAGTTGGCAAGCCCAACTGCGCCGATCGCGCAATCAACAGCCAAGGAGGTTGTTTCGGAAGAGTTCACCTCGGTTGCGGCGACGACCTCTACGACCCGGACTACCCCGACACCAGGAATGACGCAGCCACCGTTAATTGCTAATACCGGGGACGATCAAATGGCCCTCGTGCCGGCTGGTGAATTTACCATGGGCAGAAAAGCCATTGATGAACTTGCCGACTGCCAGAAATTTAACTCGGCGTGCAATGTCGCCTGGTTCGAAGATGAAGAACCTACGCACAAGGTGTCACTGAATGCTTTTTATATCGATAGATACGAAGTAACTAACGTTCTTTATCAGGCTTGTCAGGAAAAGGGTGCTTGCGATCCACCTCAAGCAGCCAATTCCAGTACCCGCCTTAATTATTATGGGAATCCTGAGTTCAATAATTACCCTGTCATTTATGTAAACTGGAAGCAGGCAAAAACCTACTGCGAATGGCGTGGATCTCGCCTTCCCACTGAAGCCGAATGGGAAAAAGCTGCACGCGGTACAGATGGACGCACATATCCCTGGGGAGAAAAATTAGAGCCAACATTCGCCAATTACCATTGGAATGTTGGAGATACGACGGCTGTGGGAAGTTATGAGAATGGTCTAAGTCCCTATGGGATCTATGATATGGCGGGCAATGTTTGGGAATGGGTGAGCAGCCTTCATCAGCCCTATCCGTATAATGCGAACGACGGGCGGGAATCGTCAGCGGACGGCCTGCGAGTGATACGTGGTGGCTCATGGGGCTATGAGGGAGATAACAGCATCAGTTCGTCTTATCGTTATGGGTTCGATCCAAATGACTCCAACATGGACCTGGGTTTCCGTTGTGCCAAAAATGCGAACCCATAGAAGCCTCAGCCGCAGGCCCACAGTGGAGTCATGCGGCTTTTGATTTCCTGAGCAGAAACCGTCGTTCGGCAAAAAAAGAGGCTGACTGAATTCAGTCAGCCTCTTTAGAGAGTGGACTGTCCAAGCTATTTATTTTTGTCGATGAAGATGATCAGGGTGGTACCCCGGACATATCCAGTTGTGTTGTTCAAGGAAACTGCTACTATCGGGATATTTCGTAATCTCTTCTGCGCGTCGCTGACATCACTGCCTCCAAATTCATCGGCGTTGTCAACTAGAAAATTCATCAGATCTTTGACGTTCAAATACATATAGGGCACACTGCCAGCCGGGAAGGCTGCCCATGTTCGGTGATAAATCTCGTTATTTGTCAGGTTTTTAGTACCGGTCAAACCACTCTCAAGCATGGACTGACTGGAGCCCAGGACAATATAGTTGTTATCCGCGCCATAGATCAGGGCGGATACCGACTGGGAACTGTCTTTGATCGTGAGTTCCTTCAATTTATACTCGCCGATCTGGGCGTCACTGATGTCATACCCCGTCGACATACCACCTTGAGAAAAGGCGGTCTCCAGCACATTTCCGAACCAGTCATTGAAGCCCTTTTCATCACTGGTTCCAGCCAGGACCGTAATGCCCATATTGACGTTTCCCGTCTGAGCGAAGAGACCATCATCAGCTGGACCGATTGCCATTGCTATTTCGCCGCTGAGAACATCCAAAAGATCCTGAACATTGATACCGTACTGTTTATTCAGCAGGTCAAAGGATTCCTTCACATCGCTGGAATAAAGAGGGTTGTCGATTTTTGTATAACTGCTGAGACTCTTAGAAGAATTCACGCCCAGGAAGAAGAAGGTATCTTCGGGAACGAGTGCGTCTGTTGTCGGTTTTAGATATTTTGTGGCTAAGGCTTCTTTTTGATACTCGCTGAGTTTTGTCTCATCATAGACGGTGGCGGCATCCATGCGCAGACCCTCATCTTCGACAGACAGGCTCATCGCCATTCCACTCAAACCCTTTGTTGCCAGGTCCTTGATATACGGAGAACTTAAACCCGAGGCCTGATTGAAAACATTCGTGAAACTGTCCACGACCGCTTCACCACTCATATAAAATGTGGCCAGGCGCTTTTTAGGAAGGGCTGCCAATGCGTCTTTATAACCGGTCAGTCCGCTGAGTGAATCTTTCTTCTGCAGGTTGATCGATTTAGAAACAACGTCCTGGGAATTAGAGAGATAAACGAACTTGCTGTCCCGGGCCATTACCACGTCTTGTTCGTAATCGGAATCGGACTTGTATACATAATAGGTAATGCCGTCCTTTTCACTCTGAGTAAACTTCCTGTTCTGTTTTACTTCCAGAGCAGCAGTGAACTTGGAGATGAATTGATCGGCCTTGGCTTTGTTACGAGATTCCACAATGAACATCATCTTGTATGTGTTATTGGCGAAATTCGCATCGGTGATGACCAGCGCGCCATGCCGACCAATCCATGGCATCACATCCTGCGTAAATGACATGTTCAACTCATCGCCGAGGAACTTATCCAGGGATTCGGCCATGGTTTTGTTTTGATCCGCATCGGCTAGCTCCTGGGCAACCGCGACGATATCGTTAAAGTTTTGAGACTGGGTCTGGGCGAGATCAACGCCCATGTACATCGTCGAATCGTTTGGCACGATGGATGCGATTGGATCCCCTCCAAATAAGGGGAAGCCAAAATACATGAATAGTGCAGCGACAGCCACACAGGCGCCCAATAACAGGCATCCGCATCCGGCGATCCAGGCAATTTTCGGGATCCCTTTGGGCTTTTCCGGTGCGGGCGGCGCCGTCTCAATTGGTTTTTCAGGCACGGGATTTTCTACGCCAGGGGATTCCTGGGGAGTGAATGCCTCATTGCTCTCGTTCATTGTTTACCTCGCTTGTTTGTTTGAATGTGGATTTCAAAAGCAGCACAGGAATGAGTGCCAGGGCAGCAACCAGACCCGCAATCACAAAGGTTTCGCTTATCACTCGTTCTGTCACCTCCATTCCCACCTGCATGGTCTCACTTAAAGTGGAAGTCGTGGATAGCAATCTCTCACTCAATACATCCGCGCGCAACAAGTCATAAGTGGTAATACTTGAGATGCCGATCGTCATGCCAATCAAACGGAAAATGATGACCAAAGCGGAACTGATCCCGCGTTGGTCGGAGGGTGAGGCGTTGACGACGGCTGCCGCTACCGGCGCCATGGTCAGTCCTATTCCAATTCCGCTAATTGCCAGTTGCGAGGCTAGTGTAGCGTAGGCTGTCTCTGCACCCCAGCTTCTCATCAACAGGAACCCGCAGACTGCCAGGATTAATCCAATTGCTGCCGGTAGACGATAACCGCGTTTCTCCGATAACCAGCCTCCCGGCACGGACGCCAATGCTAAAGGGATGGTAAGAGCAGAGAGCATCCAGCCACTATCCCATGCGCCTTGTTCCAGGGATGTGGCTACCAGTGTGTTGATAAAGAGAGGCACGTTCGCAATCGCGATAAACAGGCTAAATCCCACCAGGAAGTTGGCAAGACTGGCGAACAGATAATTTTGGTGTTTGAATAAAGAGAGATCGATTAAGGGATAATGCGCCTTTTTCTGGCGCCACAAAAACAAGCCCAGGAAGAGGAGCGCAGATAATACGAGCGGAACGCTATATTGAGAAATGTTGGATTTTTCATCCAGGCTGTTGAGGCTGAGGCCTTCTGACCTGCTTGACAGCCCAAGGTTCAACAGCGCCAGCGAAACTGTAATGAGCAGCGCACCGAACCAATCCATGCTGCCGGTGCTGCGATCTTGCGGAATGCCACGCAATAAATACCAGATCAACAGAAAAGCGATCAGGCAAACAGGCAAATTCAGCCAGAAGATCGCTTCCCAATTCCAATAGCGCACAACGATCCCGCCATATAAGTGACCCACCACCCAGCCAGCCGTATCTACGGCGGCGATCAGGCCAAGCGAACGGGCCCGCCGATCTGCCGGGTAGAGATCTGCAACCAGAGCCATCCCGACCGGTACCATCGTGCCGGCTCCAAAGGCCTGGATCATGCGAGCCGCGATCAAGACATAAAGTGTTACGTATGAAACGTCCAGCCTGCCTGAAACGAACATGTAACCAGTACGCAGCGCCACTTCTGTTGGCCAACCTTGTGAGACTGCCACCAAATACGAGCCAAAAGCGAAGATCACGAGCGCCAGCAGGTAAGTGCGCCGGCGCCCATGGAGATCTGACAAGCGGCCCATAAACGTCATCGAGACACTGTATGCCAGCAGGTAGCCGGTCACAATCCAGGCTGCATCGTCGAGACCGGTTTGAAGAGGGATTTCCAGGTCTACGATGACATGCGGCAAGACAGCAGAAACAACTGTCAAATCCAGTGCCCCGATGAAGATGGGGATGCAGATGAGCGCAAGTAGCAGGCCGGGTTGGGTTTTCTTTGGCTCGCGCATGTTCAGGTCATTTGTTCAGGTTTGGCGGCTCGATCTTAAATATGCTCCCAAAATTCCAAAAATCAATTTGC
>DATGYJ010000392.1:0-9505 GCA_035298105.1 Anaerolineales bacterium | reverse complement strand
GCAGGAAGCCAGGTGTTCCTCTAAGGATAAAAGCTGTTTGGAGGCGAGTAACCCATCCAGGCGGCGATGGATCAATCTGATGGCCTGCTTATGAGAGATACCGTTCATAAATGTCCTTCTTTCAAAACACCCTGCAATTGCCTTCTGGCAGCATTCAAGCGGGAATGAACCGTGCCTTCCGGGATTTGCAAAATATTGGCAATCTCGGCGACCGATAAATCGTGATAGTAGCGCAGCACAATGGGAATGCGATGTTTCTCATCCATACTGTGGATCACCCGCCATATGGCTTCATTCGATTCACGTTGAATGGCAGATTCCTCCACAGAAGGTGTGGCGCGTATCCGTAAAATATTCCCCAGGATCCTGGTTAGCCGGTTATAGGTCTTGTGGCGCTGAAGACGGTTGCGGCAGATGTTGACGGCAATCGAATAAAGCCAGGTCTTCAAAGAGGAGACGCCCCGAAATGAATCCAGAGAACGCAGCGCGGCGAGCAAAGCCTCCTGGGTGGCGTCCTCCGCCTCACTGGAATCATCCAGGATAGAGAGTGCCAGACGGTATATATCTTGCTGATAAGTCTGAACAAAATTCTCGATGGCAGACGAATCGCCCACTCTGCATAGTTCTATCAAGTGATAGTCCATGGTGATCATTCTATTGTATTAGACAAGCCTGGAGGAGAAAATCTTCATTTTGTCGGTGCTCCCGTATCCAGCGGGAAAAGCTCAAATACGGAGGACACAAAGTACACAAAAGAGGAACAAGATGAGAAATCACGGACTTTTTTCCTTCATAATCTCACCAGCACTCCCTGGCACTGTCACTGCACAGCGTCTCCGACACTTGCACCTGACGCACACTCCCTGGCACCGCCCGCCAGGGCAGGTGTGCCCCGGGCGCAAGTGCCGGGGAGTGCAGGTGAGCGTAGCAGAGTGGGAGGGCAAGTGTGATGTCCTTTGTATTTAGATAGGGTTTCCCGTCAAAAACGGGAGAGCTATTTTGTTTCAAAGGGATTCGTTGGTCGAGTAGCCCGTGTTCGTCGGGCGTATCGAGACCAAAAAGTGACCTGTAAGCCGAAGCTTGCATGTCATCTGTAGTCTCGACCACTAAAAAACTCTGTGCACCCCGTGGGCTCTGTAGTGAAATCAGCCGCCCTGCATTTTGCAGCTAAAGATAAATGATACAATAACATTGTCATAACCTTCTCAGCGCAAAAGGAGAAAAACAATGGCAAAGAATTATCTTCACGAGATGTTGGGGAAAAATGAACACATTTTGTTGGAAACGCGCCAGCATTGGTTTGTTCTCTTTAGTTCCATCGCTCTTGAGATTTTGTTGATTATCGCCATCATCGCCGCAGTGATCTGGGCCTCATTGTTGAATCCGCTGGCATCGGTTGGTTTTGTGCTCATATTGGTTCCATTGATCGGGTTACTGCGTGACTTTATCATCTGGCATAACCGCGAATATGTAGTGACAAACCACCGGGTGATCCAGATCGCCGGTGTGTTCAGCAAGGATGTCGTGGATTCGTCGCTGGAAAAAGTGAATGATGTCAAGATGAGCCAGTCTTTCTTCGGCAGGCTCTTCGATTACGGCGACGTCGAGATCCTGACCGCCAGCGAGATCGGGGTCAATCTCTTCAAACGGATTGGCGATCCGGTCAAGTTCAAAACTGCGATGCTAAATGCCAAGGAGCGCCTTGGCTTTGAAAACGAGGCGGGAGTTCAAATCAGACCTTCCATGGATATTCCCTCCATGATCGAGGAACTGGATGAGCTGCGCAAGAAGGGGATTATCTCTGACGAAGAATTTCAGACGAAGAAGACAGAACTGCTGCAAAAGATGTAAACCGTGGAGTCCAACATCTCGGGACGTTGGACTGGCGAAGTCAGGAGACTTCGGGCTCCGGATGCAGAGAGTTATCAAGGTGCGAAGACCATATTATTGGTCTTCGCACTCTTTGTGTTTTCCGCCTCACCATGCCGTATGATTGGACCTTCCCCCCGTCTGGAGCGATTGACCGGTGAAAGAGCACTAGAAGATCAGTACAGGATGAGTACAGGATCAGCACAGGATTGTCGATGTGATTATTGGGGAGAACACAAGGGAATGGTGCGGATTGCGTGCAAAGACTGAGATGCCCCCCATCATTTAGACGCCAGACCATCCTTTATGTTCCCGGATATCTCGTCATTGCGAGGGCTGCTGGTCGAGATGACCTGTTGTCTCGACCCAGCCCGAAGCAATCTCCCATCTGATTAACCTGGGAACAAATTCCCGAGGTTCCTGCGTTTAAATAGCAGACTCAAATTGCATCGAAACTGTCAGTGTATTGAGCTTTGCTCTACGCTAAGATTATCAGGAGGGCTTGTATCATTGGTTAGTGACGATGGGGGCAAATCATTGCTGTGAGGAACGGCTTCGCAGGAGGTGTGATGATGTTTCGACAAAAGTTCCTTACTTTAATAGTGGCGGCGGGGATTCTATTTTCGCAATCCATTCCAAGTGCAGTTGCTGCTGGCGTGTGCGATTGGGCAAAGTTTATTTCCGATGTGACCGCTGCCGATAACGCTTCTTTTCCACCTGGGGTCCCCTTTACAAAGACCTGGAGGCTGCAGAATATCGGCACATGCACCTGGACGACAGCCTATAGCCTGGTCTACTATGGTGGTGAACAGATGAGTGGTCCCACCTCGGTCAACTTGCCCAGGCAGGTAGCCCCGGGGGAAATGGTCGATATCTCAATCAACCTGACCTCGCCGCTGACAGGCGGCCAACATGACGGTACCTGGATCCTAAGCAACGCTTCAGGCGTGCGATTCGGCATTAGTTCGCTTGCTACCCTGCCCATCTGGGTCAGCATCTTTGTGGTTGCAAGCGATGTGGTGGCCTTCGATTTTGTGGCGAATGCACCTTATGCCCAGTGGCAAAGCGGAACCGGTGCTTTGCCTTTCCCGGGCACCAGTGGCGACAGCCGCGGCTATGCCCTAAAGGTGGATAACCCGAAACTGGAAGACGGCTCGTTCGACCCTCAGCCTGGCCTGCTGACGGTTCCCCAAAATAAATTCGACGGTTATATTCAGGCGACTTATCCGGAATTCCTCGTCCAGCCGGGTGATCGCCTTCAAACAGTCGTCAACTGCGAGTATGGTGCGACCGGTTGTTATGCCACTTTCCGTCTCGATTACAAGGATACGAGTGGCGCTGTTCGAACGCTATGGCAGTTCAAAGAGGCGTATGAAGGCAAGGTCTACCGCGCGAACATTGATTTGCGCTCACTGGCCGGTAAAAATGTCAAATTCATTTTGATGGTGTTATCGACCGGTTCGGCCAGTGGCGACCGGGCATTGTGGGGGGCACCGCGCATCTTGCGTCTGGGAGGTGGAACTCCGCCTCCTCCAACCGTGACCTCGCTCCCGCCATTGACGCCCACCCAGACCCCCTTCGGCGTCCCACCTACAATATCGCCTGCGAATTGCGATAAGGCTGCCTTTGTTGCTGATATCCGCGTTCCGGATGGGAGCCTCTTCTCTCCCAGCGCGGCCTTCACCAAAACCTGGCGCATCAAGAATGCCGGGTCTTGCAGCTGGACTACCTCCTATAGCCTGGTCTTCTATAGCGGCGATCAGATGGGCGGGCCCACCTCGGTCAATTTTCCATATACGGTCGCACCGGGGCAAACTGTGGATCTCACCGTGAACTTGATTGCGCCAGGTGCGGAGGGCAAATATCGTGGTTTCTGGATTCTGCGTAATTCCTCGGGTGCATTATTTGGCATTGGCATAACTGCCACCTCACCTTTCTGGGTCGAGATCAATGTGATGGGCGGGACACCCACGGAAATGGGTTACGACTTCTGGGCAAATGCCTGCTCGGCGCAATGGAAGAGCGGTGCGGGCCAGTTGCCATGCCCAAGCCCCAACGATGGCGATCCCAGGGGGCTGGTTATCAAGGCAAATTACACTCAATTGGAAGATGGAACGATGGGCCCCGCGCCTTCATTGCTGATGGTGCCCAACAACAACTACAATGGCTATATCCAGGGCACTTATCCTGCCTTGACTGTCCAGCCTGGAGATCGCTTCTTTTCGACGGTTGGGTGTGAATATGGTTCCAGTTGTTATGTGACTTTCCGCCTGGATTACATGACCGCCACCGGCTCAACGAAGACTTTCTGGACCTGGCGCGAGCAAAATGATGACCGTAACTATACAGCCGATATCAGTCTGACCCCGCTGGTCGGCCAGAGCGTGCGCTTTATCCTGACGATCCTTGCGACCGGTCCTGCCACCGGTGATCGGGTCAGGTGGGTAGCCCCCTACATCCTGCGTGCCGGTGTTGCTACCCCACCCAGTCTCACGCCCGAGCAGACAGGCTTGATCATTCGTGGGCGTGTTACCCGTGCTGGAGTTGGCTTGCCCGGTGTCAGTATTTATCGCAGTTTTGCCAGTTATCCTGGTCAACTCGCCGCGACGACCGATGCAAACGGCTACTATCAATCGGCTTTTGTGTACATTCCTGGTGATGAGATGGTGACAGTCTGGGCCGCCGGGCAGGGATATACCTTTGACCCACCGAATTATTTCTGGCGCCACTATCACAGCCGGGAGGACCGGACACTGAATTTCACTGCAAGCGATGCACTGACAGCCACTCCGCTTCCGGATGAGTGGCCCACCTATACCAACCTCAAATATGGATTCCAGTTCAGCTATCCAAATGGTGGGGAAGTCGTCACTGGCAGCAATGCAAATCTTGCTCGCATCAATTTGCCATTCTCAGCAGGCACAAACCTGGTCGAGAAATATATGAATTCGGTCGTCGTTGAAAATGCCAGTCCCTGCCGCAGCCCACTGGCTTCGACGTCGATGCTTCAGACCTCTGAAACCATAACGGTCAACGGCATTCCCTTCCTGAAGGAAGCTGGAGGTGATGCTGCTATGAGTCAGGTCTATAAATGGGTGGCTTACTCTACGCTCCGTGGAACTGCCTGCATCAGTCTGGAATTTGTCCTGCATTCCATCGCTCCGGGTGTTTACTCTACCCCTCCGCCCCTTTATAACGAAGCCGGTGAAATGACCGTCTTTTACGATATCGTTACGCATTTTGCCTGGCTTGAGCCGACGATCACATCCACCTTTACTCCGGCAAGCACCCTCCTGCCCGATCTGACCATTACTGCAATGAGAAATGAATTTCAGCATACGGGCTGTTGGCAGCAGGGTGATCCATTTGGTGTGCGTATTCTGGTCACAAATAACGGTCAGGCCGCAGCGACCAACTTTATCGTCCAGGTCAATGACGCACAACAGCCTGTAGATGGATTGGGAATTGGCGAGACGGTAAGTCTCTTCTTTCCGGAGCCCAAAAATACTGTCACAGCCATTGTCGACCCGACCACCCTGGTTACGGAAAGCGATGAGACCAACAACTCACGGACAGAGACGTTTATAGAAGCTACACCCCCACTTCCTTGTACGGTAACTCCCACAATCACTCCCTCGCCCACGGCAACCGGTACCACGGCAGCTTTGTTGGGGCCGTATGCGGTCACGCTCGTGGCATGGAACGATATGCTCAACATCCGTTCAGCTCCCGGCGCAAGCAGCCCAGTCATTGGATCGTTCGCGCGCGATGCGGTCAGTGTGATGCGCACCGGCCCTACCCAACAGGCGGAAGGCGCGCAATGGGTCGAAGTCCTGATGCCAGACGGAATGAGTAAAGGCTGGGTCAATTCCTACTACCTGACCGAATATGTCTCACGCGGAACCTTCTGTGCGGATGCGCGTATCGCCCCCTTGATTGGGCAGTTGCAGCAGGTCATGACCGTTTCGAATGGCGCGTTGTTGGGTTCCCTGGTCAGCCCGAAACATGGCATGAACATGAATTATTGGCCATCCAGCGATACCCTCAATTACACCTCCGCCACGGCGCCAACCGTTTTCACTGATGCGCAGGTGATCAACTGGGGCAGCGGCGGCGGGAGCGGTATTGTGGACACAGGCACCTTCTCACAGATTGTCCAGCCGCAAATGGTGGATGTGCTTAACTCCGCCTACCAGTTGAATTGTGATGAACGAACCTATGGGCAAACATATCCGAATCCGTGGCGGTATGCGAACATTCACTTTTATGCGGTGACAAAACCACCTACTCCGGGGATCGACTTTGACTGGAAGGTTTGGTTGATCGGGATCGAATATGTGAATGGCTCACCGTATTTGTTCGGCGCGGTCCACTACATTTGGGAACCATAGCGAATTAGGAAATAGCACAGACACAGCCAGAACCTGAGTAGCTCGTTCCCCTTGCAGCGCAATAACATCCCCTTTGGGGACTGCAAAGGGAGCGGGCTATTGCTGTTCTCTCAGCAGTTCAATAACATCCCCTTTGTGGTTAAAATAAGTTATACTCCCGCACGCAAATGACAGACCATATTCGTAATTTCTGTATCATCGCTCATATCGATCATGGCAAATCCACACTTGCCGATCGTATGCTTCAACTCACCGGCGCGATCTCTGAACGTGACATGACCGAGCAGGTACTTGACACCATGGACCTTGAGCGCGAAAAGGGTGTGACGATCAAGGCTTCCGCGGTGCGCATGTACTACACGGCGCAGGACAATCAGAAATATGAGATCAACCTGATCGATACGCCCGGTCATGTGGACTTTGGCTATGAAGTCAGCCGCGCTCTCAAAGCCTGTGAGGGCGCAGTGCTTGTGGTGGATGCCACGCAGGGGATCGAAGCCCAGACATTAGCGAATCTCTATCAGGCGCTCGACGCCGACCTGACGATTATTCCCGTGATCAACAAGATCGACCTACCCTCGGCGCGCCCCAACGAAGTCGCGGAAGATGTAGGAACCCTGCTTGGCGTTGACCCGACCGACGTCATTCAGGTCTCTGCCAAAGAAGGTACTAATGTGGATCAGATCCTTGAAGCGATTGTCAGGCGTGTTCCACCGCCCAAAGATGCAGATAACGTTCCTCTGCGTGCACTCATCTTCGATTCGCATTACGACCCATACAAAGGCGTCATTGCCTATGTGCGGATCATCGAAGGCTCCCTCAAAGCTGCTGACATTCTGAGAATGTTTGCGACCAAAGTAGACATGCGTCCTGTAGAAATCGGTATCTTCGCACCGGGCATGAAATCTGTTCCATCTCTGGGGTCGGGGGAAGTCGGGTATATTGCGACCGGGTTTAAGACTGTGCATGAGTGCCGCGTGGGAGACACGATCACGAGCGCAGCGAATCCCGCTGCGGAGCCTGTGCCCGGGTACCGACATCCCAAGCCGATGGTCTTCGCCGGAATTTACCCCGTGGAGGCCGATGATTACAGCGATTTGCGCGAAGCGCTGGATAAGCTCCAACTCAACGATGCCTCTCTGACATTCCAACCTGAAACCTCTCAGGCGCTGGGGTTTGGTTTCCGGGCGGGTTTCCTCGGTCTCTTCCACATGGAGATCATCCAGGAGCGTATCGAACGTGAATATGATCTGGATGTGCTCTTCACCGCTCCCTCCGTAGAATATGAAGTTGTGACCTATGATGAAGAGGTCATCCCTATCGATTCGCCGGCTGAACTTCCCGATGAATCAACGATCGCCGAGATCCGCGAGCCGTGGATGACGATCGAGATCATCACTCCGACGGATTATTACGGTCCCATCATGGACCTGGTCACGAAGCGCCGCGGCATCTTCAAACAACAGGAATATCCTGCCCCTCATCGCGTCCAACTCGATTATGAAATTCCGCTCTCAGAAATTATTGTGGATTTCTTCGATGACCTGAAGTCGCGCACCAAAGGATATGCTTCCCTGGATTATCAATTCCTTGAATATCGCCCCGATGATTTGCAGAAACTCGAGATCCTGGTCAATGGTGAGCCGGTGGACGCACTCGCAACCATTGTCCACCAGAAGGATGCCTTCCACAAAGGGCAGCGTCTCATCACCAAGCTAAAGGAATTGATCCCGCGCCAGTTGTTTGATGTGGCTATCCAGGCCGCGGCTGGCGGACGTGTGATTTCGCGCGCCAATGTCAAAGCGACGCGTAAAGATGTGTTAGCCAAATGCTACGGCGGTGATATCACGCGCAAGAAGAAGCTGCTCGAGAAACAAAAGAAGGGTAAAAAACGTCTGAAGATGGTTGGGAATGTTGAAATCCCGCAAGACGCGTTCATGGCGGTCTTGAAATTAGACGAGGAATAAATATGTAAGGGCAGGGCTAGGTGCCCCGAAGGGGTAAAGTGCCCCGAAGGGGTAAAGTGCCCCGAAGGGGTATGCTCCTGCCCAATGGGCTTGTCCCTGCCTTGGGCGACCGCAAGGCTGGGCAACCGCAAGGGTTGCCCCTACAGAGATGGAATTCATGAAAGATGCAAAACGCTGGCTCCCCGGCGCGCTGATCAGCCTACTGCTCATTGCCGCCATTCTATACTTCGTTGACCTGGGCGCGATGGTAAACGCCATTCGCCACGCAAATTACACGCTGCTGGCCATCGCGATCCTGATCGGTTTTCTCTGGATGGCCGTCCGGGCGATTGTCTGGCGAACGCTTTTACGTGAGCGTGCCTCTTATCTTGATGTACTCTTTACCATCGGAGAAGGTTACTTACTCAATAACTTCCTGCCGTTTCGATTTGGTGAAATTGGGCGCGCCTTCCTGCTCAGCCGCAAGTCTGACATGCAGTTCATGGAAATTTTGCCCACTATTGTTATCGAGCGCGCCATGGACCTGGCTTTTTCAGCGGCGATCCTTTTAGCGGCATTGCCATTTGTGGTGGGTGGGGAAGGGGCAGGACGGATCGCTGTGATTGTCGGTATTGTCGTATTGATCGGCTTCGTAATACTTTATTTGCTGGCTCGTTACAATCAGTGGGCTTTGGATCTATTTCATAAGTTGAGCGCGCGCTGGCCTACGCTGCAACGGGTCGGTGGAAACTTTCTCGAATCTTTTTTCATAGGCTTAGGCGTGTTAAAGGATGGCTGGCTGTTCGTACGGTTTCTCTTTTGGATGACAATTAACTGGGGCATTTCGATTGTTTCATACTATTTGCTGATCCGCGCTTTTTTCCCGCAGGCGCAGGTGGTCTGGGGTATGTTCGGGTTAGGCGGGGCAGCTTTTGGCGGCGCGATCCCTTCCTTACCGGGAGCAGTTGGTACCTTCGAAGGAGCGTTTGGCGGAGCCATCACAATACTGACCGGGGATCAATCTACGGCGTTGGCGGTTGCTCTAACCGGTCGCTTCTATAATTACCTCAATAGTGGTGTGATCGGTGGCATCGGCCTCTTTCGGGAAGGTCAAACGCTATCCGGAATATATGAGCAGTTGAAGAAGTTGAGAATAAAGGCCCCCGAAGAAAACGACAAATAAATTATGATCCCTCTGTACGATACCGTCCGTACGTATAAATTTCCGTTCGTAAATTGGGCGTTGATCGCGGCGAACGTTCTCGCATTCTTATATGAATTGCAACTGAGCTCCTCCGG
>DATGYJ010000391.1:0-6232 GCA_035298105.1 Anaerolineales bacterium | reverse complement strand
TATAGGTCGCAAACATCCAACACACATCGGCAACTTACCTATTTCCCTTGCCTATTTGGATTGCCTATCTTTTCACTTATATTCGTCATTGCGATGCGAGGAGGATGCATTTCCCGACGAAGCAATTCCTCATCGAACTGGGGATTGCTTCGGGCGTGGTCTCGATACGGCGGACGAGCACCGCCTACTCGACCACCGTTGGAGAGAAATAGGCAACCCAAATAGGCAAGGGAAATAGGTAAGTTACCGATGCGGGTTGGATGTTTGCGACCTATACTGTTCATAATAATTTAGAAGTAAAGGAGCCTACTATGTCAAGTTCAAGCGTACAAACACCAATCCCCGGTCAGCCCATCCCAACCCTGCCCGAATTCCCGGTCGTTTGGGATGACCCTCGTGATGCCAAACTCACCTGGATGAGTCCTCCCCAATTCAAAACTCCAATATCCCCATTAATCTATGCCGTTATCAGCGCGTTCCTGGTGGGGGGCAATGCCGGCTTCGAGGGGGCGGGCTTGCCCTTTCAGGTACGGGTGGAGCGCATTAACACCTATCCATACATGGGCATGGTACCCAAAGCTGCGCCGCCCGATGTGGTGATGAAAGGCATGGGTTTGCTCAACCGCGCCGCGCCGGGCGTGTTCAAGATGATGATGGGCAAGGTGGGGGCTGGAATGTCAAAACAACAAGAGGCTGCCCTCAATCCCATCATCGAAAGATTCGATGCCTACTGGAACAATGAACTCCTGCCGGAGATCAAACAGCACATCGCCTACTTCGAAAGTAGCGACTTGCGCGGCGTGAGCCTCGATCAGTTGCGCGCGCATCTGGCAGAAGCCCTCAAGCGAGTGGATCGCATGGGCGCCCTGCATGGCGTGATCATGCCGATGTTGTATGCCATGAGCCAGTTCGAGGAACTGTACTGTGAATTGTTCGAAGGTGCCAGCACCTTAGATGCTTTACGACTCACGCAGGGCTTTGACAACAAGACCATGGAAGGCGACCGCGCCCTATGGCGTTTGAGCCGCGTTGCCCGGTCGATACCCGAGGTACGTGAGATTCTATCCAAACACGCCGCGGGTGAGGCAATCACCGCTCTGGAAAAATCAGCCGCGAGCCAGCCGTTCCTGGCTGACCTGCACAAATGGCTGGCTTATTACGGTCAACGTCTCAATTCTGTCTTTGCGCTTGGCGAGCCAAGCTGGATCGAAGATCCGACACCCGCAATCCAAAATTTGCAGGCTTACGTCGCGATGTCCGATCTGCGACCTGAAATGGAATCAGCGGCGTTGGCGGCCGAGCGTGAAAAAGCAGTGGCTGAGGCGCGCGCCAAACTCGCCGGTTATCCACAGCCCATTGTGGCGCGCTTCGAAACTTTGTTGAAGGCCGCCCAGATTGCAGCGGTTGTTCATGAAGACCACAATTTCTGGATCGATCAGCGCCTGTTCTATCACGTCCGGCGGATCATCCTGGAATTTGGCGGGCGCCTGGCACAAGCCAGGGTTTTGGATGCAGTGAACGATGTGTTCTTTCTGACGCCGGATGAACTGCAGAACGGTCAAGATGTTCCGCTGAAACGCTTGGTCCAAGACCGCAAAACAGAAATGGACCGGTTCAGCCACGTAGCGCCGCCTCCGATGTTGGGTACCGCGCCAGCCTTTGAAATGACCGATGGTGGTTCCATGGTTCGGGCTATGTTCAAAGGTGAAATGAGTCCAGCACCCACTGGCAACAGTGAAATGAACAAGGTAACAGGATTACCTGGTTCAGCCGGGGTGACACGCGGTACCGCCAGGGTGATCCGCTCGCTGGCAGAGGCGGGCAAACTGCAGCCAGGCGACGTGCTGGTAGCCATATCTACAGAGCCGCCGTGGACGCCGCTGTTCGCCACAGCCTCAGCCATCGTCACCGATAGCGGCGGGGTGCTGTCGCATAGCGCCGTTGTCGCCCGCGAGTATCGCATCCCCGCAGTGGTCGGCACCGGCAATGCAACCACGACCTTCATAGATGGACAACTGATCGAAGTGGATGGAAACGCTGGTATCGTGCGCGTGGTCGTTGAGGAACAAGTTCATGAACCTGCTCTGGTTGGGTGACCCAAAATCATTTGATGCTGGACTGGTAGGAGGCAAGGCGGCGAACCTCAGTCGCCTTGCCCGCCTGTATCACCGTGTACCGGATGGTTTCTCCCTGCCCATCACCGTGATGGATGAGGCGCATCCCCTCGACTTACGGGATGAAATCACCGCTGCTATCTCTGACCTGATGAACTGCCACCACCTCCCAGACTTTATCGCCGCTGTGCGCTCCTCTGCCGTGGACGAGGACGGTATCACCGCTTCGTTCGCGGGTCAGCATGAAACATATCTCAACATCGTCGGCGCAGAGGCTATTATCCAGGCTGTGATCCGTTGCTGGGAATCGGCGCGGTCTGAACATGCCCTGGACTATCGCCGCCAGCAAGGACTGTCAGTGGAACGTCCGCAAATCGCTGTACTCGTGCAGCAATTGGTCGCCGCGGATGTTGCCGCAGTCGTGTTTAGCGCCAACCCCATTACAGGAAACCGCGACGAAGTGATGATCAACGCCAGCTGGGGCTTGGGCGAAAGCATTGTCGGCGGGACGGTCATCCCGGACACTTTTATCGTGCGCAAGTCAGATTTAGCTGTCATACAGCGTGTCGTTGCAGATAAACAATCCATGACTGTCTCTGCGCCGGGTGGAACACACGAAGTGGATGTACCTCGCTTCCTTCGCAATACATCCTCGCTGAACGATGAACAAGTGATCGAAATCGCAAAGCTTGCTCTGACGTTGGAAACCACGATGGAATATCCCGTGGATGTTGAGTGTGCTTATGCAGGGGCCAAGTTGTATTTGTTACAGTGCCGCCCCATCACTACACTGCATTAACATCACACCCCTGGCACTATCCGCCACTGCATAGTGTCCCCAAGCATAGCGAGTGGGAGGGCAGGTGTGTCCTTTGGATTTCAAGCAATCTGTTTTGTCCTGGTTTTCCCCGCAAATAGCGCTCTCACCAGCCATATTTCATGCCTAAAGACAAACCTTGCAGTTAGCTCGACCGAGTTTTACCAAACGATATTTCATGTTCACTAAGTGGACAACAGCAATACTCCATTGCGCTGATGGCAAGGCTTATTTTGGGTTGCGGCACGGAATATCACTAGCGGAAGTGCTTCTTACCAGGACGTATCAGATCTTGTGAGAACCAGAGCAGGCAGACTTGTCGCGTTTTTTTATGGCATTTGCCGCATGACTCGGGGAAGCAATAAATTGCTTATCGAAACAAGAAGGATCAAACGATCAGCCGCGGCGATGGGTGAAGTATACCCACCTATGCTTTCCATCGAAGACTAGGTATACTACTCAAGAGAAGTGTTCCATGATTCAGCTATGAAAACGTATGATCGTCTTCTTTTTGTGATCAACTCGCCCTCATTTTGACGATCGCGATTTTTAAGTGAAAAGGTTGGCGCAATGCCCGAATTGACAACCGATTTCCAATCCCTACCGGAAGAATATCAGCATGTCATTAGGCTGGCACAGGATCAATATAGGATCACCGTCGCGCCACTGCAGTTATTGGTTGGTGGATGGTCAGGCGCGGTCGTCTATCTGGTCAGCGTTTCGGCAAACGATACCAAACGCGTCGAGCATTGCATCCTCAAACTGGATCGCAAAGGCAAAAACGCCAGGTCCGATGAAGTCACGCGGCATAACATGGTGATGAGCCAGTCCACGCCTGAGTTTGCCCGCACACACATTGCCGAACTCGTATTTGACCGGGTCGAAGACCAGGGTACCATCGCAATCTTTTATCGTATTGCCGGTCAATCCTTGCTCAAGTATCTGCCCTTATCAAAATACGAACGGCAAAGTCAACTCAAAACTCTGTTTACACAAACCAATACGGTCCTGCTGAATGAGTGGAATGGCAATACCATATTCGAACAGGCCGTTCATCCACAAAAAGTATTGCATAACTGGCTCGGTTTTCGGCTGGATGCTGGCGGCAACACAGAACGATTTCTGCAGGAAACCCGCGGGGTGAATCCAGATGTCGCAGGCCTGCTCGTCAACGGACACGTCTTCCCCAACCCATTGCTGTATGCGCGCAAGCCCGAGCCGTGGGGAAAGGCGCGCGCAATTGATGTGGCGACCGGATTCATCCACGGTGACTTGAACACCAACAACATCCTGGTTAAATTTGCGGACGATAAAGAATCGCTTGATGGCTATTATCTGATCGATTTTGCGCTGTTCAAAGAAGACATGCCACTGTTGTATGACCAGCGCTACCTCGAAATGTCCTATCTTATGCTGGCGATGTCGCAGATCGCTTTTGCGAAATACGTCAACTTCCTATCCCTGCTTGCCGTGGCAGATGTGCCTGATCCGCACAAGGTGCCGATCGAAGTCTCTGGGGTGAGTGAAGTGATCGGGTCGGCGAGAGGCGCATTTTCAGATTGGGTGCAGGCGAATCATCCGAGTCTGCACGATGATCTGTGGGGGCAATACTGGCTGGCAGGCGTCGCCGCAGGGCTGGCGTATTGTCACAAGGCTGGTCAGCCTGAGGAACAGCGGCTCGCGGGGTTGATCTACGCTGCCGCAAATCTCAGACGCTATGCCTCTCTTTTTAAATTGCCCCAGCCAACCAACGTCGAATATCTGTACGATGAGAGTCAAGTCGAAGCGCCGCAAGCAAAAAACCCGAAACATAATCTCCCCGCGCAACCCACGCCGTTCATTGGGCGTGGTACACAACTCAGCGCGTTGAAGGAATTGATTTTGGATCCCGATATACGGCTGGTCACGCTCATGGGACCAGGCGGCACGGGCAAGACGCGGCTCAGTTTGCAGGTCGCGCAGGCGGTGTTCGATCATTTTACACATGGTGCGTTCTTCGTCCCGCTCGCCGACGATACTGATTCGAATCAATTCATCTCGCGTGTCGCCCAACAGCTTGAAATCCGTGAGGGCGGGCGTCCACTGCTCGAGAACATCAAAGATTATCTGCGCGATAAAAAACTTCTGCTGGTGCTCGATAATTTTGAGCAGCTCATTTCCGCCGCGCCTGTGGTCGCCAACCTGCTCGTCGCCGCGCCGCAGTTGAAGATCATCACCAGCAGCCGCATCGCGCTCAAACTGCAGGGGGAACGTGAATATCCCGTTCCGCCGCTTGATGTCCCGCAGCGCGAATTGACTCTCGAAGAACTGGCTGGATACGAGTCCGTGCGGTTGTTCGTGGAACGTGCCCGCGCTGCCCAACCGAATTTTTCCTTGACGAAGGACAACGCCTCGTTTGTGACCGAGATCTGTCTCCGTCTCGACGGGCTGCCTCTCGCCCTTGAGCTTGCCGCGGCACGCGTCAAGTTGTTATCGCCGCAGGCGATCCTAGCGCGGCTCGACGACCAGCTCAAACTCCTGACAGGCGGCGCGCGCGACCTGCCGTCACGTCATCAAACTCTTCGCAACACTCTCGAGTGGAGTTACAGCCTGCTGAACGAGGATGAGAAACAGTTGTACGCGCGCCTGAGCGTGTTCGTGGGTGGCTTCACGCTTGAAGCTGCCGAAACCGTGTGTAATGCAGAAAATAAATTCGACATCCTCGAAGGTCTGACTGCCCTGGTGGATAACAGCCTCCTGCGGCATGAGGAAACTCCCGACGGCGAACCGCGCTTCTCTATGCTGGAAATCATCCGTGCCTACGCGGTGGAACGTCTTGCCGAGAGCGGGGAAACGCCAGCCCTGCAGGCAAACCATGCCCAATACTTTGGGAACATCATTCTTAACCAGGCCGGGCAGGAGATCTATTTGTCAAATTCCCAGCAGTGGCTGACCTGGTTCGAGCGGGAGCTGGATAACATTCGCGCCACGCTCAATTGGAGTCTCGCCACACCTCAGGGGATCCAGATTGGTGTAGGGCTCATCTTCACGCTTTTTTGGTTCTGGTATCGGCGTGGATATTTTACGGAAGGTCAGCAATGGGCCGAAAAGTTTTTGGCGGTGCCTGATGTCCAAAACATCCCGCCGATGCGCGCTCTGGCTCTCGCTTCCAGCGGCATGATGGCGCTCTGGCAGGGTCAACAGGAAACCGCGCTAGGAAAGTTACAAGAAACTCTTGCCATCGAGCAGCAGCTCGAAGACGACCGTATGGTGGCGGGTTCACAGCTGTCGAACGGGATCGCCTTTATCAACATGGGCAGGG
>DATGYJ010000390.1:0-1863 GCA_035298105.1 Anaerolineales bacterium | reverse complement strand
AGGCCTGTTTGACGCGACCAACGATCTGATGGTTCTTGGTATCGATCACCACTGTTTTCGGCGTGAAGCTCGAGCAGACGTAACCATATTTGCCGTCAGGGGAGAAGATCGTCATGCCCGGGCCGTTGGGCACCGGGATGCGACGCGTGGGTCGATAGGTTTTGCCATCAAGTACCTGAACGAAGTCTTCTCCCCGAACTGTAACCCAGACCTCTTTACCATCGGGCGTAAAAAAGGCCTCATGCGGGGAGCGCCCGACGTAAGCAATATGTTTGACACCATTGGTCTGCGTATCGATGAAAGCCACTGAGTTAGACCCAACAGAGACTACAACAAGTGTGCGATGATCCGGCGAGAATCCCATGCCATGGACCAGGAGCTGGCCCTTGTAAAGCGGACTCAAGTTGCCTGGGGCCGGATCGCCGAGATGGATTACCCCCAGCAGCTTCTCCGCAGACGGGTCGACCACCGATACCGTGTTCGAAGTCTGGTCTGAGAGATAAACGCGGTCACGTGAAGAGATCGGAATGTCCGGCACAGTGGCGCGGCCGGGTACCTGGCCTGCGTTTGCTGATGCGGCTAACACCAAGCCAAATGCAACCGTGACTGCCTTTTGTTGAACGTTGAGAGACATAAATCATCTGCCTCCTTGGATCGAGCATATCCGAAGCAGCCCCACTTTACGGAGTTTTGAATTGTTTCAAACGCATTTGCATGACTGCAATTTCTTGCTCCTGAGTCACGATTATTTCCTGGGCGAGTCGCCGCAGAGCAGAATCCTTGCCGTACAGCAATTCCAACTTAGCCATATCAACGGCTCCTTGATGGTGTGGAATCATCATGACAGTGAAGTCGTGGTCGGGATCACCGGTCATCGGGGCGTTTTCCATTCCCTGATCCATCAAACTCATCGCCTCATGCATCAGGTGGTGGAAGGATTTCTCAGCATTGGCGCCAAAAGAATCGGAGGAGTTACTTCCTGCAATGATAATAGCTAGTAAGGATATTGCTGCGAATACCCAAGGGTACATCTCTGGTCGCGCCTTAGTTACACCCTTCGCCTTCTTGAGCATGGCTCACCTCCGGCTAGTGATGACAACCAATATAACCAACGACAGCTGCAGCTGTAACTGCTTGGCGGGAAAAATGCGACGCAGTGCCTAACCAGCAGCCAGCAGACAAATCTACCCGGCACGAGGATTAAGGATTCTCTTAGCACGTCTAACGAGAATTTATCTGCTTTGCCTTTACTTTGCCCGAAGGAAAAAACGAATAAATACGAATGCATCTGCCTCTGACAGATCGAATCCCTCTATTCACAGGCAAAATTCCGCTCCATCCGCTATCCTTATATTAGGTAATGGCAGGCATACGCGGCAGATCCGGCCCACCAGGCAATCAGAACGCTTTCAGACACGGCTTAGCGGGGATCGCCCAGCGCCGCACTGACGGTGTTCTCAATCCCGCAGAACAATCAATCAGAGAAGAAATTCTGTCCGGCTTGTTAGCCGATAAGGCCGGGGCTGCGCAGATCAGTACCCTTCCATGCGGGTGCTGGCGGAGATCATCGCAAGCGACGTGTCGCTATTGGTTACGTTCAATCACGCCATTGATGACGTCATTCAGAGCAACCCCAAAGCCAGGGCAAACCCAAAGGCACGCGCACAGCTGGATGGTTACAAAAGGCCGTTGGTGAGTTCTCTATCGAGCAATCTTCAGCGGTTTGAAATGGGGAGAGTTGCTAAGGTGGAAAGTCTGCAGGAAATCATTGCCGAAATGAGTGACGGCGGAGAGAATCCCGCTACTACCCGCTCACAATAATAAATCGCAACGGAAAGCGGGCCACAGCAGCAGCTTATTCAT
>DATGYJ010000389.1:0-2291 GCA_035298105.1 Anaerolineales bacterium | reverse complement strand
TTTTTATAAAACGAAAATGACCTTGCGTCAACTCCTTTGTTTGTAAGCGATTACATGGATCTGAGCATTTATTTCTGGATAGTGACCGATATCCCGATTAAGGGATCATTAATACGATTCTGGCGTAGCAATAGGCGGCCTTGCCTGTCTGCCGCCCGCAACGGGACAGGTGAACAAGCTAACCAGTTTTGTCGGGCATGTCGGAGAGCGGGAACGGCTGGCGCTCGTTCCGTACAGGCTTCTTCACGCAAGAATGCGCAATGTGATAATCACCACACCATTCGCAAAATGATTCCCCGCAGCACCAAGTTCGACAGTCGGCACAGATGGCAGCTCCGCAGTCAGCACACTCTGCCACGGCACGATTGCTGCAGGGCGTCCCGATGTCACTATCGCTGTATCCGTATTCGATTTGGCAATAGGGATTCATTAGCCTAGGCAGATCCAATATTCATCACGGCTAAACCGTCAGCAGCAAGATTTCTCATCTCGCTCAGCGCTTCGAGCAAATCGTCCAAGTCAGTTTGCTCTACGATTATTGATTCTGAGCCGAACTTAACTTCAACTTTGTCGTGCGTCTCAATCGCCTCTTCGCGCTGGAATCTCTGCGTCACCCTGCGATCCTAGGCTGACGGACCTTGGTGCGTCAATCGACCGTCGATGTGGCGAGCTACCCAACTCAACGGTACGGTAACGTGCAGAGTGGCGCGTCTCACGCGTCAAATTGTTTAGGAAGATGTTCAAAAGTGACCATTCCTGGACGTGGATGGGGAAGCATCATATTTCCGCCATGAAGAAACGACTCAGCGCCAAAGAGATACTCGCTGTAAGGTGCCCGACCTGCGGCGCTCGTCCAGGAGAGAAGTGTGAGCTCAGTACAGGTCAACCGCGCACTAATCCCCATCGTGACCGTCGATTGATTGCAACAGGTTGAGGGTCAATCTTCCTAAACATGCGGCTAGATTTGCATACCCACGTCACTGTCACTGGATACGTTCTCGATCTGACACAATTTCTTACCTTTGAATTTAGCCAGAAGATTCAGTAGCTGGTAGTTGGCCTTTCAACCGCTGATCTTTTTCTTCTAGCAGGCGGGCGATTTCTTGAGTAAGCGCCAGCAGCTTTTTCGGATCTTGTTCCTTGGCTGCTAGGGCGCAAAGCTCCATCCACTCTTCGCGATTTTCCATAACCGTTTGGTCGAAAGCAGACTGGTGGGGCGGCCCCTCCCCAGAACCGCCCCAAGTCATCGCGCAGCCCAAACGGGGCTGCACGGCTTTCGTACGCGGGGAACTTATATCACAGAGGCGTCGTTTGCACTATTTGTTGCCAGACAGAGAGCGGTAGCGTACACAATCTGAGGCAACCAGAAAAGAACGAATGCCATTCTAAGCGTCCGCGACCTTAGGCGTGAGCGGATCGTTTGGATCGGAGGTCTGGCTCACACTAAGGTCGCACCATATGGCAAAGAGCGGTCACACGGTTTTTCACATTTGTTGGCAGGAGATACAAATGAACAAATTTCTCCAGACTCTCTGCCGCGATCAGCAGGGACAAGACATCGCTGAGTATGCCGTAATGCTGGCCGTTATTTTGGTGCTGGTTGTGGGTACTATTCGATTGGTAGGCAGCAACGCCAACAACGTTTTCTCATCCGTGGCGAGTTCAGTTCACTAGGGGCGAGCCTGAATCTGTCAGGACTTTCACAGAATTAAAGAGTCGCTATCCCTCTTGCCTTTCCGAAGGTGCAGCATGCCAATACACCAAGGCAGCCGATGGGGCAGCGCAACGATGTTGTAAATTGGTCTCGGCATTTTGGTGGGCTTGCTGTCTTGGGTGTTCCTACAGGCGGTTCACCACACCGACCCTAATGCTCAGCCTCATGCGCCGCTGCATGATACGAAATGACATCGCCAAGAGCAGGACTTTGCAGCGCGGAAACTGGCTCAATACGATGGAGGGAAGCGAGTCCCTGCGACGATGAGCGCGATAGCGGAAGCGATGCGGTGGGCAGAAGTGATCATGAAGGAGATTGATAATCGCTGGCCAACTAGGACCTAGTTCGTGGGCTTCCCGAATGCCTCGGGAATTGTCTCTGCAACCATGGCGCGGACATAGCTGATGTGGTCCCTAATGGCAACCCTAAGTTCCGACAGGACGGAATCCAATTCAACTTGGGTTTTGGCGGCGATAGCCTGATTACAAAGGAGTCGAACACGATCTTCCAAGCTGGAGGGTGGCATGACAAAGAATCGATTTTCAAGAATGCCATACCAAACGGGGAGCCGCCTATA
>DATGYJ010000388.1:0-2445 GCA_035298105.1 Anaerolineales bacterium | reverse complement strand
GGAGCTATGACACCACGGTTATCCTGTCGGATGTTGCGACCGGCCAACCCCTTGATCAGCTTCGCAAGGAATATCATGGCTCTGCAACCAGCGTTGCCTTTTCGCCGGATGGAAAAATTTTAGCTTCGGGTTATGGAGATGGCTTGATCATCCTGTGGGATGTTGCCACACGGCAACCGATCGGCCAACCGCTGAGCGGACATAACGGTGTTGTGAACAGTGTCGCTTTTTCACCAAATGGCAAGATCCTGGCTTCAGGCGCTGGAGATAATATGGTTGCTCTCTGGGACGTGGGAACAAAACAGCCCATCGGCGCACCCCTGAGCGGTTACACTGATTATGTATCCAGTGTTGCTTTTTCACCAAATGGCAAGATCCTGGCTTCCGGTAGCTTTGACAGCAGCATTGTCTTGTGGGACGTGGATCCTGATTCCTGGATTCAGAAAACCTGTCAACGCGTCGGACGCAATTTTACAAAAAATGAATGGGAGAAATATTTTCCAAATGAAAAATATCGCGCAACCTGTCCGCATTGGCCGCTGGGATCTTAATAAATACTAAAACTTGTTAAACCTAGTAGCCTGAAGGTCATGTTTGAATCATCCATCTTATTGTTAGGAGAACCCTTATGATCGCAACCCAGACTGACTCAGGGGAGCTCACTTCTTATTCCCGCTTTGTATTATTTGGTCTTGTATTACCTTTGCTATTCATCGCGGGCGTTCAGCTGTTTGTTCTGTCTTCACAAACGGAGACCTATTTCGCCTGGACCTTTGCTGCGCCGATCTCTGCTGCCTTCATGGGAGCCGGATACTGGGCTGCCATGCTGCATGCCTATACCGGTGCGCGTGCCAAAACCTGGGCAACTGTGCGGACGAGCATGCCCGCGGCGGTGGTTGCCACGGGCGTGCTGACTGTCACGACCTTTTTGCATCTCGATAAATTTCATTTCAACAGTCCGCTGCTGATCACCCGCTTTGTCACCTGGGTCTGGATCATCGTCTATGTGCTGGTGCCGCCAATTTTGTTGGTTGCCTGGATCATCCAGAGCCGCCGGCCTGGCGCACACGTTCGAGGCCAGAACCCGCTTCCCTCCTGGATGAGAGGCGGCTTTGCTTTACTGGCAGCCTTTACGCTGCTTTCGGGTCTTGGTCTCTTCTTCTTCCCTGGAAGTATGGCCACCGCTTGGCCCTGGACAGTGCCGCCTTTAGCAGCCCGCGCCATCAGCGCCTGGCTGTGCGCGTTTGGCGTGGGTTGCGTTTCGCTGGCAATCGAAAACGATCTCAAGAATGGCGCAGGGACATGCTCGAGCCTGCTCGCGTTTTGCGTTCTGGAATTGATCGTAGTGGCCCGTTACCCTGCCGCAATTGATTGGACAAAACCTATGGCGATTGTCTATCTGCTGTTCCTGCTGATCGGCCTTCTGCTTACGGGCGCCAACCTGCTCAAGAGCAGAAATTTGTCACCGTAATGAAAAAGGGCCCCCCATATTTGGGGGCTTAAGTTGGGTAGGAGTTCAGAGCGAAGGATAAGCGAAGGATCAGCGAATTCAGAGCGAATTCATATTTTCAGGGAAATGAGGGCTTTTAGTACTTAGGTCATGCCCATAGGTGGGGGGGCTTTTTTAATCGTCGTCCCACTTTATTTTCCTTGATATGCTTGCTGCAAAAGTGGGATCTCGATCTTCTTCATCTTGAGCATGGCCTGCATCACCCGGCTTGACTTTTCCGGGTCGGGGTCACCCAGCATCTCGCCCAAAGCGGTTGGCACGATTTGCCACGAGACGCCAAACTGATCTTTGAGCCAGCCGCAGGGTCCTTCTTCTCCGCCCTCGGTGAGCTTCTCCCACAAATAGTCTATTTCCTCCTGCGATTTACAGTTGACGAAAAACGAAATCGACTCATTGAATTTGTATTCTGGTCCACCATTGAGCGCGGTGAATTCCATTCCTTCAAGTTCGAAACTGGCGGTCATGACGCTGCCCGCCGGACCAGGTCCGGCTTCTCCATAGCGCGAGACGCCATTGACCTTTGAATTCTTGAATATGGAGGTATAAAATTTCATGGCCTCCTCCGCTTGAGTATCGAACCATAAGAACGGGGTTATCTTTTGCATGTTAATCTCCTTCGCAGATCTCAGTTACTTAAGAACACGGAATGTCATATGGATGACTTTTTGAGTGTTCACTGCGCTTGTGCATTCCAGCTCAACGGGCTCAATGCCCAAGCGGTCAAACAGGCGTACGCCACCGCCCAACAGCACCGGTACAATGTGCAAACTCAGTTCGTCCAGCAGACCAGCCTTGAGCAATTGACCGGCAACATCTGGGCTTGCAACGGCCACAACCTTATCACCTGCTACGGCCTGCGCTTGTTCGAGAGCATTCTCTACCCCATCGGTGGCAAAGGTGCCCTTGAATTCCTGGATCCCTTCCGGGGCCTGATG
>DATGYJ010000387.1:0-5424 GCA_035298105.1 Anaerolineales bacterium | reverse complement strand
CGATCAACCCATTGATATGCCGGAAGCGAAATCAATCATCATTGTCGCCATACCCAGCCCACAGATCGGCGTTCTTTTTCACTGGAATGGTGAATCGAAGACTTTGATCTTGCCGCCCACTTATGTCGGGTATTCGACGCTGCCTGTAAAAATGGAAATATTAGTAAACGAAGTCTTGAACCCGATGGGGTACCGCGCCATGAAAACACTAAACCTTCCTATCAAGCCTTTAGCTGTCCATAGCAGACTGGCGGAATACGGTAGGAACAATATCACATATGTCGAAGGTATGGGAAGTTTTCATCACCTATTCACGTTTTATTCGGATATGCCGTGTGAACAGGACGACTGGCGCGAAATGAAGATGCTCGAACGGTGCGCTCATTGCCGGGCCTGTATCATCAAATGCCCCACAGGAGCGATCGGTGAGGACCGTTTTCTCCTCCGCGCAGAACGCTGTCTCTCTTTCCACAATGAGAAGCTCGCGGATGTTCCCTTCCCCGCGTGGATTGACTCCTCGTGGCATAACAGTATCTATGGGTGCATGCTCTGTCAAAGATATTGTCCCGAGGATAAGAAGTTCAAGGATTGGGTCGAGACGCGCGCAGAATTTTCCCTGGAGGAGACTGCGCTCCTCTTGGGCCACTCGTCGAACGATTCTTTATCCGCCGCGATCATGGAAAAATTGGATCGGCTCGAGTTGATCGAGTCGTTGGATGTGCTACCGCGTAATTTGGGCGTATTGTTGAACCGCGAATAGATGTTTGCCTGCCATAATTGCGCAAACAAGTCATAACGAAAGATATTGAGGTCAAGTGCCATGCCTAAATTCGATATGATTGCATTCGACGCCGACGATACGCTCTGGCATACGGAACGCTTGTATGTTCGTGCGCAGGACAGGTTTGCGGAAATTCTGACGCATTATTGTGAACGGAAATGGATCAATGAGCGCCTCTGCCAAATCGAAGCGCGCAACATTGAACATTTTGGATACGGCATAAAAGCCTTCACCCTTTCGATGATTGAGACTGCAGTGGACATCACCGATGGGCGTATTTCAGGGAACGATATAAAAACCATTCTTGATCTTGCCAGGGAAATGTTGAGCACGGAGGTCGAAATGTTGGACGGCGTAAACAAAGCTGTTGCACAACTTGCTGACCGCTACCCTTTGATGGTAATCACCAAAGGTGATCTGCTCGATCAGGAAACAAAGGTCGCTCATTCCGGCTTGGGGAAATATTTCCAGCGCATCGAGGTTGTAAGTCACAAGACTCCCGAAAGTTATGCGCGGCTTCTTGCAGAACATTCGCTCGAACCGCAGAGATTTTTCATGGTAGGTAATTCCCTGCGCTCGGACATTTTACCGGTTTTGGAAATCGGTGGTAGCGCGGCATATGTGCCTTACGAGATCACTTGGCAGCACGAAACCGCCGCCCCATCCAGGAAACATCCTGGTTTTTATCAATTCGATCACTTAGAACAATTACCCGCCTTGTTGGAACAGCTGGAGCAATAGTGTATCGATCTTTGCTGGTGTGGTACCGAGTGGTCAGGCAGAGTGGACATATCTTTGGGTTTAATTCTTCTCGTTGCTACCCAACCTTTCGAGCCTTGAAGAGATATATAAGTTATAGGACAACATGGACGAACAACAAGCCATTCAGCGGCTCAAAAACGGCGATATCAGCGGACTGGAATTCCTGGTTGCACGCTATCAAGTAAAGGCTGTGCGCACGGCTTTTCTGATCACGCGCGATCCCGGCCTGGCCGAAGATATCGTGCAGGATTCATTCATACAGGCATATCGTGCAATGCGCAGCTTCGACGCGACGCGTCCGTTCGAGCCGTGGTTCATGCGGAGTGTGGTCAATGCATCAGTGAAGACCAT
Organism: Anaerolineales bacterium; assembly: GCA_035298105.1. Lineage (GTDB taxonomy): Bacteria > Chloroflexota > Anaerolineae > Anaerolineales > Villigracilaceae > Defluviilinea. The sequence continues at coordinate 3,530 of DATGYJ010000387.1, read as the reverse complement.
GCAAAGGTCGGCGCGGCAGGTTTGGATAGGGGATGACGCAGACGAGTCCGTTTTTGCGGAATTGGCCGCGAGAGTCGAGTCAGTTGAGGCGCAGGTGGAGTCCATCGAAGTCCAGAATCAAATCTGGGATGCCATGCAAAAATTATCGCCGCGTCAAAGAGCGGTGGTTGTGCAAAGATATTTCCTCGAAATGAGTGAGAAGGAAATGGCGGAGGAAGCAGGCTCGTCGGTCGGCACGGTCAAGTGGATGCTGAACGCGGCGCGTGAACGATTGCGCGGCCTGCTCGAAAGGAGCGAAGCATGACCGACAAGCAAATGAAACAAGCCTTGGAGAATCTCGCTCGCCGCGGTGTCCCGGAGAACACTAACCTATGGCCCGAACTGTCGGCCAAACTCGAAAGGAAATCTCCGATGACTACTATTCGTACCCGCCCTCTTACGGCGATCTTGATTGCTTTGTTTATTCTGCTCGCACTGAGCGGCGTTGTGTATGCGCTGGGCCGGGCATTTGGATACATACCCGGCGTTGGCTTGGTGGAAAATAGCAACGGAATGCGCGTCCTCGTTGAGCCCGTTTCCGTCACGCGCGACGGAATCACACTGACGGTGACACAGGCGTTGGTGTATTCCGATCATGTCCAGCTGGTCTATGATGTCAAAGGCATTGCGCCTGAGAATGACAGTACGACATTCACCAACAAGCAATTGAACAGCATGGATCAAAGCGCTTTTTGTGGTGGACCCACTACCCAACCCTTCACTGACAGTGACGCCCGCCTGCGCCTGCCCGATGGCACGCTCATTAACCGCGCCATGGACACAAGCAAATATCCCGAAAATATCTTTGCGGCAAAACCCGCTTTTGAAGTAACTGTCCCTGCCGATGTGACTGAGTTAACCATGCTGCTTCCGTGTATTCCGTGGATGCGGTTGAGCGCTGTCCCTGAAAATTGGGAAGTGCCGCTCCAATTGAAATACGTTCCGGCTGGCACAGTGATCGGTCAACCCGTTTTGGCTGTCACTCCGTCCGTAAATTCATCCGTGCATGACAACGGAATCACTGTCGCACTGGATAAAGTTGTCCCGCAGGATGACCGTTACAGTTTCTTCTTTACGATTACGCCCGATGAAAAGAAAGACGCTGCGCTTGCCTACATCCCGGCTTCTGCCTCGGTGGTGGATGCAACGGGTCAAAAGATCGCCCTGATCGATATGTCCCCTCCTCCTGTAACACATGATGTGGCAGAACCATGGGAACTTCAGTCGATAGCCAAGCCTGCTTACGGGCCATATACCTTCGTGCTTGATAAAATCTTGGTCGATTACGCGGAAGACGGAAGTAACTTCATCGAATTTGATATGGGGGTAAACCCACAAGTAGAACAGATCTGGAACATCAACCAAACCCTGCATCTTAACGGTACGGACGTAAAGGTAATTTCTGCCAAGCTGGTCGAAAGCGACCTGAGATTACAGGGTTTACCTGCAACCACGCAGGGAATCAGATTTGCCTTCGAAGCCGCGGATGGAAAGACGCCTTTTACGATTTCGCTCATGGAATTCTTGAACCGCGGCATATCCAATGGTGTCCTGCCGTTTTCCGAAAATATCGAACCAGCTCCGAAATATACGTTGACGCTGTTGTATCCAAACGGAGTCCCTACCGGAAAAATCCGATTCGTCGTGGATAAGCAAACCGTGATGGTCACCGGCAATTGGCAACTTGCGTGGGCTTCCCCAGACCAGAATGGCGTGGACTTGCTCGAAGCGTCGCGGTCTATTTCATCCAAGCCAAATGCCAACGGCGTGACCGCCGAACTCAAACGGGTTGTCAAACTGGATGACAGTTATTTGTTCTACGTGCACATGTCAATGCCTGAATCGCGCCCCGATTTTAGAGTGATCGCACCGGTTGATGTATCTGTGATTGACACCAGTGGAAAGAAAATACAACTCGATCTCGATGGTCCGCAAGTGTATAGCGCGAGGAATGAGAACCTTTGGCAGTTCAGCACAAAAGAAAAGATTTCTGAGGGTCCGCTCAAACTGGTTGTTGAAAAAGCGAAGGCATATTATTCAAATTTCATCTTTGACGCCCCACCCGCTGATGATGTGCTGCAAAAGTTGACCGAAGAACACTCCTTCACCTTTGACGTCGGCGCGGACCCACAGGTGGATCAAACATGGACGCTCAATCAGGAATTTGAACTTGGCGGTTATCAAGGCAAAGTCATAGCCGCCCGCGCGGTGACAGTTGACTCGAAACAGCTGCCTTTCCCTTCATTGCAACCCGATGCCAGCATCAACAGAGGTTATGAATTTACCATTCAATCCGTTGATCCATCCATCCAGTGGAATGTAGGCATGTCCATAGATAGACCGGGCGGCAACACGCCATCGGATTCCGTTGATTGCATTGGCGGCATGGATGGCGATTATGGTCCAACAACCACACACACCGTCACTTGCCGCGGGCTTTTCAACGGCGTTTTGCGAGTGTCCTTTAATGAGATCACACTGTTATTGAATAACGCCTGGGAGATAGATTGGACTCTGCACGAGTAACCAATCATGCTCATATGACATCCGAGGGCTAGTCCCTCGTTGGAATGGCATGGAAAAGAGCTTGTTTTGTTCTGGTGATAATGATGACCAATGATTTTCTGCGCCTGGAGCAAGCTTGGGACTGCACAGAGCAAAGTGAAATTATTCTGCTTCACTCTGCACAGTCGGGCAACCTGGAAGCTTTCAACGCGCTCATACTGAAATACCAGGACATGATGTACCGTACAGCGCTGCGCATCCTGGGGCAGGATGCTCTCGCCGAGGATGCTACGCAGGATGCATTTATCTCCGCGTATCAGCATATCATCGAGCTTCGCGGCGGTTCACTCAAGAGTTGGTTCATGTGGATTTTGGTCAACAAATGCTACGATGATATTAGGCGTATACATCGTACTGCCGCCATATCCTTGAACGAAAGTTTCACGGATGATGGCGAGAACGAGAGTCTATATATTAGGTTTCAGGATCATGTGCCATCCGTTGAAGAGTGCGTGGAGACCTCTGAAAGAAATGAGTATATCCAGAAATGCCTGAGCAAATTGCCAACTGATTACCGCGTCGTCCTCGTCCTTGTGGATATTGAGGAGATGTCTTATGGCGAGGCGTCCACCATCCTGAAGATCCCTATGGGAACAGTGAAGAGTCGCCTGGCCCGGGCGCGGCTTTCTCTGCGAAGAGAATTAAAGGCAGCTAATGTTTGTTGAATGGAAACAAAATAGGATCAGGAAACATGCCCCGTTGGAACTTTTCAGGAAACTTTCTCGTTGTGCAGGCAGAAGAGTTTGCGAATGAACTTTACGCAAGCCATTAAAGGAACAATATTATGAAACAACAATTGCTGTCTCTTTTCTTTGCAGCCATATTGGCGTCCTGCAATTCGCTTGCAGGTAATCCGCAGGTCACATCCCCGTCAGTTTCAACCACTGAGGTTGCAGAGAGTCCAAAACAAACACCTTCATCAGGCA
>DATGYJ010000386.1:0-8833 GCA_035298105.1 Anaerolineales bacterium | reverse complement strand
ATAGGCACCTCCAAATCACGGCTTACTGCCTCCATAGTTTGCATTGTGGAATAGCCCGCCCTCAAACCGGTCACCATAAGAGTTAGCATATCAGATAACTGGTTGTCGAAGTTCCTTAAGCGGATCTCCTGTTTTCGCTTTATGTAAAGGCGAGGAACAAGCAGACCAACAACGGCGCCCAGGACCACCGCAGAGGTCGAAGGCTGAATTATGTAGATGAGTAATGCAAACGCAAGAGCAGAGATAAAGACAAGGAAAATGTATTCAGTGACGGTTATCTTCAGGTTTGCCTGGGCAAGTTCCCGCGCAATATTCTCTTTGAGCGAGTAGTGCGCTGCCCTCTGGTTTCTCATCCATTGAGATGCAAGCTCCCTTCCCCAGTCTCTTTGCACCTCTGGTTCTCTTTCGTCCTCAAGAAAACGGCCAAGCCGTTCTTCGACAAGCGACCGTCTCTTCCGTACGGCGACAAAGACACTGATGAGAACCAGGCCGACCATTACAACACTGCCACGGATAAGCAAAGAAGAGGCTGAATCAGCACTTACCAGCCAGACGATCGCTCCAGCACTAGCTAGAGTTCCGATGGATGCAAGGATCATTTGTCCCCTGTTCGATAGATATATACTATTCCTTACAGCGACAAAGATGCCGATGAATACAAGTAGACAGGCTATAGCTCCGCCACGGATAAGCAAAGCATAAGCTGAATTGGCACTTACCAGCCAGGCGATCGCTCCAGCACTAAATAAGATTCCGATAAATGCAAGAGCAATTTGCCTCCTTCCCCGTCGAGATATCCACGGCAGCCTTTCGCGCACTTCGTTAAAGAATTCAACGAAAGTATTGAGTTTTTCCGGTACCCCAAAATCATCAGGCTCGTCCGCCTCAACCTCTGCTTCTATATTATCAAATAAGTCTTCATCAATTTGCTCACTTGCTTCGATTTCAAAATTTCTAATTCGCTCTTGTTTTTGCTCCGCTTTTCCCAGAAGGCCACTTAAGCGCTCATTCACTTGATCGTCAGTTAGGTCTGCAAAAGAATCCTCCTGACCTGATTCATCAACTGGCAGTGTTTCTCTATCCACCGGGGGAACAGGTGCTGATGATGAAGGAACCAACAATAAGTCGTTCAAGTTGAGCGAGTCGTTATTTACCGACTTTCTTTGCTCCGAGGTTTCACTGAGACTCTCTGTCGTACGAATTCCCAGCTTCTCTAGGTTCAGGGAAAAATTACTCGGGTCCATCGCCCCATTTTGTCGCAATTGATATACGACCCAATCTTTGTCAAGGCTTTTTTCATAAACCTGGTTTCGGACCCTGGCTACACCATCTATAGTCCGTATTAAGCCGGAATATCTCAGATCATCTAACTGCTGAATGGTTTCATCAAATAAAACCTTATTGCCATCAAGGATATAGCCGTAGAGCCTGAGGAAATTGATCTGATCGGGCAAACGGGTAATCCAGTCCCTGATCCTCCCCAGGTGCTTATCTTCAAACGTCTTTTTGATGAGATATTCCATCAACTCATCAACCTGCTCCGTCGTATTTAGATAGTAACGTTCTTCTTCATCTTCCTCACACGTAATATCGGTAAGAAATTTGCAAGCCTCATGGGTCATATAGGGGTGACCATTTGTATACTTGAAAATGGTTTGGAGCACTTGAAAAGCAGAAAGTTCAGATCCGAGCTTCATATCCTTTGTAAGGATCACGGCATTTTCTATCTGAAAATCTGCCAGATCGATCCTTGTCCCAATATTGAAAGGGCTAAGGGATTTATCTCGAATTAAATACCTGGGTAAGCGGAGCCCGATAATGACAAAGCTGAGCCGCTTAAACTCCGTATTATTAAATCGATCGTTGTGCATCTTTCGCAGAGCCATAAAGAAGTCGTCAGATAAGGCCCATTCGGGAAATCTATCAATTTCGTCAATAAAAACAATAAGTTGCTGAGGAATCCGGGCAAGCAATATTTCGCTAAAAAAGGTTGTCATTTTTTGGACATGGTCCAGTCCGGATTTGGCTGCCCACCAATTTTCCAGATTTACAGCCTCCCGAATATCTTTGCATTCGTTCAGTAAAGAATTCAATAAGCTTAAGTACCACTTATCTTTATAATCAAGATCGAACTGAGGGTTGGGCGGGCCATAATGTGATTCTGTTTTCAGCCTTTTCTCGCGTTCTAGAATCTCCCTTCCGATTCCCTGGAGATCGACATACAGAGATCGAATGCCATCTTTTTGCAACCGCGCAATTACATTGGCTGCCAATGATGATTTGCCCAGTTGACGGGCCGCGAGAATATAACAATATTCCCCCTCTTTACAAAGCTTATAGAGCAGCTTGTCCTCGGGGCGCTCCACATAATAATGCTCACGAGGGCTTAATGTTCCGCCAGCATACAATTTCATGTTCGATCACTCATAATCTTTCCTGGAAGTATAGGCGATACAGATCATTTCGAAATCCGGGCTGACCATTCACAAGCCTGATGATCCCGGCCCGCAACAAGGCATTTACATTCTGTTCTTTCATGGACTCGTGTCTCGACATCTGTTGCAGGGCCTGGATCAACTCATGATTGGCGACAATTCTTAACCATACCGATTGAAGGTATTCCGTGAATGGACTATGTGCTCCCAGAGGGGAATGGAGAAGCTCGGATGGCTCGATCAATTTGTTTGAAATGGCATCGAGCGCCAGCTTTGTAAGGTACGGGTGTCCATTGAGCATTTTATGAAGTTGATACAGATTTGCTGCTGACAACTGATTCTTATAAAGCGAATTCAACTTGATGAGTTCTTCGTACGAAAAGTCATCAAGGTGGATAATCGTACCAACATTAAATGGAGATTCGCGGTCGTTATTAATGATCAGCCTGGGATCGGTGGAGATCACTATGACAAGCGTAGTATTTTCCCAGCCGATCCCTTTAAATCTGCTGTTGTGCCAGCCTCGTAGCATGGGGAAAAAATCAACACTCAGATCGGATCCAACCAGGTGATCTGCATGATCGATTGCGATAACAAGAGGCTCGTTCATCAATTCAAACAAATGATCTTCAATGAAGGCTGTAACTTGTTGCGGTGCAGATATATTCCTCTTCCACGATTGCCGTAGCCGGCTGTTGACGCCAAATCCTGATGCTATTATTTCACAAAAGACTGCATAGAATGCATCTATTTGATCGAAAACATGGTCATCAATGGCTTTGAGGTCAATATAGATGAATTTTTTGCCTGCGCGTGCAAGCGTATGTGTCAGAAGTAAGGACTTGCCTGTCTTTCGGGGCCCTTTAATAGTCAACGTCACCCCCGTCTGTTTTAGCTCCCGAAACAATTCTTTATCCTGTTTACGAGCAACGTAATTGGTTATTTCTTCATTTGATGTAGTAGGACCAGACGGGGCAAATGCTAACAAGGTGGTTCGCTGGTCTCCATCGTCCGTTAGCTTTTTTACTTCTCCCAACTCGGGCATTGATGGAAATTGACCTGTAATGTGCCGGTATAAAGCCTTATAAGCATCTTCGCTGGTTAGAAGGTAATAGGTGGTGGCCTGCAGGGGCTTAGGAATATAAGATAAACAAGCCTCTTCAAAAACTATTGGAATGAATTTTGTGTTTATAGATCCTGCATTGTACAAATGTTGATAGCTGATCGTTGCTTCCCAACGAACCCCAAGGCCTCTCCCTGGCTGTTCTTCATTCATTACCCGCTTCAGATAGGTTTTAGTACAAATCATCAAGACAAAATCTGCATCTCGAATTTGCTTTTCCATCCAGAGCGGCCAGCCCTCCGGGGGAGACTCCACATATTGGTCCAAAAAAGCATCAACGCCATCCGCGCGCAATCGGTTTGAAAAGGACAACACAAGTTCTTCATGTTGTGGGGAATCGTGACTATAGCTAATGAAAACTCTAGGAACGCTCATAATCCATGTATTTCCTGATGCGATTGATTAGCATGCACAGCCATATCAAAATCGGATAGAGTACTGCTTAAGGCACTTTTGGTAAATGGATATAGATACCCAGCACATCTGACGGCAGGTTTGGTTCCACGTGTGTGTGGCTGCCTTTTTGCCGTGAAGCAATTCGTATGCGTTGATGAGCGTCCAGCAATTGCTCACCCAGTTGTTTTGCCGTTTCATCCAAATGAGGACGCAGGCTATCAAAGCCATCAATCACTTTTTGCACAAATTCACGTGCCTGGTCGGGGTTTACATTTGCATCCGGCGCAGCCTGTAAAAGTTTCTGAGCTTCTTCCTTGCTCAGCCACTCCGCGTTTTGGGGCGAGCCAGTAAACGCCATAAGCCCGCACTCTTCCGCCAGCAAAGGTTTGTTTTCTTCACCCTTCTTTTCCTTGATGATGTGATAGCGAAATCTCAGGAGTAGCACAGTTGTGCGTTTCTCGACTGCCTTCGTTCGGATCACACCACAACGACGGGCGGGATTCTTTATATCTTTTCCATTGAGTGGGTCAAGCGCGCTTTCCAAAACAAATGAGGAAAGGCTTTCGATCAATGGATGAGTACGGGTCAGATAATATTCAGCGTCTTTCACGTTCAAGTCAAATCGCACGGAGAACTTTGGTTTGAAGACTCCGCCGAGAGATTGGTTGAGCAAATCCTTCAATCCCTGCGGTGCTTCGGTTATATCCACTTGCAGGTTGTCTTTTGTCCGGACGGTTGCACCTATCATCTGAAGGGCATTGCGGGTAAAGGACTGCACATCCACGCCTGAGCCAACTGCCTCCTGCGCCGCTTGCAACTCATGAGCCACCTCATCTACTTTTATAGTTTCCTGGGCAAATAAAGTCCGCGAGCGCTTCTCGCGCTCGGTGACTGCATCCCATTTGCCATATAGATCTTCGCGTGTGGGTCTCATGAATTCTTCAAAGCCAGGCAGGTAATTGTCCATTGCGCTCGGCTTGGATTTCAACAGCAAACCTTCGAAAATCGCTTCCACTACCTTTTCGGTGTCCACGGGCACAGGGACAGAAATTCCCAGTGAACTGCGTATCGTGCGGTGCTTGCGCAGGAGTACATCCAGCACGATGCCGTCAATCTGGTTGTCCACACCGTAATAGGTCAGCACACGCACTTTAGGAGCTTTCTGCCCGAAACGATCCACGCGTCCTTCACGCTGTTCATGGCGAGTCGGATTCCATGAGAGATCGTAATGCACAACCGCATCGAAATGTTCCTGCAGGTTGATCCCCTCGCTCAAACAGTCCGTACAGACCAGCACATGCTTCTCCGATTCTGCCAATTGAGCTATACGCGCTTCACGCTCATCAGGGGGTAACCTGCCAGTCACGGAGACAACCTCGACACTCTTAGGCAATGATTTTCGAAGAGATTCTGCCACATAATCTGCAGTTGGGATAAAGCGGCAGAACAGGATCGGGTGATAACCATCCTTGATCAACGTGTTTACCAACTTAATAGCTTTATTTAGTTTCTCATCCTTGTCACCACTCAAGGCATCTGCGGCGCGTGCCATGTCTAATAACTTGCGGCGATTGGTTAGCGCTTCCTCTTCCTCACCGGGGATGTCACTGCCAGGCACAATATCCATGCCTTCAGCAGATTCATCATCCATCATATCGAGAATTGTGCGCTTGCCGATTTCATCGGCTTCCTGGACGGTCTCTGCTTCTGCGGTTGCGGCACGGTTGCGTAATGTCGCCGCTGCCGCCGCCGGGCTGGAAGCCAGCGAGCGCAATAAGGCCAGGGCAGACCACCACTTCACTCGGAGATGAAATTGATTCTTGCTTGTATCTTGTACATCCCGTACAGTCTCACGGGCATACTCCAGAACACGATCAAATAGTCGCTTGTATTCAGGGGAGAGCCTGTAAGTATCCTCTGCTTCTTCACGCTCCGGGAAAGGAGTGTCCGCATCCATGTAATGCCGAATATCCGCGCGGCGGCGCTGGATGAAGTGAGCAGCCAGTTTGCGGCGATGCCGTTCGTTCTCCGGTCCTGTCAGATCGTCCGGCAGATTTTCAAAACTTTCATCCAAAAGGGTCAGGAGCGAGCGGAAGGCATCTTCCTTGCCACTGTGAGGTGTGGCCGTTACCAAAATCATGTGGCGATCAGGATTCTTAGCCAGGCCCTTCACTAACTGGTTGCGTTGATGTCTGCCACGTCCTTCTGCAAAAGCGCAGGTGTGTACTTCATCGATGATCACTAATTCCGGACAGGTACGCAGAAATTCATCCCGGCGTCGGTCTGTCTTGATGAAATCCAGCGAAACAATTACAAAGGGATGTAGCTCGAAAAGCGATTGCCCCAACGAAGCATTGCGCTCCAAACGTGCAGCTGTACCAGGCAAAACAAGTTCCGCCTCAATGTGGAACTTGTCGCGCAATTCGGCTCGCCACTGCTCTGCCAATTGTGGTGGGCACAAGACAGCCAGTCTCTCCACTTCCCCGCGGTCAAGCAATTCACGGGCTACTAATCCGGCTTCAATGGTCTTTCCGATACCCACATCATCCGAGATCAACAAGCGGACCGGGTCAAGTTTTAATCCCATCAGCAGGGGAACAAGCTGATAGGGTCGCGGCTCAAACGCGAGCCGGGCAAACGAGCGGAATGGTCCCGCGCTGGAGCGAAATCCAAGGCGAACCGCGTCTCTGAGCAACCGCGCCGAAAGATAATCACCCGTGAGATTCGGATTAGGCAGATCAAACCGTGCCGGTTCCACTGTCTCAAGGGGCGTATAAATCCCCGCAATTTCATCGTCTGTGCCGCCCAGTGGGCGCACCACAAGTAATTGGTCATCCGATTCTGGCAGGACGACCCATTCTCGACCGCGCGCTTTGACCAGGGAGCCGACGGCAAAGGTCATGACTTCACTCCAAAGATATGCGGGTATTTTGCGACGACCTCTTCCCAATTGGCTTTGAGATCAAACCGTATCACGGTAAATCCGATATCTTCCATACAATCCGCCTGACTTCTGTCACGCTCGGCACGAGACGCAAACTCATGCTGCGATCCGTCGACATAGACCGCAATACAATCCTTTTGGTAGAGAAAGTCAGGGCGCGTGTAACAGCTCTCGATCAATTTCTGGGCATGAGATGGCAGTATCAGGTTTCGTTGCTCCATGAAGTCCAACCACTCTCGCTCGAGGTCGGATTGACACAAGTTTCGCAGACGTCGCAAATGCTCCTCGCGCGAAAGCGCGGATGGAGACGTTTTTGCCACTACACCGCTTAATTTCATCAATATATCTTTGATCAATTTTCGATCCAGAATGCGATGCTCGGCTTGGTTGTAATAATTCATCAGGCAGTTGTAGCAAGCCGCTTCACAAGCTTCATCGGCGCCTTCAGCCTGATGCTTGTCTTCGCCCGACTGCGGATCAAAATGGCAGAGTTGCAATGCGAGTTGCGCCACGTCAGCAAATGCCTGCGGATCATCCAGCAAGCGCCGTAAAACGCCCGCCCCGCCTTCCGCCGATTCATAGAACAGGATCATTCGCCGATTCCTGGAAGAAGGCAGCGGCTCGGCAGAGAGTTCATTATCTTCCAGTTGATATTTGACCTGGATCGCAGATTTCAAAGCAGCCTGCAAGGATGCCATCTGCCTTTCATCAAGCTGCTTGGTTAATTCCAATAAGAGGCTATTCTTAGTATCTTCCACAAAGGGGATCACTCGTTTTGTACGGGCCGCCAGCGTATTGCCCAGATCATCTTTTTGATCATCCTTTTCTCTCGCCCAATAGCCTCGCTCAATATCCAATACAAAACCTAGCTGAGCAGGATTCGCCCGTCGCTTCCAACCCACATTGATCCGCGAGATCGTAGCGGCATTTGCATAGGTTAATTTTGCGACATCTTCGTCATTCTTCATGAGCACGGCAGATTGAGCCGAGAGATCGCCGGTTTGGGTCTCCTGAAAGCGGATCGCGGTCCGGATTTCATATCCCTGGCGCATCCGCTCTTCTTCATCTGAACTGATCCGGTCGCGCCGCCTTGTGGATACATTTTGAAGCCGGAACAAGGGTGCAATGGGCGCTTCCAGGGGAGCCTGGCACCGTTCACAGCGATCCTGATTGCCTGTAGACTCAGGATGGAAATATCCGCAAGCCGGGCAGTGTTTCGCCTGCAGGGTGGCGATTCCATCTCCGGATTCCGCGATCGGCAGATTGACCCTGTTGATGGTATAGCGCGAACCCTCGTGGTAGACGATGGATTGTGGGCCGAATTCTGAGATTGCCAGAAAACGCGGGCGTGAGAGGAACTCATCTTTTTCGCTGCGAATTCTCCTGGCAGGGATAAAGGCAGAGAGCGGCAGGCGTGGGAAACTATAACCGGGCAAGAAGCCTTCGCTCGCAAAGTAGCGGTAAGAATAGAAATCCGATTGAGTCAGATTTTTCGATTCGGTCAGCAATTCGAGCTGGCTCTCGGCCTCGGCCCGCAGCCTTCTGGCCTGCTCGCGATCAGAAGCCGGTCGTGACATGTCGTTGATGATCTTTTGCTGGATCGTTTGCTGTCCCTTCGCGGCGCGGTAAAGTCCACGCCAGCGTTCACAGGCCTGATTGAATTTGTTGGCTATCTGGTTAACAGCACCTTCCAGCCAGGCGTCTCCATACCAATCGGTTTTCTGAAGCTCGCCTTCCACTTCGCTTAATACAGACCTGGCTCTTCTTAACGTTCTTTGCCTGGCGTCATCCGATTCCAGGGCGGCCTGCACAAAATCTAATACTTTCAGGGTCGGGTCGTCCCCTGAAATATCCAACAGGTCTTTTAATGATTTGCCAAGGTCCATGCGAGATTCCGCAAGCCAGATCGCCTGAATATGGGCTCGCAAAAGATCT